>CALRTZ010000005.1:0-86449 GCA_943371235.1 Sphingobacterium thalpophilum | reverse complement strand
TAAATGCCCATTACCACATGGTGGTTTTTTAAGTTAAGCTGATGTTGCAAACGAACATCAACAATGGTATAGGCTGGTAAAAAAATACTATGATCTGCAGCTGTGTACCTGTGCGATACTTGGTGTGTGTTTATGTTGATGCTGCTATTTTTAACTTTAACATTTACATTGAAGCCCCATTTTTGTTCGGGTATGTAAATAATTTGTTTGCCTACTGTTTGGTCGTTGGCCTTAACAGCTTTGTTATTAATGGCTAAAATTTTTGCATAAAAGAATTTGAAATCTATTCTGTTGTTTTTATTTAGTGTGTACTGCAACTCTTGCTCTATCTCTATACCTTGTAATTTTACTTGCACTAAATTTTGTGGGGTCCATACACCATTTTCTATAGCAGAGGGTTGCCAAAGTATCCAATTGCGCACCATAGAATGATAAGCAGATACAGTGCTCTTGGAACTAAATTTGTTAAATTCTTTTTGATAGCTCGAGCCTATTTCTTGTTCCCAACTTTGTTCGGCATTTAAATTTGGGTTGCCTCCGGGTGTCCAATACAAATCATTTAATCCGGGTAAATTATAGTTTTTAGAAATTCGGACATAAGGAATAATACCACGCTCTACATACTTTATAAGGTTAATGTTTATAGAGCTAGCAAAGTATTGTTTGTTTTGCAAAAGTTCTACCCTATTCGACCAATTTAAACTCAACAAATTATTAAAATTATAATTGTTGATGCTGGCAATAGAAGCACGATAGCGCTTTACATACTTTGCGTAATCGGCCACATAAGCACCATCAAAATTTAAATTATACGATACTTGCTGTTCGAAATTTCCCTTTCTATAAATTAATTTTGTTTGATGTTGCAATTGATCGAAATAACTGTTGGAATTGAAAAGTTCTAAATTGGTATTGTTAACCATTACCCTACTTACGTAACGTAACACTTCTCGGGTATAGGCAACATTACTGTTTAAACTAATATTTGCATTTAGTGTACGTTTTATACTCGCAATGCTTCTGTACGATTTATCGAACTGGTAACTTGTTCGCATACGGTTATACATAGGCGGACTCAATTGCCTATCACTTTCTTGGTACCAATGGTGCCACTGAAGTTCCGATTTTTTCAATTTTAAATGAAAAGATTGTATGAGCGCGAACTGCAACCAATTAGAATTTATTTGTGCTTGCGTAGGCTCATTAAGTTCTGCACGGTTGGCATAGTTAAATTTATTTTGATGGTATAGGTATTGTAAAGCAGTGCTGCTTGCAAACGTTTTATTGGCTTGATGAAATTTGACTTGTGCAGAATTGTTATGGATGGTAGTTAAATCGAGGCGTACACTAGCATAGTTTTTTTCGTAGCCCGCTTCGCTATTCATTTTAATATACCCTGCTAATGCTCCAGTACCTTCTGCAGCACTGGCTCCGCCTTTAAAGAGTTCAATATTATCGGCATTGTTTACGGCAAGTAAAGAAACATCGTTCATGTTTAGCATTGGCGAACCAATGTTCATGCCGTTCCATATTACTTTACTTTGCGAGGAGTTTGCACCTCGTATACTCATTACCGAAGAACCCGAACTGCCGTAACTTTTAAATTGTATACTGGTATTTTCTTGTAAGAAACGTGCGAGCGATTGCATTTCTACTTGTTGCTTGCGCTGTGTATCGAGTTTAAATATGGGTTTTTCTGCAAGATTTCTGGTTTGTATAACACGAACTTCTTTGAGTAGAATACTATCGCGTATGCCAGCCCCAAAGCTTTGGGAAGCTAATAAAATAAGGAAAGTACCGATACTCAAAATTCTCATTGCCTAAAAAAATTATAAGCCATGTGAATAGAAAATTGATAAAAAAACGTTGCGTTAAAACGAATAATCATCCAAGCTTCAATCCACGAAAGCTATGATATAAATATGCTAGGCAGGTCTTCTGACTTACTCTTTTGTTTCGCCTTCCCGAAAGAATCAGTGGCTATGATTGAAACAAATCTTTTAGAGCTTACAGCAGCGGGACTGTTCTGGATTTACACCAGATTCCCTTTTAATTCCGACCTCAATCGGAAACCAAAGCATTGCAAAAGTAGAAATAAAAATGAGATTAGTACGAATGGTTGAAAAATATTAATCTTCGTTCTTGGCATGGTCCATAAGCTTATGTGCCAGCTCTTTACCTAAGTACCGGTCTATTAAGTTATGCACAACATATAAAATAGGCGTTACGCAAAGGGCAACAATAAATTTATAAATATAGCCAACTAAACCTACTGCAAAAATCTGTTTAAGGCTCCAATCGCCTCCAATATAAAAGGCAATAAAAATTACCACAAAACTGTCTATAAGCTGCGAAACCACTGTAGAACCAGTAGCTCTGAGCCATAATCCTTTATCGCCTGTTTTTCTTTTTATCCAGTGGAAAATACTCACATCAATTAATTGCCCAATTAAAAAGGCAGTAATAGAACCTACAATAATCCATAGACCTTGGCCGAGGATGTTGTTATAGGCATGCTCCATGTTCAAAATACTTCCATCAGCTAAGGTTTTATTAATCCAAAAACCAGATGGCACTAATTGCATAGAACCGTAAATGGTTAGAAAGCCATAACTAATCATAACCACGGCTACATACGAGAGGGTCTTTACTCCACGTTTACCAAAATACTCGTTTATAAGGTCGGTCATGATAAATACGATGGGCCAATTGAGCACACCTGCCGACATGTTGAGGGAAAGGTTTTGAATACCGAATAAGGTTAAATTAAGCTCAGGTAAACCTAAAGTTTGTTCTACCGAAAATATTTTTACGCCAATAAATTCAGCAATAACTGCATTGGCAATAAAAAAGCAAGCGAGTACAATAAATAACCTAGTTTCCTTATTTTTGAGTATCATTATATCAATATGCAAGATTTAAAAGTAAGCACTGTGCAAACCCAATTGTATTGGGAAGATAAGAAAGAAAACTTAAAAATGTTTGATTCTCTGCTAAAAAAGTTGAGCGAGGATACTGATTTAATACTCTTGCCCGAAATGTTTACTACAGGCTTTAGCATGCAAGCCGAAAAATTATATGAAGAGATGGATGGCGAATGTGTGACATGGATGAAGCAAACTGCTATGGAAAAAAATTGCGCTATTGCAGGGAGTATGATCATAAAAGAGGCATCTAATTTTTACAATCGCTTAGTTTTTGTAGAAGCAGATGGGGCTATACATACCTATGATAAACGCCATTTGTTTAGTATGGGCGATGAGCATACACATTACAGTGCGGGCACAGATAAATTAATTGTTGATTACAAAGGTTGGAAGTTGAATTTGAATGTGTGTTATGATTTACGCTTTCCTAAGTGGTTGCGAAACACCAAAGAAAATCCATACGATGCCTTGATAATAGTAGCCAATTGGCCAGAGAAAAGAATGGAACATTGGGATGCATTGTTAAAAGCAAGAGCCATAGAAAACCAATGTTATGTAATTGGAGTAAACAGAATTGGTGAGGATGGAAATGGCATCTCACACGTAGGCCACACAAGTGTATACCATCCTTTTGGTACCAATGTATATATTTCAGAACTAGCAGAAATACATACGCATGTATTAAGCGCACACGAATTGAAATTGAACCGCAGGCAGTTCCCGTTTTTAAACGACATGGATGAATAACATGAAAAAATATTTATTGCTTATTTTAGTTTTTGGCTCAAACACTGTATTTGCAGGTATTGTTGGGAGTGATAGCATATTAGCTAATTTAAAACTTAGTTCATATTTTGAATCATATTATACTTACGATTTTAGGAATGCAAATAGCGACAAATTGAGGGGTATTGTAAACCATCATAAAAACAATGAGATTGCAATAAATTTAGCCTTGTTAAGGGCTAATTATGTAAGCAATAAATACCGTGCAAACTTAGGAGTAATGATAGGTACTTATGCCGATAAAAATTATACAGGTCCCGATGCAGCATATAAATACATTTACGAATCGAGCGTAGGTATTAAGCTAACCAAAAAATATAATTTATGGTTTGATGTTGGTATAATGCCCTCACACATAGGTATTGAAAGTGCCGTGGGTATTGATAATTGGACCCTTACCCGTAGTTTGCAAGCAGAAGCCAGCCCCTATTATGAAGCCGGCGCTCGTATTGCATATACAACTAAAAACGGTAAATTATATGTAAGTGTTTTGGCTTTAAATGGATGGCAAGTGATTGCCAAACAAAGTAATTACCCATTGAGCTTAGGTACACAAGTTCAATACAAACCAAATTCAAAAATTTTAATAAATAGTAGCTCATACATTGGTAATAATAACAGTTACAGCGCAACATATGTTAGACCAAGATATTTCCACAATTTATATACTCAAATACAGTGGAATGAAAAGTTTAGCACGGTAGTTGGTTTTGACATAGGAGCAGAAGAAATTTGGAATAGAGCAGATTATTTTAATATTTGGTACTCTCCTATTTTCATGGCTCGATATAAACCAAGCATTAAGCAAAGCATAGCCTTTAGAGCCGAGTATTTAGATGATAGAATGAAAAATGTGTTTTCAACAAATAATGTAAATGGGTTCTGGGGAACTGGGTTCTCTATTAATTACGATTTGAGCATAAGCGAATTTGCAATCTTTAGAATTGAAGGGAAATTATTTTCGAATAAAGAAGCAATATTTGCAGAAGACAACAACTTTAGCAAAACAAGTAAATCTATTACCTCAGCTTTTATCTTTCATTTAAATGATTAAAGCCCTTCATCACATTGCCATTATAGCCAGCAATTACGAGCGTTCTAAACATTTTTACACTCAGGTATTAGGTTTAGAAATACTTGCAGAAACATACAGAGAAGAACGCGATTCTTATAAGTTAGATTTAGGATTGAATGGTAACTATATCATAGAATTATTTTCTTTTCCTAATCCACCAGCCAGACTAAGCCAACCAGAAGCAGTAGGCTTAAGACATTTGGCATTTGAGGTAGAAAATTTAGCGCAAGTAATGGCTACTATGAAACAATATAAGGTGGAGGTAGAAGCTATACGAACCGATGAGTTTACTGGTAAACGATTTACTTTTATAGCCGACCCAGATGGCTTGCCTATTGAGTTTTATGAAATACATGATATAAATCATACTAGTAGCTCAACATAAGTCTACCTTTGAGCTATACATATACCTTAAAATGAAAACAGCTCTCAAATTAATACTAAGCAGTATGTTACTCTGTACAGTATTCAGCTCGCAAGCACAAATATTAAGTAGCTATGGCGAAAGTGATAAGAAATTAATCTTTAAATCGGAAATGACGCGCTTATGGGTCGATAATGCAATATGGTCACGCCAAGCTGTTTTATGTTTAGTAGATTGTTTGCCAGGTACCGAAGAATCTTTGTATCGTTTACTAACAAACCAAGAAGACATGGGCAGATTGTTTACTCGATATTATGGAAGAGAAAAAGGAGATGAATTTTGCGAATCGATAAGTTCTAGTACTTCTTTAACCATTAGCATCATCAGATATAAATCAAATAATAATGCAGATGATTTAAATGATTCAAGGGATAAAGTGGATGTTAATGTGGATAGAACTATTGATTATTTAATAAAAGTCAATCCTAATTGGAGCAAAGAAGAACTAAGTTATTTAATGCTATTGCATTCTCAATTATTTGATTTGCAAATACAAAATAGAGTAACTGAAAACTTTAGTTATGATGTCGAAGTTTTTGATAAAATTATAACTGAAACTTATAAACTAGCTAATGTATTGTCCTATGGAATTATAAAACAATTTCCAGAAAGATTCGAATAAAAATATATTTTGTTTAGCGCCATTTATGTTCTACTTTCGGCATAAATTTGTACGATGTCGAAGTTTTTAACACCCGGAATTGGCTTATTAAGGTTAATAGGTTTTTTAGAAGGAATTTCATTTTTGGTATTGGTGTTTATAGCCATGCCCATTAAATATATTGGGCACAACCCTACTCCTGTTCAAATAGTTGGTCAAGCACATGGTTTATTGTTTGTACTGTTTGTGGTATACACCCTAGTAATGTCTCTTAAACATAAATGGAAACTAGGCATCACTTTGCAAGTGCTCGCTTCGAGCATTATCCCGTTTGGTACTTTTTACATAGATAAAAAGATATTGAGTAAAATGTAACAAACCCGTTAGGCGAGTAACAAAGCCGTTATTAATTCAATTGGTATTAATGTATTTCCTATACTTGGTATTATGATTGAGTTAAAGAGCATCAGCAAATCGTATTCTATTGGCAACAACTCTATGAAGGTGTTGAAAAGCATTGATATGAAAATAAACGAAGGAGAATTCGTATCGATTATGGGTTCATCTGGTTCGGGCAAATCTACCATGTTAAATATACTGGGCATGCTCGATCAGTATGATGAAGGTGAATATTGGTTAAATAATACCTTAATAAAAAATTTAACAGAAACGCAATCTGCAAAATACAGGAACCAAATGTTAGGTTTTGTATTTCAATCGTTCAATTTAATATCTTTTAAAAATGCAATGGAAAACGTTGCACTCCCACTCTATTACCAAGGGGTTTCTCGTAAAAAAAGAAATGCCATTGCCATGCAATATTTAGAGAAAGTTGGCTTAAGCGCTTGGGCTGAACATTTGCCAAGTGAAATGAGTGGTGGACAAAAACAAAGAGTAGCCATTGCAAGAGCTTTAATAGCGCAACCTAAAATTATTTTAGCCGATGAGCCTACGGGAGCATTAGATACACAAACTTCTTACGAAGTAATGAACTTGCTAAAAGAAATTAACGATACCGGAATGACGATTATAATTGTTACGCATGAGCATGATATAGCTGCAAAAACCGATAGAATAATACGATTAAAAGACGGCATTATAGAAACCGCATAAGATGTTCGATTTAGATAAATGGCAAGAAATATTTAGTACGATACAGAAAAACAAACTGCGTACTTTCTTAACTGGTTTCTCGGTAGCCTGGGGTATCTTTATTTTAATTGTATTGTTAGGTTCTGGTCAGGGATTAAAAAATGGTGCAGAAAAACAATTCCTCTCAGACGCGAGCAATGCCATATGGATAGAAGGTGGAGTAACCAGCAATCCCTACCAAGGCATGCAAGCAGGCCGAAGAATAATGCTGAAGAATGAAGATTTCGAGTACATCAAAAATAATATTCCGGGTATAGAATACATTACTGTTTCTAGAGATGTACAAAAAATAAAAAGTATTAATTATAAAAATGAAAAAGGATCTTTCTTAGTTCGTGCTTGTGGCAAAGACCATGATAAGTTAGAAAAGTGCAACATCATAGCAGGCAGATTTATTAATGAACTAGATATTACGGAAAATCGTAAAGTTGCTGTAATTGGTAAGCCCGTAAAAGAAGCCTTGTTTAAAGACGAAGACCCGATTGGTAAATACATAGACATTACCGGTGTACCTTTTAAAGTAATTGGGGTTTTAGTGGATGAAGGCAGGCAAGATAACGACCGTATATATATACCCATAAGCACTATGCAGAAAACTTATAATGGGAAAGATTTTGTATCAGTTATTTGGTTTAGTACTGGCAAAGCAAGTTTAGTGCAAAGTAAGCGTATGTTAGAAGATTCCAGAACATACCTCCAAACAAAATATAAAATTGACCCTGCAGATGAGCGTGCACTATTTGCGTTTGATAATAATGAGAATTATAAAAACATAATGGATTTGTTGAACGGCATAAAATTCTTTGTCGGTATTATTGGTATAGGAACTATTATAGCAGGAATTGTTGGGGTGAGCAATATAATGATGATTGTAGTGAAAGAGCGTACAAAAGAAATTGGTGTTAGAAAAGCCATTGGTGCCACCCCCTTTTCTATAGTTAGTTTAGTAATACAAGAGTCTGTTTTAATTACAGGTTTTGCAGGCTACATTGGCTTAGTATTAGGCGTAATTGTTACAGAGCTTGCGAAAAAATTCATGCCTCCCTCCGACTTTTTTAGAAACCCAGAAGTAGATTTAAACATTGCCATTGGGGCAACGTTATTTTTGATATTTGCAGGAGCAGTTGCAGGTTTTGTACCTGCCTTAAAAGCTGCCAGAATTAAACCTATTGAAGCACTTAGAGACGAATAATATGTTTGATAGAGACAATTGGCAAGAAATTTTTAGCACCATCAAAAAAAATAAATTAAGAACTACCCTTACAGCATTTGGGGTGTTCTGGGGTATTTTTATGTTGGTAATAATGTTAGGCTCTGGTAACGGATTGCGCAACGGCGTAGTGGGTGGTTTTGATGGCATGGCTACCAATAGTTTTTTTTTGTGGACTCAGAAAACCAACAAAGCCTATGCAGGTTTCCAACCAGGGCGTAGGTTTAATTATAATAACGACGATACAGAAGCCATTAAAAATACCATACCCGAAGCACAATATGTTTGCGCACGCAACCAGCTCGGTGGTTTTAGAGGTGGCAATAATATTACGCGTGGTGTAAAAACCGGTCAGTTTTCTATTTATGGAGATTTTCCTGAATTCGAGAAAATACAACCCATGAATAATCTCAGAGGACGATTTATTAATGATTATGATATTAAAGAAAAAAGAAAAGTAGCCGTAATTGGAAACCGTGTACAAGAAATTTTATTTGAGAAAGATGAAGATCCCATTGGGCAATACATACGCATCAACGGTGTGTATTTCCAAGTCGTAGGTTTGTTTAAAACCAAGCAAGCTGGCGGGCAAGGACAGGAAGAAGCACAAACGGTGTATGTACCTTTTACCACTTTCCAAACTGCCTTTAATTATGGAAACGTTGTAGGTTGGTATGCCATTACTTCTAAAGAAAATATTCCAGTTGAAATAGTAGAAAATAAAGTGATAGAGTTGATGAAAACTCGCCATCATATTTCACCCGACGACCAATTAGCCATTGGGCATTGGAACATGGGTAAAGAGTTTGGTAAAATAAATGGCTTGTTTAATGGCATCGATTTATTGGTGTGGATTGTAGGAATAGGTACCTTATTAGCAGGAATAATTGGCGTGAGTAATATTATGTTAATAGTGGTTAAAGAACGCACCAAAGAAATTGGAATTAAAAGAGCCTTGGGTGCAACACCTATAAAAGTGGTAGGGCAAATAATTTTAGAATCTGTTTTTTTAACAACCATAGCAGGTTACTTTGGCTTGGTAATTGGCATAGGAATTTTAGAATTGGTAAACTTGGGCATGGGTGCAAACCCTGATGGTGGGATGTTTAAAAACCCACAGGTTGATTTAAATATTGCCATAACCGCCTTAACGGTGTTGATTGTTGCGGGTGCATTGGCAGGATTTATACCGGCAAGGAGAGCTATACAGGTGAAGCCTATTGAGGCTTTGAGGGCCGACGGGTAAATAGCTGGGAGCGTAGAGTTGAGAGCTGGGAGCCGGTGCTCTAATCCAGTACATATGGAAATGTGGAGTTGAGTTGGTATTAGAGTGAATATAAAAATGTGCAAATAAATGAAAATTGAAAAATAAATTTATATGAAAAAAGTTGTTCGAATTGTATTGTTTAGTTTGTTAGGTGTTGTATTTGTAGGTACGATGTATTTCCTATACAAGAAATCGGAGAAAGCTCCTGAAGTTTATAACATCGAGAAAGCGAGTGTAAACAACATCATTAAAAAAACAGTGGCAACAGGTGCAGTAGTACCACGCAGAGAGGTTGACATTAAACCACGTGTATCGGGTATTATAGAAGAGTTGTATGTAGAAGCTGGTAAAATGGTTCGCCGTGGCGATAAAATTGCGCGTGTAAAAATTATACCAAACATGGTAAGTTTAAACGAAGCAGAAAGCAGACTGAACCGTGCGAAAATAACCTTTAACAATGCCAAAGTAGAGTACGATAGAAATAAAAAACTGTTCGACCAAAAAGTAATTTCGATGGCAGAATTTCAGCGAGTAGATGTTACCTATAACAATGCAAAAGAAGAATTAGAAACTGCTGATAATAATTTGCAATTGATAAAACAAGGTAGCTCAAAATCTATGGGCAATGCCACCAACACTATAATAACTGCTACTATTGATGGGATGATTTTGAATGTGCCTGTTAAAGTGGGAAATTCTGTAATAGAGAGCAACACTTTTAACGAGGGAACTACTATTGCAAGTATTGCAGACATGAAAGACATGATTTTTCTAGGAAAAGTAGACGAATCGGAAGTAGGAAAAATTAAATCGGGAATGGCCTTAATTGTAACCATTGGAGCCATTACTACCGAGAAATACGATGCAGTATTAGAATACATTTCACCAAAGGGTGTAGAGCAAGATGGTGCCATACAATTTGAAATAAAAGCAGCCATGAAACTAAAACCAGGCAGTTTTATTCGCGCAGGTTACAGCGCCAATGCCGACATTGTATTGGATCGTAGAGATTCTGTGCTTAGCATTCCCGAAAGTGTAATGAAGTTCGATAAAGAAAAAGCATACGTAGAAGTGGAAACAAGCACTCCACAAAATTTCAAAAAAGTATTTATCAAAACTGGATTGTCTGATGGAATTAACATCGAAGTATTATCGGGTATTGATAAGAGTTCGAAGTTAAAGGGTAGCAAGAAGGAAGAGAATATCGAACCAGCGAACTAGCGAATTTGCGGTTTTTGCGTAAACTTAGCGCCCTTTGCGTGAACTATTTTAACCGTTCACGCAAAGGGCGCTAAGTTTTCGCAGAGGTTCGCAAAGAGTTAATAATCCTACAAACTACTAAGAACTTTTAGTTCGTTGCGATAGAGGATAACTTTGTTTTCGTTTTCGAGCATCTTTAAGAGGCGAGAAACCACTACTCTACTTGTGCCAAGCTCGTCGGCTATTTGTTGATGCGAAGCACTTACTACCATTTTACCACTGGCTGTGGTTTTGTTCTTTAAGTAACGTACCAATCGATCGTCAAGTTTCTGAAAGGCTATGCTCTCCAATGATTTTAGCAACTCGTTGAACCTTGATGTAAAACTGTTAAAGATATACGATTTCCATGAGGGGTATTTTACCAACCACTCATCGAGCTTATCATGTGGTATAGAAAGTATTTCGGTATCTGTTTCGGCAATGGCTTTAATTTCGCTTTTACGCGCTTCCATGCAGCAAGTATAGGCCATAGCGCAACTTTCATTGCTATTCAAATAATACAATAAAATTTCGCGCCCTCCATCTTCTTTTCGCATTACACGTATGCTCCCGCTCAATACAATAGGCATGGCTTTTATCATTTTATTATAATCGATAATTACGTCGCCTTCTTTGTGTGATGAGATTTTGCCAAACTCTATAATTTCATCAATTAATTTATTTTCGAGTATACTACTTAACCTAACTTTTAAATTTTCCATGATGTTCCAAAAAAGCCTTAAATCCTAATGTCGACAATAAAGTTAAAATTAAGCATATTTATTTTATTATAAACATGTTTAGCTTGCAGCAACTCTTCGCTGCCATTAAATTTACTGGCCATTAGTACTCTAAACTCCATGCCTTTCCAAAAGTTTTGGAAGTTGTAGCTTGATGATAGGTTTAATTGGTGGTAAGTAGGCATCCCGTATTTATTCAACCGAAAATTAAATACACTGGGCATGTTTATGTACCCATAAGAAACACCTGATTTTAATTTATTATTTAAGCTTGTATAAACTATGTTGGTAGTAAATGCATGAACATTGCCTGCTCCTTCATTCCTCTCTCTGGACATAAAGGTATAAAAGGGGTCTCTACCCCATTCTCTTGGCATTAAATACCTGCCATCATCTGTAATATGGGTATAATTTAGATTTACATTCCATCTCTTTTTCTTCGCTCCTACTTGTAAACTAATTACATTCGTTTTCGCATTTTTATTTATGTATGTTTTAGCTTGATCGACATTGCCACCATCATGAATTGCCCTTTGGTGGAAATACATTAAACCGTTGTAAATAGTAACATTTCCTAGTAAATGTTCATTTTTTATCTCAAGCATACTGGTATTTGAAATATTTTCGATGTAAGCATTCCATAAAATTATTTCAGCCTTATTTTTGTATTTATAATTTAGGTTGAATAATACAATGCCCTTGCTTTCTAAATTATTTGCATAGTTAGATTTAGTACCATCCACATTTACACCTTGCCCGTAAATACCTATAGATTCTGATGTTTTAAACCAATCGACCGTAGAGCGCGGCGATATTCCCCAAATATATCCCGCTTGTATTTCTATGTTTTTTAGTTCTTTAGAATTCAACCAAATTCCTTCTTCAATGGTAGGGCGCATTCTGCCATCTTGCATATTTAAAAATGGAGTTTGCAATTCCATTCGTCCTAGTTTTATGTATGTCTTTTTAATTTTGTACTTAATAAACAAATCTTCGAGCCTATCAAAATCATATTTATTCGTAGGACGTAAAACGTCAAATTGCCCCAATTCATATCGGTTCTTTAAACCTGTAATAGAATCCGGACTTGCTAAGTCTGATGAAAAAACATTGAAGATAAAATATCCACTCAAGCCTAATTGGAAGCCTTTAATTGGAGTAGTGAGCAAACCTATTCCAGCACCTTGTGCCAAAGCATAATCGTCTTTCAAGGCACCATCGTTTATAGTCGTCATAAAAAAACTACGGCTGTGGAAATGCCAAACAGATTTATTCATGAAATCTTTTATTGATTTTATATTGCTAGAATCTACTTGCGTATTTTCCGTTTCGTGTTGTGCAATAGATGGAATAGCGATGCTTAAGAATATCAATATACTTGATACCTTTAAAACTGAAATATTAAACATTTTGTGTATTAAAATCCTGATTTAATATATGACCAACCTTGTTCTTGTTTGCTAACAATTTCTATAATGCCTGCTGGTACATAAGTTGCACTTGGTATAATTACAGATTTAGAAATATTACGTTCTTTCATAGAAAACTCACATGCATTAAATACTACACCTTTGTTTTTAAACACTTCGATTTTATCTTTTACGATAGATTTATTTATCATTAGTATTTCCAAGCCAGGACCGTGACATACAATTTCTATTTTAGTGCTAGGCGAAACCGTTAAAATATTACCCAGCTGTTTCATTAATGATTTATGGGCCATTGTATCGCTTACACTTAATTGAAATACAATTTTATGCTCTGTAACTTGTGCTTGTACTGCATTTAAACCAAATGCAAACAATGCTAAAAGTATGATTTTTTTCATTTTGTTTTTATCTAAATTGATAATCAACTCCTGTTACTTGTGTTAATAAATCTTGCGAAGCATCTAAAATCTTAGCTGATAAAGGAGGCTTTGGACTAACCGGACTGTTTGCTGCTAAATATTCTTTCATTACACTGTGCAAAGTATTAGGAGTGTTTCGAGCGTTTTTAACACCGCGTATTCTACACAACATATCATCGGGATCTCCATCGCGTTCGCAAGCACAAATTTTATAGGTTTGTTCTAAATTAAGTTCATTGTTTGCTACTGTTACTTTTTGCACACGTTTGCCTTTATCAGCAAAAGCATTAAACTCAATGTTCATGCCTTTAAATTTTATTACCCAACCACCAAATCGTTCGGATGCTTCTTTTGCAAACACATTGTTCAACTCTTTCTCTAACCATTCTTTTATTTGTTTACCGGTAACTTCTGCAGTTCTTACGGTACTGTCAACAGGTAGCATATCAAATACAAATCCATTGGTAATAGGAATATTCCCGGTATGGTCTGGAGTGGTTCTTGGTGGGCAAAATCTGAACCCATTAGAGAGCACAATATCTACTTCTTTAACTTTCCAAGAGAGTGCATCTAAAATTAAGGTATCAATAGTATTTTCAACTACAAAATACCTATATAAAGGGATAGTACTGTACCCAATTACTTTATTAATATCTTCTTTAAAGGGTTGTTCATTTTGTTTTATAATCGATAAAACTTCTTCGTCTGCTTTATAATTACGCTCAGAAATTTCCACCAATTCGTATTCGTCTTTTACTAATTTATGATCTTGAAAAGTTAAGTTAAGCTTTCCTACAAAACTACCGAAAGCACCCGGTTCTACAACCTTTGCATAGGTACATTGTATAGGCACTCTAACTCGCTCATGTGTATCGCCCCCTAAAATATAATCCACTCCTTTGCAAACTTCGTTATTAGCTAAATGTAATTGTTGAGAGAGACCCAAATGTGCTATTACAATTACTGCTGCGCATTGTTCTTGATTTCTTAATACATCAACATAATGAGCAATATTTTCTTCTGGTTTGGTGTAAATAATTCCTTTGCTATAATTTGGCGATTGCCTAATAGGTACTAAAGGATCTGTGTATCCTAAAAATCCTACTTTAATTCCGTTTACATTCCACACATGGTAAGCTGGAAAAATTAATTCTCCTTTTTTACCCTCGCCTAAATCATGATACATATTGGCACAAACTTTAGGAGCATGTAAAGCACCTAATAATTTCTGCATCGCTTTTTTGTAATAAATAACTTCCCAATTTCCGGGTAAATACAAATCGTATCCTAACTTATTTAAAATAGGCACCATGGCTTCACCAGTAGTTTTTACAGATAATTCACTACCCTGAAACATATCGCCAGTATCAATTAAAAAGCTATGTTTATTTTTTCTTTCTTTTTTTAGATAAGTCGCCAATTGTGCATAGCCACCTGTTTTTCTGAATACTGCTTTGTTATTTTCCCAAAACAACTCATCATGCGGATACACTTGGCAGTGTACATCGGTTGTTTGTAAAATACTTAAGGTAGTTTTTTCTGAAGAGCTGGCATTTTTTTGATCATCAAATTCCGATTCAATTTCTTCTACAGAATTGGCAATGCTTGCAATAGGGCTTGCACTAGCAAGAAAAGCAGTGGAAAATACCATGCCTGCTTTTCTTATAAAATCTCTTCTTTTATTTGCCATCAGTATTAAGTATTTTTTGGTGTTTGTGTTGATGATTTTTTTAGCTGTTCTAATTTAGCTTTTATTGGCTTATAAGGGCCATATTTATGTTCTTTTTCTGTAAAACCATCAGCATATGGGCCGAACGGGTGATCAAATGGTTTTTCTGCAATGTTTGGCCAATCTTTTTTGATGTTCTTTTTTGGTCGGCTTTGTGAGTTTACAAAAGCGGCAACATCCCAAGCTTCTTCATCTGTTAATTGAGTATTCTCATGGTTTACACCCAATGGCATGTTGTATTTTACATACTTTGCAAAATTCGACATTCTGTATAAACCTGCACCATCGTTATAACTATTTTTACCCCATAATGGAGGATAAACAAAGGCTGTTTTATCATCTGTTAAAAGTCCCTCACCAGTTGTTTGATGGCATGACACACATTTTTGATCGTACACCACTTTACCTTTTACCGGATCTATCGCTCTATCTAAAAAGGCAAGATCTTTAAATCCTACTCCTTTTGGTTTTTCTCCTTTGGCTACATCTTTACCTAAAAAATTAATATAGGCTACAATGGCTTGCATCTCTTTTGAAGTGGTATCTAAGCCCTTACCGTTTAAACTTCTTTCGAAACAATCGTTTACTCTTTTATAAATATTTTCTGTAGAACCCGAGCGTGCTCTAAATTTTGGATAGGTTGATGCTACTGCCGAATAATTATTACCAAACACTTTTGTACCTGCATCTAAATGGCAATTCTGGCAATTCATGCCATTAGTGCTGTTTGCATTTACTTTGCCTTTAGCTCCAAAATATACTGAAGTATGGGCAATTATTTCTTTGCCATATTCAATCAATTTCTTTTGCTCGGTGTCTATAATTTCTTCTATAGATGGTGCTGTCCAGAAGTTTTCTACTGGCTTCGATTCTGTTGTATTATTTAGCGCAACTACACTTTCTTCAGAGGGTAAATTTTCTGTATTAGTGTTACTATTATTTGCTAATAAAAAATAAATCGCAAATACAATAATGATCAGAATTAATAAAACATTTAAAACCAATAATTGATTAATAAGCTTAAATGTAGATTTATTTACCTCATCAGAATTCATATTATTTTTTAATTGATTATCCATAATAATTTGTATTAGATAATTAATGAGGCAAATAATTTTTGATTATAGCGTATAAATAAGTACCCACAATTGCAAAGAAAAATACAACTACCATTGATAAGTAACCGTATCCAATGTTTACAACCATAGGTCCAGGACAAGCACCGCTTAGTGCCCATCCTAAACCAAATATGGAACCTCCAATTAAATACCTTAGGTATGCTTTGTCTTTAGGGAAAAACAGGATGGGGTTACCCTCTGTATCTCTCAGTTTTAATTTTTTTATTATGTATACACCTAATGCACCCAGTACCACTGCAGTACCAATTATGCCATACATATGAAAGGCCTGGAACCTAAACATTTCTTGTATTCTGAACCACGACATTGCTTCGGATTTAGCCATTACCACTCCGAACACGATTCCAATTAATAAGAATTTTAATAATTTCATAATTTTTATAAAATGTATGGTAACAATAAATGTGTCATTACTAAGCCTCCTAAGAAGAAACCGATAACGGCTACTAAAGAAGGTAACTGCAAATCGGATAAACCGCTAATAGCATGGCCAGACGTGCATCCGCCAGCATACCTAGAACCAAATCCAACCATTAATCCTCCAAAAGCAAGTATTAAAAATCCTTTAATAGAAAACATGGCTTCGAGGCTAAATAGCTCTTCTGGTTGCACAGAAATTGGAGCTGCAATACCAAGCTTGCTTAAATCTTTAATAGTGTTTTCTGAAATTTCTAAAGGCATACCGTTAGAAAAAAACTGATTTGCTATAAAGCCACCAATGATTGCTCCAAACAAAAACATTAAATTCCACATTTGTCCGCGCCAATTAAAATCAAAAAACTTTACATTTTTTCCTAAGCCAGCTGCAGCGCAAATGGTTCTTAAATTTGACGAAAAACCGAACGATTGTCCGAAGAACAACAATGCAACCATTATGCTCGCAATTATTGCCCCAGAAAACCACCAAGGCCAAGTATTAGTTAAAAATTCGGGCATATTTTTATATTTATTTTAGTTGAAATGAAATCATTGGTTTATATAAATGATTGATTAATTTTTCGGTTACACTCGTGTAAAACAAGCCACCTTTGCCGTGTGTACCTATACAAACCAAATCTACTTCGTGCATTTGATTAAAATGTACCACACCGTTTTCTATATCAAAATCATTTAATAAATGATTAGAGTAGTTTACGATACCATTCAATTTTGCATGCGCATCCATCTGATCTAAAATCATTCTCGACTCAAGTTCGTTAGTGTTGTTTAAAATGTGTAACTGATGAACTTTCGTATCAAAATATTTTATAAACTTTCTCAAAAGTGTTAAATCGTATTTTTCAGTATTATTTTTAAAATCATGAACAAACAAAATATTTTTAATAACTAAATCGGAACGATCGCACATTAAAGAAAGTAATGGAATGTTGGATTTTCTCGCTACCATTTGAGTTTCAGATCCAGAAACTTTTTCTTTAATACCTGTTGCGCCTTTAGTGCCCATTACAATTAAATCAAAAGTATGCTCTGCAGAAAAAGAAATGATTTGATCAGTTACTTTACCAAATACAATATGTGTATGTATATGATTTCCGTATTGTGTTTTCAAGCTTTCTAGTTTTGCTTCTGCAATATTTTTTTGACTTAATACATATTGAACATCAATTTCACCACAAGTTTGTACATTCCCATCTTTATCCATAGTAACCGTACTCGGTACGTTCATTACGTGTAAAAAATGTATTTCTGTGTCAACTTTTTCTTCAATTTTTTTTACCATTAAATAGGCATAATCCGATTGAACACTAAAGTCTGTAGGTATTAAAATTTTCAAATGGTCCATAAAAATCTATTTATTAATCGATGTATTGTTTAATGTCTTGCCATGTACCACCGTTGGTTACATTCGCAATACCATGTTGCTCTAAAATTGCTTTTGCTTGTCCGCTCCTGTTTCCACTTCTGCAAAAAACAATTACTTGATCTTTACCTTTAAATAAGTCGATGTTACTTTCTACAGTATCTAAAGGAATGTTTACCGAATGGTTTACATGCCCTTCTGCCCATTCTGCTGGAGTTCTTACGTCTACTAAAAAAGCTCCATTTTTTATTAAGTTTTCCATTAATATCTAATTATGACTTTAACACTTTACTTTGGCAAACAAAATCTGTACGAGGTACATTCGTTTCTGCAATTTTATTGAAACCACCTTCAACTTCCGAGAAGTTACGGTATCCTCTTGCTTGCAAAATACTTGCAGCCATCATACTTCTATAACCACCTGCGCAATGCATAAAGAAATGCTCGTTCGGGTTAATGTCTTTTATCCACTCGTTAATATAAGCTAATGGTTTGCTGTATGCTTCATCAATATGTTCTGCTTCGTATTCTGATTCTTTACGAATATCAATTACTTTGCTCTCCCCAATTTTTACTTGAGCAGCAAACTCATCAGCGGTTATTCTCTTTACAGAATCCACTTCTTTTCCGCTCTTTATCCAAGCATCAATACCACCCGCTAAATGACCGATTTGATTATCGAAACCAACACGAGCTAACCTGGTTAATGCTTCTTCTTCTTTACCTTCATCTGTAATTAATAATAAAGGTTGTTTTACATCAACAATTAATGCGCCCACCCAAGGAGCAAAATCTCCATTTAAGCCAATGTTTATGGATTGTGGAACAAATGCTTTTGAAAATAATCCGTTATCTCTTGTATCTAAAATTAAGGCTGATGTTTCTTCGGCTGCAATTTCAAATGCATCAGGACTTAATGCACGCATACCATTGTTTAATACGCTTTCAAAATCTGCATACCCTTTCTTATTCATGGCAACGTTCATTCCGAAATAAGCTGGCGGTGGTGTTAAGCCATCTGTAACTGCTTGTACAAACGCTTCTTTGTTTGGTTGATTTAAAGCGTAATTCATTTTTTTCTGATTACCTAAAGTATCAACCGTTTCTTTCATCATGTTTTTACCGCAAGCACTTCCTGCACCGTGAGCAGGATATACAATAACATCATCTGCTAAAGGCATAATTTTAGTTGTTAAACTTTCGTATAACAAACCTGCAAGTTCTTCTTGAGTCATACTTGCCGCTTTTTGTGCTAAGTCTGGGCGACCAACATCCCCTAAAAACAAAGTGTCGCCACTAAAAATTGCATGATCTTTACCATTTTCATCTTTCAATAAATAAGTAGTACTTTCCATGGTATGACCTGGTGTGTGTAATACTTTAATTGTTAACTTTCCTACTTTAAACTCTTGTCCATCTGTAGCCGAAATACATTCAAATTCACATGCTGCATTTGGTCCGTAAACTATAGGTGCATTGGTTTTCTTACTTAAATCAACATGACCCGAAACAAAATCGGCATGGAAATGCGTTTCGAAAATGTACTTCAATTTTACATTGTCTTTAGCTAAACGATCCATGTAAGGTTGTACCTCTCTTAATGGATCAATAATAACTGCTTCGCCATTTGATGTAATGTAATAAGCTCCTTGAGCTAAACATCCGGTGTAAATTTGTTCTATGTTCATATGTATATTTTTTCTTTTTTATGATATTCAAAAATAAGGTACTCTAACTTTATAGTAAGTTACTTTAGTTACATTCTATTTATTTAAACATGGTTTCTTTAATGATGATATAAATACCCATCACTAATACAAACCAACCGAATGCTGGCTTTAATTTTGCGCCGTCTATTTTCTTTGATAAATAACTGCCGATAAAAATTCCGATTACTGCAAATGCAGAAACAGAAAGTAATAAGCTCCAATCCAATTGTACTTCACTGGCTTCACCAAAAAATCCAATTAACGATTTAGCAGCAATAATTACTAAAGATGTGCCTACAGCTTCCTTCATTGGTAATTTAGAAAGTACTACTAATGCTGGTATTATTAAAAATCCTCCACCTGCTCCTACTAATCCAGTTAATACTCCAACTACAAAGCCTTCAATTAAAATTACAGGGTAATTAAAATTTTGTGGCCCTACTTGTTCGTTGGTTTTCTTTTTGTCTTTTTTAATCATACTATAAGATGCCGCTATCATAAGTATGGCAAACAAAAGCATCATCAATATGCTCTTAGTCACTACAAAATCGCCAATAGTTAAAACTTCTTTTGGGATGGCAGGAACAATGTTCGCTCGAGTTAAAAACACTGCAACAATAGATGGTATTCCGAAAATAATAGCAGTTTTAATATTCACCAACTTGTTTTTGAAGAACGTGGCTGTGCCTACTGCGCTTGTTATACCAACAATAAATAATGAATAGCCTGTGGCAGTTACAGCATCAACACTAAAAATATAAACCAATACAGGTACAGTTAATATACTTCCACCACCACCAATTAATCCGAGTGAAACGCCAATAAGAATTGAGAATAAGTAGCCTAAAATTTCCATAGTTAATTGTCTTTAGTTATCTGAATTCAAAAATCCACTAAAAAAAGTGTTAATTATGCAACATAAGTTACAATAAAAAAATATAAGATAGACGTACAACTAATCTACTAATTTATACGTCTTTACACTATCAATCATCGTTCTTTATTGTCCCAATAACACTTATGTTTGATTGATAGCATAAAAAAACCTCCTGTATAGTATGCAGGAGGTTTTTTTTAAAATATAGAGGTGATGTCTGTTACTTCAATAATTTTATTTACGGTATAGGCTTCTGCAAAGGTTCCATTTTTAAGGAGTTTACCGTACTCGCGGTTTCTACCGATTAGCGATTCTAAAAAGTCGGGTTTAGAAATATAAGTTAGGGGTTCGTTAGAATCTGGGTTATGAAATTGTGTTTTAAAGGCTTTTATCGATTCTAATTTACGATCAATAAATGGGGTAATATCAATCACAAAATCGGGTTTAATGTATCGGTCTTGTATGTAATGAAACAAAGAATCGGGGCGGTAAGCTTCTTGCGATATTCCATTTTCATCATGTGTTTCAATTTTAGGTAAGCCTGCTTTAAAAAATGCTTCTTGTACTAACTTCGCTGCTCTACCATGGTCGGGGTGCCTATCTTCTATGGCATTTGCCAGTACAACTTGTGGTTTATATTTACGTATCTTTTGGATAATGCGAAGCTGTGTTTCTCTGCTTAAATCGAAAAAGCAATCTTCTAAATCTAAATTCTCTCGTATGTGTATGCCCAATATTTGGGTAGCTGTAGCAGATTCTTCGGCTCTGGTAATGGCAGTACCACGAGTACCCATTTCACCTCGAGTTAAGTCTATAATTCCTACTTTTTTGCCTTCAGAAATTGCACGCATTAGGGTTCCGGAGCAACTCATTTCAGCATCGTCGGGATGCGCGGCAAATACTAGTATGTCCAGTTTTGATTCTGTATTCATAGCTGCAAAGATAGTGATTTCGAAGTGGAAAACCCGAAAACCCGAAATTCCGAAAATCCGAAAATCCGATAGGCCGAACTTTAGGTTCATCGGAATATCGGTCTTTCGGAATTTCGGGTTATCGGTTTTTCGGATTCTACTCCAGACTCAGCACAATTTTCTCTATCTCCGCATCTTCTCCCAAGGGGTCGTAATGCGATTTGAGGTTAGAACCGAATAAGCGTGCGAGCGATTGCCATACAAAAGCAGAGAACTTGCCTTTTAAATCTTGCACTACTTTAAAAGAGGTATTACCTGTTTGTCTGTCTATAAGTTTTATAAGTATTCGGCCTTGTGTAACGGTAAGTTTTTTTAGTTCAGCTTCAAACTTCTCCATGATCTCTTTCTCGGTTTTATTTATCAGTGCTTGTTGAACTCGCTTATCATTAGTCATTTTAAGCTCTTTCTCTAACTGATTAAACATAACACCAGCAAGCTTTGCATAAGGCCATACTTTGGTTACATCTCTTCGCAGTTTAGTATATTTAATTTGCTCTCGCTTCGATTTAAAAATACGGGTAGTATAAATGTTAATGGTGGGAAGCCAAATGTAGGGTATGGTATCGCCATCGACTATAATTGCAGGGAGCATGATGGTATCATTCTTGCCAATTGGCTTTATAACTTCTTGTGCATTCACACTTTTTAAGCCATAAAACGTTAATATTAATAGAATTAGAAGAATTTTTGGAGTTAACTTCATAAGATAATAACCAAATATCAACATAATTATTATTTTCATTTATATAAAGCACTATTTTTTTTACATTTAGCCATGTTAAAAATCGATTTAGAAGCGGAGAAAAAGGAAATTCAAAAGCGATACCGCGCTTTATTGAAAGCTTGTAAATCTACCATGGAGAAGGGTGATAAACGACAAATTCGTTTGGCCTTTGAAATGTCGGTAGAAGCGCATAAAAATATGCGTCGGAAATCTGGCGAACCCTATATATACCATCCTATTGCCGTTGCTCAAATTGCTGCCGAAGAAATTGGTTTAGGTACCACTTCAATTGTATGCGCTTTGTTGCATGATGTGGTAGAAGATACCAATATCACCCTTGACGATATTGAGAGAGAATTTGGTAAAAAGGTTTCGAATATTATTGATGGATTAACTAAAATATCGGGAGTATTTGATCAAACAAGTTCCATACAAGCGGAAAATTTCCGCAAAATGCTACTTACTCTTGCCGACGATGTTCGAGTAATTTTAATAAAGCTAGCCGACCGTTTGCATAACATGCGCACGTTAGATAGCATGCCGAGAGATAAGCAACTAAAAATATCGTCGGAAACTATTTACCTCTACGCTCCTCTTGCACATAGATTAGGATTATACGCAATAAAATCTGAGTTGGAAGATCTTTCGATGAAATTTACGGAAGCAACCACTTATAAATTTATTGCCAACAAACTCAATGAAACCAAGGGAGAACGCGGTAAATTTATAAAAGAATTCATCACCCCGATTAAAGAAGAATTAATTAAGCAAGGATTAGAATCTGAAATATTAGGCCGTCCGAAATCAATCCATTCTATTTGGAAAAAAATGAAATCAAAAGGAATTCCTTTTGAAGAAGTGTATGATTTATTTGCCATCAGAATAATTTTAGAGTCGAACTTTGAAACTGAAAAAGCAGATTGTTGGAAAGCCTATTCGATTGTTACCGATAAATACATTCCGAACCCAGATCGTTTACGAGATTGGGTTTCCTCACCAAAAGGTAATGGCTATGAAAGCTTACATACCACGGTTATGGGCCCAAATGGAAAATGGGTAGAAGTGCAAATACGCAGCAGGCGTATGAATGAAATTGCCGAAAAAGGTTTTGCTGCACATTGGAAATATAAAGAGCAAACCAGTGAAAATGGCCTCGACCAATGGATACAAAAAGTACGCGATGTATTGAGTAGTTCCGAAGCCAATGCCCTTGATTTCTTAGATGATTTTAAGATGAACTTATTCTCCGACGAGATTTTCATCTTTACTCCGAAAGGCGATTTAATGAAACTACCTTTTGGAGCTACGGCGCTTGACTTTGCTTTTGAAATACACTCCGACTTAGGTACTAAATGTATTGGCGCCAAAGTAAACCATAAACTCGTACCACTTTCGCATCAATTGCAAAATGGCGACCAGGTAGAGGTTATCAGCTCCGATAAACAAAAGCCAAAAGAAGATTGGTTGAATTTTGTAATTACAAGTAAGGCCAAATCGAAAATTAAGTCGGCAATAAAAGAGCAAAAAACTAAGATTGCAGAGGATGGGAAAGAAATCCTTGACCGTAAACTGAAATCGCTGAAACTCCCTAATACCAGCCAAACCATTAATAAAATAGCTCTTTTCTTAGGTTACCCAAGCAAAATGGATTTGTTTTACAATGTTGCCATTGGTAAAATTGATATGAAGGAATTGAGGGAATATCAATTAGCGGATAAAAAACCTACACAGAAAAGTCCGAACAAAATTGATAAAGACAGCCTCGACCAATACATGAAACAAGTGAAGAGTAAAGACTCTGATATATTGGTGATTGGCGAAGATTTACATAAAATTGATTATAAACTTGCTCCCTGTTGCAACCCGATACCTGGCGACGATGTATTTGGTTTCGTAACCATTAATGAAGGCATTAAAATACACAGAACAAATTGCCCAAATGCCATTAAATTAATGTCTAATTATGGATATAGAATTGTAAAAGCCAAATGGACAGGGCAAAAGGAAATTGCCTTTTTAACGGGTATAAGGCTAACAGGCACAGACGATGTGGGGGTAGTGAATAATATTACTAAAGTTGTATCTAATGAATTTAAGGTGAATATGAGATCGATAACGGTTGACAGTGACGATGGGATATTTGAAGGTACTTTAATGGTATATGTAAATGATACCTCCCATTTAGATACATTAATAAAAAAATTGAAATTAGTAAACGGGGTAATTAACGTGAGCAGGTTTGATGCTAACAATTCGAATATTTAATGTGTAAAACTTCGTAACATCTATTTCTACGATTATAGAATATTTATTTAATTTTGAACGAGGAGAAAAAGGTATATGTCTAACAAAGAAACTATTGCAAGTGTAGTAAAGATTTTCGAAGCTTATTTGGAAAGCAGAAGTTTGCGTAAAACGCCAGAGCGATTTGCCATTTTGGAGGAAATTTATTCTAGAAACGACCATTTTGATGTGGAATCGTTGTACATACACATGAAAAATAGAAAGTACCGTGTAAGTAGAGCAACTGTTTACAATACTTTAGAACTCTTGCTTTCATGTGATTTAGTAACTAAACACCAGTTTGGAAAAAACATGGCACAATTCGAAAAGTCTTATGGCTACAAGCAACACGACCATATTATTTGCCTCGATTGTGGAAAAGTGGTAGAGTTTTGCGACCCAAGAATACAACAAATACAATCGATGATGGGCGATTTATTGAAGTTTGAAATTGCTCATCACTCTTTAAACTTATACGGCGCTTGTACTACCTTAAAAACTGAAGGCAAATGCGAACGTATGAATTCAACTAAAATTAACTCAGAAACAACAAATTAAATTTAAGATATGCAAGTGGACGTATTATTGGGATTACAGTGGGGCGACGAAGGTAAAGGTAAAATTGTAGATGTTTTGTGCCCAGGGTACGACCTCATAGCACGTTTCCAAGGCGGGCCGAATGCAGGGCATACGCTAGAGTTTGATGGTAAAAAATATGTACTAAACACCATTCCATCTGGAGTATTTAACCCCAAAACCCTTAACCTTATTGGTAATGGAGTTGTAATTGATCCGGTAATATTTAAAAAAGAAATAGATAAACTTAGAGAAAACGGATACGATCCTATAAAATCGGGCAAATTGGTGATTGCTAAAAAAGCACATTTAATTTTACCTACACACAGGTTATTAGATGCAGCCAGTGAAACTAAAATGGGTGTAACTAAAATTGGCTCTACACTGAAAGGTATTGGCCCTACTTATGCTGATAAAATTGGCAGAAACGGATTACGTGTTGGGGATACTATGCATGCTGATTTTAGAGAGCGTTACGAAAAATTACGCGATAAACATTTAGACATTCTTTCTCATTACAATATTGATATTGATTACAAAGAGTACGAAATACAATGGTTTGAAGGCATTGAGCTGTTAAAAAATATGCAGCAAGTAGATTCGGAGCATTTGGTGAATGAGTACATTAAATCGGGTAAAAAAGTATTAGCAGAAGGTGCACAAGGTACCTTATTAGACATTGATTTTGGCTCTTACCCATACGTTACTTCCTCTAACACTACAACTGCCGGAGCTTGTACAGGATTAGGCGTTGCTCCTTCTAAAATTGGCAGTGTGATTGGTATTTTTAAAGCTTACTGCACACGAGTTGGCGGTGGCCCCTTCCCTACAGAATTAGATAACGAAGTTGGCGAAGAAATAAGAAGAATTGGACATGAGTTTGGTGCTACAACAGGCAGACCGCGTAGATGTGGTTGGATAGATTTACCAGCACTTAAATATGCAATTATGCTAAACGGAGTTACCGAATTGGTAATGACCAAAGCAGATGTGTTAAGTGGATTTGAAAAAGTTAATGTATGTACACATTACATTTGGAACGGTGAGAAAATAGATTATATGCCATTTGATATTTTAACGATTAAGCCAGAACCTGTTTGGGTGGAGCTTGATGGTTGGAACGAAGATCTTACAGGCATTAGAGCCATAAATGAGATTCCTCAAAAACTACAAGATTATATTAATTATTTAGAGAAAGAATTAGAAGTTCCTATTAAATATTTATCTGTAGGCCCAGATCGTTTGCAAACGTTAATACTCTCATAAACATGTTTAGTATTCCTTCTACTGAGGAAAACAAAAAGAACCTGGTTAGAAGCATCGATCAGTACGAAAAGTATTTCTGTTTATTAAATTCTAATGCTTATGCAGATAAGTATGGGGACTTAAACTGGAAGCTTAGCTACGGTCAACAACAATTGTGTTTGTACGATACTAAAAATGCATTTGCAAAATTTAAGGAGTTTATAAAAGACAAAAATTATGCGGGTTTTCTATCGTATGATTTAAAAAATGATGTTGAAAAATTAAGTTCTAAGAACCCAGCATTTATTAGCTTCCCAGAGCTTTTCTTTTTTGAAATTGAAAATAGTTTTGAAGAAAAAAACAATCATCTACATTCTAATAGTAGTATAGATATAGATTGGGTAGAGAGTATACCCAATAATATCAACGCTAAAAAATTCAACATACATCAAGCCATAAATAAAGAGGTATACATAGAAACGGTAACTAAAATTAAACATCATATTGTAGAAGGTGATGTGTACGAATTAAATTACTGCATACCGTTTGAAATTTCGGATATCGAACTAAATCCGGTAGAGTTGTATTTTAAGCTCAACGAAAAATCGCCCAACCCCTTTTCTGGGATTTTAAAAATTGATAATTTATACATACTGAGTGCAAGTCCTGAACGCTATCTATGCAAACGAGGTACTAAATTAATATCACAACCTATAAAGGGAACCATTAAACGAACGACTGATGTAGAACATGATAAGGAAGTTTTACTGAGCTCCGAAAAAGAGCGTGCAGAAAATGTAATGATTGTTGATTTAGTTCGTAATGACTTAACAAAGTCTGCTGTTACAGGAAGTATTAAGGTGGAGGAATTATTCGGGATTAAAACTTTCCCGCAGTTACATCAAATGATAAGCACCGTAAGTGCAGAAATAAGATCTGATGTACATTTTGTTGATGCCATTAAAAATGCCTACCCTATGGGATCGATGACAGGTGCACCTAAAGTTAGGGCAATGGAGATTATTGAACAGTACGAAGTGTTTAAGAGAGGTCCTTATTCTGGTGCCTTGGGTATGATAGAAGAGAATGGCAATTTCGATTTCAATGTGCTTATTCGTTCTATATTTATGGATGTTGAAGCAAAAAAATTATGCTTTAATGTGGGTAGTGCAATTACCATAGACTCCGACCCGGAGCAAGAATATGAAGAGTGTTTACTAAAAGCAAAAGCAATTCTAGAATCACTCTTATAGTCGTAAAATCGTATAGTCGTATAGTCGTATAGTCGTAAAAATACTATCTGTGATTTATGTAAAATCAAGTTTTTCTTGTATAATCCATGCTAAACTATTAACACTAGTTTTACTATCATGGAAAAACACATAATCAGTATAAAATCAATTACACATTTAACACACGACGTATTACAAATACGCACAAGCAAGCCCAATGGTTATGATTTTAAACCTGGCCAAGCTACCGAGGTGTCTATAAATAATAGTAAATGGATTAACGAGCAGCGACCTTTTACATTTACCAGTTTACCCAGCGACGATTATTTGGAGTTTAGCATAAAAACGTATACTGCCCATAAAGGCGTTACCAATGAATTGCTCAGCTTAAAAGAATTAGATGAACTCGTTATACATGAAGTTTGGGGAACTATTACGTACCATCAGCCAGGAGTATTTATTGCAGGTGGAGCAGGAATTACTCCGTTTATATCCATTTTAAGAGAATTAGATAGTAGACATGCCATTGGTAGTAATATGTTGCTATATGCAAATAAAACCCAACGAGATATTATTTGGGAAAGTGAATTCGAATATTTATTAGGAAAATCATTCATCAATATTTTATCTGACGAAAAACGAGATGGGTACCACCATGGTATGATAACAGAAGATTTCATTAAGGAACATGTATATGATTTTAATCAGCCATTTTATGTATGCGGCCCGCCACCTATGTTAAAAGAAATAGAGAAACAACTACAAAGCTTAGGGGTTAACGATCATCATATTATTAAAGAAAGTTTTTAATTAGATAAACATGGACAAAGAACAAAAAGGATACAATTTGACCATCCAAGTAAATAATTTCAATTTATCATACGATGATATTGGCGAAGGAAATTCGACGATCATTTTCTTGCAGGGCTATCCATTCGATAAATCTATGTGGATTAATCAATTAGAATGCCTTAAAAGTAAATACCGTGTAATTGCATGTGACATAAGAGGGTTTGGAAAATCAACAGATGAAGAATCTCATTTAAGTATTGACATGTTTGCAGATGATTTAATAACTTTTATGGTTAAGTTGAATCTACAAGACGTAATGCTTTGTGGACTATCCATGGGTGGATTTATTGCCTTAAATGTGATAAAAAAACATCCAAAAAGATTTAAAGCTTTACTCTTGTGCGATACACAATGCGTTGCCGATACAGCAGAAATAAAAGAAAAACGATTAAAAACCATTGAAGAAATTGCTAAGATTGGAAAAACTACCTTTAATGAAGCCTTTATAAAAAGTGTATTTGCAGAAGAGAGTTTAGAAAATAAAAAGGAAATTATTGAACTATTACGTAAGGTTGTATTTCAAAATTCTCAGCATATTATAAAAATGGGATTAACAGCATTGGCAGAGCGTGCTGAAACGTGTACTACCTTAGCTGATATAAATGTACCAACTTTAATAATTTGTGGCAAAGAGGATATTGTAACGCCTTTATCTGAATCAGAGTACATGAACAAAAATATTAAAGGATCAATATTACATGTAATAAATGGTGCAGGCCATGTTTCTAACTTAGAACAACCAGAAATATTTAATCAGATAGTAATGGAGTTTGTAGAGAGTGTTTAGCTGGGAGCTTGGAGTAATGAGCTTGGAGTTGGGAGGTTTGTAAATAGTAAATTGTAAAGTATATTTAGATGAATTTATTATTTTTTACTATTTAAAAATTCTTGGGGATTCATTATAGCTAATTTGCTTTTTTTATAATCTTTAGTATTTCTTGTAATAATAATATCTACTTTATCATTAATTTCTGCAGCATAATTTTGTATTGCGTCTTCAAAATCTTTAAAATCAGAATTTAATGCCGCTACAATCATTCTCTTATCAATTGTTAATACATCTAAAATTATTAATAATTTCTTAAGCTTTTCAATTACTTTTTCAGGCTTAGTATTCTTAGATAATAGATAATATACATTTGATAGAATTACGGGAGTTACATAACCTACTATAATTTTTCTTTCACATTGTGATAAAACCTTAGCAGCATTATCTGAAAAAGGTTCCCTTTCAAAGAAAAAGTCTAAAATTACATCCGTATCAATCAACACCTTCTTCATCTTATAAGTATTTATCAGAAAGTCTTTTTGTTAATTCCTCTTTATAGTCTAAATCTTTTTCTGCAACAAAAGATGATTTTAATGATTTTACTATTGATGAGTATTCCTCTTTATTTTTATCCTTTTTATTTACTAAACTCTTTAAATAGTTTTCTACTAAATTAGATAAACTGGTATGTTGATTACTTGCATACTTCTTTGCTTCTTCAACTACCTGCTCTTCTATACTTAATGTTAATTTAGTGTTCATATATGTACAATTTTACACACAAAAATAATTAAAATATTGTAATTTATACGTACAAATACTAAAATATTCCTACGTATGATTATTCTAAAACAAAAAAGGAGGAAATCTCTTCCCTCCTTTTTCGTATGCTCATATGCTAGTTTGCTCGTATGCTCATATGTTCGTGCATATAAATAACATAGTTCTATAGTCCAAATACTAGTCTTTCTGTTTTTACGACACCGTTAACACTTAAGCGCAATAAGTATAAACCCGATTGTATATTGCTAGTGTGTTCCGAATTGATGTTTAGCTCTTGTGTGCCGGCATTTAAAGTGCCATCGAATACATTCGTTACTTTGCGACCTAACACATCGTATAAGTCGGCAGTTACGTTTGCAGTAAATAATAAATTGAACATTACTTTTGCGTTGCTCGAAAATGGATTAGGGGCAATGCTTAAATTTAAGTTATTCAATATTAAGTTTTCTACTCCTGTAGTAACACTTATGCTGATATTATCAAGGTAAATATTATTACCTGGTCCACTATTGGTTGCTAAAAATCTTACTTGTGCATTGTCTTCAGTATTGTATGCACTTAATGATGTTTGTATTTGCTTCCATTGTGAGGCATTTGTGGGTACAAATTCTGCAGTTGATATTGCAGAGGTAGCCAATGTAGCTCCCGATACATTACTCAGCGTAATAAAAGACAATCCACAATTTCTAGAAATTGCAACGGTTAGCCTATCTAATGAAGCACTTGATCTTTGTGCATAAGCATAATCATAACTCAATACAGGGTTAGTGGTTCCTACTAAATTTAAGGTTGGCAATAAAATTGCGTTCGCTCTCCCATCAGAAACATTAAAGAATTTCATGTATAGGGAAGATGCTGAATTATAACCCGCAGTAGTAGTTCTTAACCATAACGATTTATTATCTGCACGGTTATAAATATTGTTTTCAAAGCTATTTAGGTCTTCCATATCTTGAGTAAATGGCAGCGTTTTGGTAGAAACATTTTCAAAAATTTTCATGAAATTTTGTTTCAGTAAACTATCCGAACCTGTAGCGTTTGTTACTTTTAATTTAACATCAAAAGATCCTGCTGTACTATACGTAACACTTGGAGTTTTGTCTGTAGAAGTTGCTGGTGTACCGCCTTCAAACTCCCAGAAATACGAAGTCACATCTGCACGAGTGGTGTAATCACTAAAAATATAGGCAGAACCTGTGCAACCTTCTTGTTTGCGGTAAAAATCTGCTAAAGGCACACATGGTGGCGCATTAAAACCATCGTTGGTACCAGTTGCTAATAAGTTTGCTGGTGAGTATAAATTAGAACGGCTGTTTTGGCTTCCGTTCCACACAATATCCATACGTGCTTTTTGCCCATTACTAAACATGTTTTGGCAAGAACCGTTGGTATAATCCATGTAATTTTCTGTCATTTCCACTTTATTTCCTGAACAAGTAGAAACTTTATTTTTAGGGCAACCATCATTAGCCGCAGCATGAGGTGGTGTATCTGCCACAAAATCTGTTGCACAAGTTCCATCGCCCCAAATGTGGCGTAGGTTTAATGAGTGGCCAATTTCGTGAGTTAAGGTTCTGCCGTAGTTGTTAAAATTAGTAGTGTTTCCGCAAACGCTGAATTTTAAAAGTACACCATCAGTTAAATTACTTCCACCAGGGAATTGCGATCGTCCTAAAATTACACTGCCTGCAGGTGCACCGCTAATAGTTTCTACTACCCAAACGTTAAAATATTTATTGTTTGGCCAACGACTAACCGCCTTAATATTATCATCCGCATCATACGTTAAGTCAGTTTGCACACGCACAATTCCATCGGTACAATTACCATTCGGATCTAATTTAGCTAGTCGGAACTCGATTTCACAATCGGCTGCAATGGCTTTGTATATAGGGTTTGTTTGATTGGAATCAGCATTTAAGCGTTGAAAATCTTTATTCAAAATTTCTACTTGCTCTAAGATTCTTTCCTTCGCAATATTCTCCACTCCATTGTTATGGAAAATATGGAATACAATCGGAATAATTCATTTTACTTTTTGACCTTGTTTGTATCCACTTTGCATCATGGCTTGATACTATTGTTCTAAAAGTTGTTGGTTTAGAATAAATTGAGGGTCTTTCATTTGTACATTCTCCATGTACTCATGCGTAGCACAAGGAATTACGTTAGGCTCTTGAGCTTTTACATTCATGCAGAAGGTAGCAATGAACATTGCTAGTAGTAAAAATTGTTTTTTCATTATAAATTATTAATAAATTACAGTATTGAAAGCAAAAACAGTTCCATTAAAGGTCCTCGGTTTTCTTTTTAAAAATATTCGCTTTAGATTCTTTTCCTTTTAGTAAACGTTCGATGTTTTTTTGATGTGTAAACATTACTAGTATACAAACAGATATAGCGAATAAAAGTTGGGTCTTGGTGGTAGTTTCGTTAAAAAATAATATGATGTTTACTGGAAACATAAAACTTGCAAACATCGAACTTAAGGAAACATATTGTGTAAGCAGTAATACAATTACAAACACTCCGCATGAAATTAAAGATGCTTCTGGATGTACTGCTAAAATCATTCCGAACAAAGTGGCTATGCCCTTGCCCCCTCTAAATCCTGCAAATATTGGGAATATATGTCCAATAACAGCCGTAACACCTAACACTAATTGTAAGTTTGCAAATGGAACAGATCCTGGAATGTAATTACCTACAAAATATACAAGGTTAGTTGCTGTAAAGCCTTTTAAAATATCGATAATCAATACAGGTATTCCCGCTTTTTTACCTAGGATTCTGAAGGTATTGGTAGCACCAGCATTACCGCTGCCGTACTCTCTAACATCGATGCCATAAAAAGCCTTCCCTATCCAAATTGCAGTAGGAATTGAACCGTATAAATACGATACCAAAAGCGCTATGGAAGTACTAACTGATAACATGGTTGGATGCTCTAAAATAGCATTTTTATTAGCTAATGTGTATTAAATATTGATTAATTGACCTAAACGATTGATTTAAACAGCTTTTAAGCTTAAATCTAATGACTTAACAGAATGTGTTAAGGCGCCAATTGAAATGCATGTTACACCATGTTCTGCATATTGTACCACATTGTTAATGGTAATGCCTCCTGATGCCTCCGTTTGGTATAAATTACCTACCATTTCTACCCCTTTTTTCAAGTCATCAAATGAAAAATTATCAAACATAATTCTCAAAAAACCACCTTCAGTAAGTGCTTCGGCAACTTCTGCTAAGGAACGAGTTTCAATTTCTATAGGTAAGTTTCTATTAGTATCTTTTAAATATTGTTTGGCATTCCTTAAGGCTTGTATAATTCCACCTGCATAATCAACATGATTATCTTTTATCAAAATCATATCATACAATCCGAACCTATGGTTAAAGCCTCCGCCAATTAAAACAGCTTCTTTTTCGAGGAAACGTAACCCTGGCGTGGTTTTGCGAGTATCTAATATTTTGCAACCTGTATGAGCTACCATGCCCACTACTTTATGAGTATATGTAGCAATACCCGACATGCGTTGCATAATATTCAGCACTAAACGTTCTGCTTTTAGAATAGAATGCGCACTGCCTTGTACTGTTAACACTACTTGTCCGTACGTAACCGCATCACCATCTTTTAATATGGTAGTAACTTGTAAACTTGGATCGAAGCGATGAAATATTTTAACAGCCACTTCCACACCCGCAATAATTCCTTCTTCTTTTACGAGTAGTTGTGCTTTATTTTGAGTGCCAGCAGGTATGGTAGAAAGCGATGTATGATCGCCATCGCCTACATCTTCTAGAATACACAAATCAATAAAATCTGTTAATTGCTTATCAGTATAGTTATTCATGAAAAACAGGAATTTAATAAGCTCGAAAAATAGGAAAAATTATTGAGTACGTTCTTGTTCGAAGCGCATTTCCTGAAGATAAACTCCGGATTCGGAAGTTTTAAGTATAAAATAGATTCTGAATTTACCAGCTCGGGTATCTAATTGCCCAATTGCGAAACGAGCAGCATCCGAACTTGGATTATTTTTGTACAATATTTGGAACTCGACAGGATCGTATTTACCAAAGAAATCTTTCATCACCATTTCGGCTTGTGATTTGCTAAATACATTTGATTGGTTGAGTAAAGTGATTTCAATTTTGCTCCCGAAATACTTGGAAAGCATGCGCTGGTCTGCATTTTTAAATGCAAACGTAATGTCGTCTAAGAATTCACTTTGTGCAAATGAACTCATAACTACACTAAAAAATAGCACAAGGGTAAAAAGAAATCTCTTCATTAATTGTTTAATTCACATTTATACCTTAAAAACTGTGCCAATCATTTCCAATAGCTATATTTGTGTATGAAAAATAAGAAAATTGCACTCTTAATTCTCGATGGTTGGGGTTTAGGATTGAAAGCAGATGCCGACGCTATACAACATGCAAAAACTCCGTTCATACATTCATTATATAATAAATACCCTCATTCTAAGCTGGTTGCCTCTGGTGAAGCAGTAGGTTTACCCGATGGACAAATGGGTAATTCGGAAGTGGGACACTTAACTATTGGCTCTGGAAGAGTTATTTTTCAGGAATTAGTTAAAATTCATAAATCTATTCAGAATGGTGTATTAGCACAAAATAAGGTGTTAAAACAAGCATTGGATTATGCTAAAAACGAACAAAAGAATGTACATTTTTTTGGACTCTTATCTGATGGTGGTGTACACTCTCACATAAACCACTTAAAAGCGCTGTGCGATATTGCAACTGAAAATGGTAATGAGCAAGTATTTGTACATGCTTTTTTAGACGGCAGAGATACAGATCCTAAAAGTGGTGCAGGATATTTAACAGATTTAATTCAACATAATCAAGATAAAAAAAATACGGCAAAACTAGCTAGCATAATAGGTAGGTATTATGCAATGGATAGAGACTTACGTTGGGAACGTGTAAAGCTAGCATATGAATTATTAGTACATGCGGATGGTGTAAAAACAGAAGATCCTATTGCGCAAGTAAAACAAGAATATGCACAAGGTATTACCGATGAGTTTATGAACGCTATTGTGTGTACAGATAAACAAAACAATGCCTTAGCATCAATTAGAGAAGGTGATGTGGTCATTTCTTTCAACTTTAGAACAGACCGCGCAAGAGAAATTACAGTTGCACTTACCCAAAAAGATTTGCCTGAGTTTAATATGCATAAATTGAATTTGCATTATGTAACCATGACGAGTTACGACGATTCTTTTGAGCATGTAAATGTAATTTTTGAGAAAGATAATTTAGCAAAAACCTTAGGTGAAGTATTAGCAAATAATGGACTTTCGCAAATTCGAATTGCCGAAACAGAGAAATATCCGCACGTAACCTTTTTCTTTTCGGGTGGCAGAGAAATTCCTTTTGAAAAGGAAAGTAGAATTATGATTCCTTCACCAAAAGTAGCAACGTATGATTTGCAACCGGAAATGAGTGCACAAGGAATTGCAGATGCAATAACTGAAGAACTCAAAAAAGGCGAAGTTGATTTTGTATGCTTAAATTTTGCAAACCCAGATATGGTGGGGCATACGGGCGTTTTTGAAGCAGTTATAAAAGCAGTAGAAACGGTTGACAAATGCGCTGAACAAGTGGTTACCGCAGGACTTGCAAATGGATATTCGTTTATACTAATTGCCGACCATGGCAATGCTGATTATATGAAAAACGAAGACGGTACTCCGAACACTGCACACTCTACCAATTTAGTACCTTGTATTTTAATTGATGATAGTACATTTGGTTTAAACGATGGAGGTTTAGCAGACATTGCACCTACCATTTTAGATTTGTTTAATATAAAACAACCATCAGAAATGAACGGTAAAAGTTTATTGAAAAAATAATGAAGAAAAATATATTTTTTGTACTGCTTTGCCTTCATGTATTGGCTTGTACGCCAACTGCCAAAGAAAAAACGAATAGTAAGTACTACCCTATTTCTATAAAAGAACAAGTATTTAATTTTAGTAACATTAAAAAATTAGAAGCTGAAATAACAAAAACGGTTATACAAAATAACACACTCGAACGAAAAATAATTACTGCCGAAGAAGTATATAAAGACATCGAAACCTTTACCGAATTCGACATAAATAAACCAGCTTGGAAAAATTCGTATAAACAACTAAACACCCCGAACTATACTCGTTTTGTATGTTTAGAAAAAAAGCTGACGCTAAAATTTATGGATGTGTACGGTGATTTAAACAAGCCAAACAGAATATACTTTTACTTCCAAAACGCTAATAACTTATACAGTTCCAGTAAAATCGTAGATTGGAATGTAGAAAAATCGTACTCAATATTTAGCATACAAGATGTAAAAGGAATGGATGCCGATACGCTTTTTGTAAAAACTACCTGGTAAAAATATTAAACTAGTTTTATTGCATCGTTAGTGTTCTCTACTGGCAATAAACATGCTTTATTTTTGCAAACATAAATTAAAGTTTTCCCATCAACATACCGATTCTTGAATAATACATTTTCATTAGTTATGGTAGTATAAGCCATCACAACATTTGGTGTGTAATGAAGGGCCATTTCTTTGTACTTATCAAAAGCATTGCTTCCAGTAATTACTATTTCTGTATCGCCAATTGATTTGGCTAGTATATAATTAGCCCATCCAGAAAATGAAGGTGGATATCTTTTCATGGTTACTAACATATTGTACATCATTGTATCTGACATTTCCTCAAACACTTGGTTTTCTGTTAGCACAGCAATTCTTTTTAGATTTTGTAACATAACAGAGTTGGATGAAGGAATTACACTGTCATAATACTCCTGCTTACGTGCAACTAAATTTTCTGATGAACTAGCGGTAAAGTAAAACATTCCAGAATTTGTATCGAAAAACTCTGAGATGCAATGCTGACAAAGCTCTACAGCTTTAGTTAAATATGTTTCATTCGCAGTTATTTCATAAACAGAAAGCATTGCTTGAATTAAAAAAGCATAATCGTCGAGAAAGGCATTTACCTTTGCTTCATTGTTTTTGTAACTTCTAAAGACCTTGTTGCCTTGTACAAATTTTTGCAGCATAAATATCAAGGTATTTTCAGCTAAGGTTTTATACTTTTCGTTAGCACTTGCTTTGAAGGCATCGCTCAAACCCTTTACCATTAAACCATTCCAAGCACATAGCTGTTTATCGTCTAAGCCAGGGCGTACTCGTTTTGCTCTGTAATTAAATAATACTTGAAGCATTGTTTCTGCTCTTTGCTCCCACTCACTTTCATCTAATCCATGTTTACTGAAAAAAACTTCTCTCTCTGTAATCATGAACAAATTATTTAAACCGTGTTCAAAATTACCCTCATCAGTACACCTAAAATATTCAATAAATAATTCGGCATTTTCATTTAACAATGATCGCAACTCCTCATTTGTAAAGCAATAAAACTTGCCTTCTACTCCTTCCGAATCGGCATCTAAAGCCGAATAATACGAATGTTCATTTTCATTAAACAACTCACGATTGCAAAAAGAAATGATACTTTCGAAGGTTTTTAAGTACAAGGGATTTTTATATTTTGAATAAGCTTCTGCATATAAAGAAATCATTTGAGCTTGATCATACAACATTTTTTCGAAATGCGGAATGTGCCAAACCCCATCTACCGAATAACGATAAATGCCAGCTCCTACTTGATCATAAATGCCACCACGAGCAATTCTGTGTAGGGTATTTTGCAGAAAGTACTCCATTGTATCTTGTGGAAAGAAATGATTATACTTTAACAAATACTGTAAGTTACCAGGCACCGGAAACTTAGGTGCACCAATGGTTCCACCGTTTTCGAAATCTAAAAAACGATTCCAACTTTGCATGTATTCGGTTAAGAAATTTTCAGGTACTTGCTGATCTTCGGATTTTACAGAAATACTTTCCATGTTGCGTACACCTTCTATTAACTTATCAGCATAGGTATACAACTCATCAGGTTTATTTCTATACATTGCCGCCACATTGCTCAATATATTTATCCAATCTTTTTTCTTGAAATAAGTACCACCGTAAATTGGTCGCTGGTCTGGCAACAAAATACAATTGAGCGGCCAGCCTCCAGTTCCGTTCATTAATTGTAATGCCGACATGTAAATTTGATCAATGTCTGGTCGTTCTTCCCTATCCACTTTAATATTTACATACAAAGTGTTCATTACTTCTGCCACTTCATTATCTTCAAACGATTCGTGCTCCATAACATGGCACCAATGGCAAGCAGAGTAACCTATACTTACTACAATTAATTTGTTTTCGCGCTTCGCTTTTGCCAAAGCCTCTTCGCCCCAAGGATACCATTCTACAGGGTTGTTGGCGTGTTGTAAGAGGTATGGGGAGGTTTCTTTGAGTAGAGACATGGTGAATTGTGAATTGTGAGTTGTGAATTGTTGGCAAATTTAGTTTATAATAATATATTGATACCAATGTAGCCAATTTTAAAATTATATAAACTACTAAATAACATATTAACCCAATAACTTATTAACTCAATAACTTATTAACCAATAACTCAAAACAAATATCTACCAATTACTACTTTTGTTTTCTAATTTGCAATTCGTAACTTGTAATTCACAATTAACAATTCACAATTCACAATTCAATCATGCGTTTCATCGACATCATCGAAATACTTGGTACCATTGCTTTTGCATTTTCGGGAGCTTACTCGGCAATGCAGAAAAGATTAGATGTATTTGGGGTATTAATTATTACCTTTATTACAGCTATTGGAGGCGGTACCATTCGTGATTTGTTAATAGGCAGTTTGCCGGTGGCCTGGATTTTAGACTTGCAAATTATTACCACCATTTCAATCACTTATTTAGTAGCCTTATTCTTTTTACCAAAACTTATGCGCCTTTCTAAACTCTTGTTTTGGTTTGATACGATTGGCTTGGCGGTGTTTTGTGTAGTGGCCATAGATAAAGGAGTATCCTTTAATTTACACCCTGTTGTATGCATTGCATTGGGTACAGTAACCGGTTGTTTCGGTGGAATTTTACGAGATGTAATTTTAAATGAGATACCTTATGTGTTCCGCAAAGATATTTACGCTTCGGCATGCATTGCAGGAGGTATTGTGTACTTCGCTTGTAGATACATTGGTTTTGATGAAGGCACCACAGGCTGGATTGCCGGAATAATTATTGGATTGATAAGAATATTTGCTTTCTACTTGAAGTGGAGATTGCCGTTGATTTATGTTAAGGGGTAAATGAATGGTGAATTAAAAAAATTGTGATAAGATGTTATTGTTTCTGCATATATGGAAAATATAATTAAGCATTTTGAAAAGCAAATACCTCTAAACGACTTGGAAAAAGCAGCCTTGTTAAGCCGATTGACCGAGCGTAAAATTAAACGTAAACAATATATTTTACAGGAGGGTGATATTTGTAAGAATTTCAACTATGTGGTTGAGGGTTGTTTTAAAATGTATGGCGTTGATAATAATGGCACTGAACATAATCTTGTATTTGCCGCAGAGGACGACTGGATAACAGATTTTGATAGTTTACACAAAGAGCGGCCATCAAAATTATTTATTGAAGCCATTGAACCATCTACCATTCTTCAAATTTCTAAAGCAGACCTTTGGTATTTATATACCAACTTTCCGAAATTCGATAGAAACTTTCGTGTAATTATAGAAGATAAATACATTGAACTACAAAACCGATTGCTACAAACATTTAGTTCCACAGCATACCAACGTTATGAAAGTTTCTTGGAACAATATCCCAAATTATCCATACGATTACCCAATACTCAAATAGCATCTTACCTTGGCATTACACCCGAATTTCTAAGTAAAATTCGTAATGAGCGGGTTATAAAATAATTTACCCTTAACCTATATTAAGACTATTTCTTATGCTAGTTTATTGGCTTAATATATTCATTCGTTGCAATTTTGTATTATAAATTTTCAATAAAAAAGAACTATAGTTATGAAACTTTTAATTAACAAAATTTTTATCGCAGCTTATTTACTAACAATCTTAACAGCTTGCCAAAATGAAACAAAAAATCAGTCAAACAATTTATCTCAAACCAAAATGGAACAATCAAATGAAAAATTATCAATTGAAAAATTACTTTTCGATTATCGTGACGCATTAAACACCTCTGATGTAAATAAAGTACTAATGCTTTATACGAACGATGGTATATTTATGCCAAGCAACGCGCCGTCAGCCTTTGGTAAAGAACAATTAAAAGGAGCTTATGAATTTGTATTTAATGCCATTCAATTAAATATAGAGTTTTATATTGATGAAATTGAAGTAATTGGAGAGTATGCGTTTGCACGAACAACTTCAAAAGGAAATACACTCATTCATGCAAATGGCCAAACCATACCAGAAGAAAACAGAGAGCTTTTTGTGCTTCAAAAAACAAATGGACAATGGAAAATTAGCCGTTATATGTTTAACAAAATGAAGTAAAACTTATTTATTGTACGCTGTACGTTGTACAATCTACAACGTACAACTTACAGTGTACAATTATTTACTCAATTCAGCAAAATACTTATGAAACAACGGAATCGTTTCAATTCCTTTGTAGTAGTTAAATAAACCGTAATGTTCGTTTGGTGAGTGTAGTGCATCAGAATCTAAGCCGAAGCCCATTAATACTGATTTTAATCCTAATTCTTTTTCGAATAATGCTACAATTGGAATACTTCCACCACCGCGAGTTGGGATTGGTTTTTTACCATAGGTTTGTTCCATTGCCTTGCTTGCTGCTTTAAACGCTACAGAATCTGTAGGCGTTAATACAGGCTCGCCACCATGGTGAGGGCGAACTTCTACTTTTACCGAAGCTGGTGCAATAGATTCGAAATGTTTTTTAAATATTGCTGTAATTTCATCCGAAGTTTGATTTGGAACTAAACGCATCGAAATTTTGGCAAATGCTTTAGATGGTAAAACGGTTTTAGCGCCTTCTCCTGTGTAACCTCCCCAAATTCCGTTAACATCTAAAGTTGGGCGTATACCTGTTCTTTCTATTGATGAAAATCCTTTTTCACCCCAAACATCGGCTACGTCTAAATCTTTTTTGTACTCTTCTAAATCGAATGGAGTTTTAGCCATGTCTGCACGATCTTCTGCACTTACGTCTAACACATTGTTATAAAAACCAGGGATGGTAATGTGGTTATTCTCATCGTGCATACTTGCTATCATTTTAGCTAATATGTTAATAGGATTTGCTACAGCTCCGCCATATACACCTGAGTGTAAATCTCTGTTCGGGCCGGTAACTTCTACCTCTACATAACTCAAGCCACGCAAGCCACAATCAATAGAAGGTGTATCATTCGCAACAATTGAAGTATCTGAAATTAATACCACATCTGCTTTTAATCTCTCTTTGTTTGCTTTTACAAATATGCCAAGGTTAGAAGAACCTACTTCTTCTTCACCTTCAATCATAAACTTCACGTTACAAGCCAAGGTGTTGGTTTGCATCATTAATTCGAATGCTTTAATGTGCATGTACACCTGACCTTTATCGTCACATGCACCACGTGCAAATATAGCACCATCAGGGTGTATAGCAGTTTTACGTATAGTTGGTTCGAATGGAGGTGTTTCCCATAACTCTAATGGAGTAGCTGGCTGTACATCATAATGCCCGTAAACCAAAACTGTTGGCAAACTTGGGTCGATCATTTTTTCACCGTACACAATTGGGTAACCTGCTGTAGCGCAAACTTCTACCTTATCTGCACCGGCTGCCATTAATTTATCTTTCACAAATTCTGCCGTTTTCATTACGTCTGCACTGTATGCAGAATCGGCACTAATTGAAGGAATTCTTAAAAAATCTAATAACTCGTTTAAAAAACGGTCTTTATTTGAATTGATGTAATTGTTTATTTGTTCCATATTGCGACAAATATAATAAAATGAGTCATTTATTAGCTAATTATACATACTGTTAAATAAAACAATAATTGTTGAAAAAATGAGGAATAAAATAAGGCTATAATTAATCACTAAAATTATATTTGTAGTTCTTATAAACAAAAGGATTGGTGGGAAAATGCATACTTATTTAGATGAATTAAATCCTCAGCAAAGAGCTGCGGTAGAAACGATGAACGGCCCAATGATGATTGTGGCGGGAGCTGGTTCGGGTAAAACAAGAGTAATTACGTACCGGATTGCACACATGATTAAGAATGGCGTGGATCCTTTTAATATATTAGCCTTAACATTTACCAATAAAGCAGCGAAAGAAATGCGTAACCGTATTTCTGCCATTGTTGGCCCAAATGCTAAAAACATTTGGACAGGTACCTTCCACTCTATTTTTGCACGTATACTGAGGCAAGAAGCCGATAAAATTGGTTTCCCTGCAAACTTTACCATTTACGATAAAGACGATGCCAAAAGTTTATTACGCAGCATTATTAAAGAGCAGAATTTAGATGAAAAAGCATACAATGTAAACCATGTAATGCACCGCATTTCATCTGCTAAAAACAATTTAATATCGGCAAAAGAATACAACGAAAACGACCAGATACAAACCGACGACCATTCCATGGGAAAAGGCAAAATTGGATACATCTATTCACTTTACCAAAATCGCTGTGAGAAAGCAGGTGCAATGGATTTCGACGATTTACTATTTAAAACAAACATCCTTATTCGCGAGCATGCAGATGTGTTGAATAAATATCAACATAAATTTAAATACGTAATGGTTGATGAGTACCAGGACACCAATTTTTCTCAATATTTAATAGTGAAAAAACTGGTGGCGGTACACCAAAATATTTGTGTAGTGGGTGATGATGCGCAAAGTATTTACGCTTTCCGTGGTGCAAACATTCAGAATATATTGAACTTCGAGAAAGATTACCCCGACATGAAAGTGTTTAAGCTCGAGGAAAATTACCGATCGACGCAAAACATTGTAGAAGTTGCCAATTCGGTGATTGCTAAAAATCAGGATCAAATAAAAAAGAAAGTTTTTTCGCAAAAAGAAAGTGGAGATAAAATTGCGGTTTACAAAGCTTTTTCAGACAATGAAGAAGGTAAAATTGTAGCCGAATCAATACAACAAGAACGTGCCAATAAAAATTTAAATAACAGCGATTTCGCCATTTTATACAGAACCAATTCGCAGTCGAGAGCCATGGAGGAAGCCCTTCGTAAACTCAACATTCCGTACAAAATTTATGGTGGCCTCTCTTTCTATCAACGTAAAGAAATTAAAGATTTAATTGCTTACTTCAGACTGGCGGTAAACCATGCCGACGAAGAAGCTTTTAAGCGTATCATAAATTACCCTATGCGTGGCATTGGTAAAACCAGCATGGATAAACTTATTATAGCTGCAAGCGAACAAAACAAAACGCTATTTGAAATTTCTGAAACTGCTAATCAGTTTTTAGGTGCAAAATCTGGTGCAAGCATCGAAAATTTTAACACCATGATTAAAAGTTTTGCGGTACTTATCCATCAGCAAAATGCTTACGATGCGGCATCGCACATTGCAAAACAAAGTGGTTTGTTAAAAGATTTATATGATGACAAATCAATTGAAGGCTTAAGCAGGTATGAAAACATACAGGAATTACTAAATGGGATTAAAGATTTTACAGATAGAGATGATATTGAAGACCACAGCCTGGCAACCTTTTTACAAGACATTGCCTTGCTAACCGGCGACGAAAAGAAAGAGGAAGAAAATAAAGACACCGTATCTTTAATGACCATACACTCAGCAAAAGGATTAGAGTTTCCGCATGTATATGTAGTGGGTTTAGAAGAAAACCTTTTTCCATCACAAATGGCCTTACATTCTAGGGCAGATTTGGAAGAAGAACGCAGGTTGTTTTATGTGGCTATAACAAGAGCAGAAAGTAAGTTAACCTTAAGTTATGCCGTTTCTAGGTATAAATGGGGTTCTCCCATTTCTTGCGACCCGAGTAGGTTTTTAGAGGAAATAGACCCTAAATATTTAGAAATAAATTACCTACAAAAACCAATTGCAAGTGCTACTTTTTTTGATGATGAAAGGCAAAGTTACAACAGCATTGCAGGCAAACCAAAACCAATGATGCAGGCAAGCACCCTCTCAAAGCCTTATAACCATGTAGCTTCGGAGGATTTTATAGCTTCAGACCCAAAGCAAATAACAGTGGGTATGGAAGTAGAACATCAGAAATTTGGATTTGGTACCGTATTAGAAATGGAAGGTGCTAGTGGCGACATCAAAACCACCATTCAATTTAAACAAGTTGGAAAAAAGCAACTTTTGCTAAAATTTGCTAAATTGCGCATAGTTAATTAGCTAAACGGCTAATTAGCTAATTAGCTAATGAAATATGTTTGATTATAATACTACAAGACCCGCTTTACTTTATTCTGAATATGGAAGAAACATACAGAACATGGTAAAGTATATAAAAACCCTAGAAAGCAAGGAAGAACGCAATAAACACGCCCAAGCAGTAATTGACTTAATGGGCTTTTTGAATCCACATTTAAGAGATGTTGCCGATTTTAAGCACAAACTTTGGGATCATTTGTTCATCATTGCTGATTTCGATTTAGACGTTGATTCACCTTACCCAATTCCTTCTAAGGAATCTTTGGATACTAAACCTAAGCGAGTACCTTATCCCTTAAATAAAATAAAGTACAAACATTACGGAAAAACGGTTGAGTTGATGATTGAAAAGGCGAAAGAAATTACAGATGAAACAGAGCGTAAGTCGCAAATGGTTGCTTCTATCGCTAACTTCATGAAAATGTCGTACGTAACCTGGAATAAGGATACAGTGAGCGATGATACCATCATTAGTGATTTAAAATTACTCTCGAAAGGAGAACTAGTGTTGGAAGAAAATGTGAGTTTAAATAAAGTGGAAGTTAGGCCGGCTCCAAACAAAGCCCGTCAGAATAATTTTAAACAACGAAATAACAACAATAACAATAATCGGAATAACAATAATAACAACAACAATAACAATCGTAAAAACAACGGAAAAAGTAGATATTAAACAATATCGACATTTGTGAAAATATTATTTTCTTGAATCATTTAAAATCCTTTATCTTCAAACCCGATAAAGGATTTTTTTATTATGGATACTTTCGAAATACGAGGCGGTAATAAACTCCAAGGAGAAATAACCCCACAAGGCGCTAAAAACGAGGCTCTACAAATTATTTCAGCGGTTTTATTAACAGACCAAGAAGTTACAATTTCTAACATACCCGATATTGTTGATGTAAACAAACTCATCGATTTATTGAGTGATATGGGAGTAAAAGTAGATCGCAAATCTAAAGACACTTATACTTTTAAAGCAGATAATATCGATCTTGAGTTTTTCAAGAGTGATGTTTTTAAGAAAAAAGGCTCTGCATTACGAGGCTCCGTAATGATTGTGGGCCCCTTGTTAGCACGCTTTAAACAAGCCTATATTCCTCGCCCAGGAGGCGATAAAATTGGACGACGTAGATTGGATACCCATTTCTTAGGCTTTGAGAAATTAGGAGCTAAATTTAACTACGATCCTAAAGATTCTTTCTTTAGTGTAGATGCATCTGAGTTGAAAGGAACTTTTATGCTCTTAGACGAAGCTTCTGTAACCGGAACGGCTAATATTTTAATGGCATCTGTATTAGCAAAAGGTACCACCACTATTTATAACGCAGCATGCGAACCTTACATTCAGCAATTATGTAAAATGTTGAATTCGATGGGTGCAAAAATTACAGGAATTGGCTCTAATTTATTAAACATTGAAGGAGTTGAATACTTAGGCGGTTGCTCGCACAGAATGTTGCCCGACATGATTGAGATAGGCAGTTTTATTGGCCTTGCAGCCATGACACAGTCTGAAATCACTATAAAAAATGTTGGATACGAACATTTAGGAGTTATACCAGATGTGTTTAAAAAATTAGGAATAAAATTAGAACGCCGCGGCGACGATATTTACATTCCTTCACAAGATATTTACGAAATTGAAACCTTTATTGATGGTTCTATATTAACCATTGCCGATGCTCCTTGGCCAGGCTTTACTCCCGACTTATTGAGTATCGTTTTAGTAGTGGCAACACAAGCTAAAGGCTCTGTACTTATTCATCAGAAAATGTTTGAGAGTAGATTATTTTTTGTTGATAAATTGATAGACATGGGTGCGCAAATTATTTTATGCGATCCACACAGAGCAAACATCATTGGCTTGGCTCGTAAAAACCCATTGCGTGGTATATCCATGACTTCTCCAGATATTCGTGCCGGAGTATCCTTGTTAATTGCGGCACTTTCTGCCGAAGGAAAAAGCACCATTTCTAATATAGAACAAATAGACAGAGGATACCAAGACATTGAACTGCGCTTAAAAGCTATTGGTGCAGATATTACAAGGTGTTAAGTTAATTACACCTTGTATACTATAATTTTAATTATAGAGTTTATGCACTAAAAAGTAAGATGTCGCCCAAATCAAAAATCGTCTCTACAATAGCATTAGCTCTATTATTTTCCTACTTATTCTACAATCAAAGTATCGGAATCAATTTTCTGATATTTGAGTTTTGTGCATTAGCACTGCTATTTATTTTTAAACAAATAGACTTAAGCAATCCTAAAATCAAATTCGCATTAACAGGTTTTGCGATAAGTATTATCAGTTTTGTATGGAATTTTAGTGTTTTCGCATTCATCGTTAACTTATTATTTTCTATTTATTTTATTGGAATATTGACATACCCAAAACTCAAAAACCATTTTCATGGTTTCTTTTTCGGTATAAGTTCAATGCTAATGAGCATTTTCGAGTTTATAAAATGCCTGAACAGTTCTGCAAAATCAAGCAATTCTGCCATAAAAAAAATATGGAAAGCTAAAATTTATGTAATTCCAATTTTTATCATCGTAATTTTTGTTGCCATTTATAGAAATTCTAGTCCCTATTTTAATTCTATAATTAATACCATCGAAAAATATACGATTGATAAAATCCCTAATTTATTTGAATACATAGATGAAAATTGGTTGTTCTTATTTATTGTTGGCACTTTGCTTTCTAGTTTTATCCTATTTAGGTCTACCCTAGCAAATTTGGTGCAGTACGATCGAAATTATAATGATCAAATTTTTAGAACTAGAAAAACATTGTATTTCGATTACAAACCAAATGCCTTACAAACGGAAGCTAAGTTGGGCGTATTGTTGTTGGTTTTTTTAAATGGGATGTTGATGGTGCTTAACAGCATCGACATTTACTGGGTGTGGTTTAATTTCAAATGGGACGGAACCATTTTGAAACAATTTGTACACGAAGGCACCTATTTATTAATCTTTTCGATTTTACTTTCCATTGTAATTGTACTCTATTTCTTCCGAGCAAATCAAAACTTTAATCCTAAAATAAAACGATTAAGAACCTTGAGTTATATATGGATTGCACAGAATATAATTTTATGTATTTCTGTTGGAATACGAAACTATTGGTACATCGATTATTTTAATTTAGCCTATAAACGTATTGGAGTAATCATATTTTTATTGATTACGATATATGGACTATATACGGTGTATTTAAAGTTGAAACATAAAAAATCTTTTAGCTACTTATTGAGTAAAAACACCTTTAGCATATTATCTATTCTGTTGTTTTTTAGTTTATTTAATTGGGATGTACTAATTGCTCAGTATAATTTCAAAAATGCTAATAAAGCCTTTTTACATTTAGATTATATGCAGACTTTGGGCGACAAAGCACTGCCTTATTTAGAAAAGCCTCTCGACGAATTAACTACTATAAAACAACAACAACAAGTATTATATCGTTTTGATACGGTTTATTTAAGTCCAGAAGAGTATGTAAATAGTATACAAAACAGAAAAACTGAATTTTTAAAAATTGATGAAAATATAGATTGGAGATCTTGGAACTATTCAGAATATAAAGCGAAAAAAATGTTACTAGCAACCGAATGATTGCGCTATTTATTTGTATATTTACCTATTCATTATAAATAAACCGTAACATATGACAACTTTAAATTCAGGATTTATAAGGGTAAGCACAATTATAAATCAACCGATTGAAACAGTATGGAGAATGTGGACCGACCCTAACCACATTACGCAATGGAATAATGCAAGTGAAGATTGGCATACACCAAAGGCTGAGAACGATGTAAGAACAGGTGGGAAATTCACTTTTACCATGGCTGCAAGAGATGGTTCTGTGAGTTTCGATTTCGGAGGAACGTATACCAATGTAAAAGAAAATGAACTGATAGAATATACTTTAGAAGATGATAGAAAAGTGAGTATTCAATTTATCAATAATGGTAATACTATTGAATTAATTGAACTTTTTGAACCCGAATCTGAAAACACCTTAGAATTACAAGAAATGGGTTGGCAGGCAATTTTAACTAATTTCAAAAACTATACGGAAGAAACTCAGCGGGTAGAAACTTTACACTTTGAAATTATTATAGAGAAACCTGTTTCAATGGTTTACGATACCATGATAGCTGATGAAACCTATCGTGCTTGGACATCGGCATTTAATGCAAGCTCTCATTATAGAGGATCTTGGGAAAAGGATTCTAAAATTTTATTTATTGGTTGCGACGAAAATGGTAATGAAGGTGGCATGGTAAGCAGAATAAAAGATAATGTAAAGAATGAGTTCATTAGTATAGAGCATTTAGGAATTTACTCTAACGGAGAAGAACATCTAGACAATTCTTGGTCTGGTAGTTTAGAAAACTATACTTATAGAGACTTTAATGGCAAAACACATTTAAGTATAGATATAGATTCTAACCAAGAATTTAAATCGTATTTTGAAGAAATGTGGCCAGTTGCTTTAATCAAACTTAAAGAAGTTTGCGAAAAATAAAATTGGTTAGGTTTCCCTAACCAATAAATCTTCAGATAACTTTACTAATAAAGCCTTCACTTTTTCATTAGCCTTAATATTTGCTAAGATTTCGAAGGCTTTATTTGCATAATCGTTTATAATTTCTTGAGTAAGTTTCGGAATCTCTAATTCATCATAAATAGCAGTAATCGCAGCTACTTTTTCTTCTGCTTTAAATACAGAAATGCTTTCCCAATGTTTCAATACTTTTAATTGCTCTGAATTTGCTAATCGATGTGCTTCAATCCATAAAAATGTTTTTTTATTCGCAATGATATCCCCGCCAACTTGTTTTCCAAATTTTTCAGGATTGGCATATACATCTAAATAATCGTCTTGCAACTGAAAGGCAATTCCCATAAGTCTACCAAACTCATACAAGTGTTCTGCTTCTGCTTTAGGTGCACCTGCAATTAATGCTCCCATTTCTAAACTGCATGCTAATAGAACCGCTGTTTTAAGCTCAATCATTTTCAAGTATTCATCTTCTGTAACATCTACTTGTTTCTCAAACATCATGTCTATTTGCTGGCCTTCACAAACTTCGGTTGCTGTTTTGTTAAATAATTTTATGAGTGATGGTAGAATTTCTGAAGGATAATTAGCTAATAACTCGTATGCTTTCACCAACATTACATCACCAGAAAGGATTGCTGTATTATGGTTCCATTTTTCGTGAACGGTTGGCTTGCCTCTTCTAATGGGTGCATCGTCCATAATATCATCGTGTATTAAACTGAAATTATGAAAAGTTTCTACCGCAAGAGCTGCATCCAATGCTTCTTCATGTTTATCAGAATATAAATGGTGAGCTAGTAAAACCAACACAGGCCTCATACGCTTTCCACCTAAGGACATGATGTAATCCAAAGGATCATACAATTCTTGAGGGTATTTAGAATAGGTATTGCTTACAATCTTTTTGTTTACGAGTTCTTGCAGTTCAATTATTTTTTGCATTGTATTATCTTCTCTTCTTGTACGTATTACTTTTTGTTGATTTTTCTTTTCGCTGAAAGTTCAGCGGTTCTTCATTTGTAATCAATTCAAAGTCGATTTGTTTTTTAGTTAATTCTACTTTTTTTACTTTAATATTTACTTCATCACCTAACTGATATTTACGTTTAAACCTCTGCCCTACAATGCTATAATTCTCTGGATCTAACACATAAAAATCGTCGTTAATATCTCTCAACCTAATCATGCCTTCGCATTTGTTTTCTACTATCTCCACGTATATTCCCCATTCTGTTACTCCAGAAATTATACCAACAAATGTTTCGCCTACTTGTTCTGAAAGGTATTCTGCTTGTTTGTATTTAGTAAATAATCGTTCGGCATCTGATGCACGTTTTTCCATTTGTGAAGAATGTAAACACATCTTCTCATAAATTTCTGGATCTACGGTTGATTTACCATCTAAGTAATGCTGCAATAACCTGTGTGCCATTACATCTGGGTACCTACGTATTGGCGAGGTAAAGTGTGTATAATAATCGAACGCTAATCCGTAATGGCTTGTTTTTTTAGTGGTATAAATTGCTTTTGCCATCGATCGGATGGCTAATTGAGTTAATACATTTTGTTCTGTTTTTCCTTCTACATCTGCCATTAATTGGTTTAAAGAAGTAGAAATTTCGCGGTGACTTTTGGTATTTACTTTATAGCCAAACCTAGCTGCAAATTTCGCAAAGCCTTGTAAAACCTCTTCATTTGGAGCATCGTGTACGCGGTATACAAACGTTAAGGCATTTTTCTTTTTACCTTTTGTAGCTATAAATTCTGCTACTTTTCTGTTCGCAAGCAACATAAAATCTTCAATTAATTTATGTGCATCGTTACGTTCTCTTACATACACTCCTATTGGTTTACCTGTTTCGTCGAGTGTAAATTTAACTTCTGTTGTTTCAAAATTAATAGCACCATTCTTAAATCGCGTTGCTCTTAATGCATGCGCAATGGTATTTAAAATCGTAAGTTCTTCTTTGTAATCTCCTACGCCCGATTGTAAAATGTCCCAAACTTCTTCATACGCATATCTTCTTCTAGAGTGTATAATGGTTCTGCCATACCACTCATCCAATACATTTCCTTTTATATCAATTTTAAATACTGCAGAAAAGCAAAACTTATCTTCATTGGGTCTTAATGAACACAATTCATTCGAGAGTTTCTCAGGCAACATCGGAATCACTTTACCTACAAGGTATACAGAGGTTCCTCGGTTTTCTGCTTCTTTATCTAATTCTGTACCCGGTTGTACGTAATACGACACATCTGCAATGTGTACACCCACTTCAAAATTACCATCTTCTAGTTTTTTAAAGGAAATGGCATCGTCGAAATCTTTCGCATCTACAGGGTCAATGGTAATGGTGAGCGTATCTCTAAAGTCTCTACGTTTGGCAATTTCTTTAGGATCCATTTTTTCTGAAATCGCTTCCGATTCTTTTTCAACCGCCTTCGGAAATTCTAATGGGAAGCCATATTCTGCAAGCACAGCATACATTTCTGTTGCGTTCTCGCCTTGTTTACCCAATACATGTACAATTTCACCCATTGGATTTTTAGCACCCTCTGGCCACTCTGTTAACTTCGCTACTGCTTTGTCTCCATCTTTTGCTCCCTTTAATAAATCAAGCGGGATAAAAATATCATGCAACATCTTTTTATTATCCGGAATTAAAAAAGCAACTCTTGGTGTTAACTGAATTACTCCGGTAAATTCTGTTTTTGATCGATGTAAAATCTCTAACACTTCGCCTTCTAAATGTTTGCCATTCCGTTTCGCATACACAAATACTTTTACCTTATCTCCGTGTAATGCATTTCTTAATTTACGCGGTGCAATAAAAATATCTTCATCCATTCCATCTACTAATAAATAGGCCGAACCGCTCTGTGCCATGTCTACAATACCTTCTACGTGGTTTTGTAAGGCCTTTGCTTGGTATTTACCTTTGGCAATTTCTTCAACCTGTCCTTTCTGATGTAAATCAATTATTATTTCATTTACAATTTCTCGTGTTTCTTCGTCGTCGATATTTAATTTCGCTGCAAGTTGTTTATAATTAAACGCTTGAGTTATATTTTTCACAAAAACTTCTAGCACTAAACTGCTGAGTATGTTTTTGATGGCATTATTTTTTTTCTTTGTCATATTATTAAAATTTAAAATTGAGGTATTGCCTCAATTAATTGTTTGGTATACGCTTGCTTTGGTTGAGCATATACTTCCTCTGGAAATCCTTCTTCCACTATTTTCCCTTTATTCATTACGATTAAGCGATCCGAAAAATGTTTCACCACCGATAAATCGTGCGAAATAAAAATATAAGTTAAGTTAAACTGATCTCTTAAATCGCTTAACAAATTTAACACTTGTGCTTGTACCGAAACATCTAAAGCCGAAACAGATTCGTCGCAAATAATAAGTTTTGGTTCCAATACCAATGCTCTGGCAATACAAATTCGCTGACGTTGCCCTCCAGAAAATTCATGCGGAAACCTATCAAAATGTGAACTCATTAAGCCTACATTGTTTAATATATCCAATACTTTTGCTTTCCGTTCTTTATCATTTGCGAGTATGCGATGTACTTGCATGGGCTCCATTAAGGTTTGCCCTACGGTTAAACGTGGGTTTAATGATGAGTAGGGATCTTGAAAAATAATTTGCATCTGCGACCTAAGTTTTCGCATTTCAGTATTTTTCAAATGTGTAATGTTTTGCCCTTCAAAATATATTTCACCTGCACTCGGTTCTATTAATCGTAAAATACATCTGCCCAAGGTAGATTTACCACAACCTGATTCGCCAACCAGGCCAAGTGTTTCACCAGGGTACAACTTAATATTAACCCCATCTACCGCCTTCACATATTCTGTGCTTTTCGCAAACAAGCCTTTACGTACTGGGTAATATTTTTCAACATTTATTACTTCTACAATCGGTTTTTGCGCGTATAATTTTTCTCTGCGTGCTAATGTGTCGTTTGTATTTCTTTTTAATGTTGATAAATCTAAATCGGTGCTATCCCCTTGTTCATTCATAAAATCACTCATGGTTGGCAACCTTTTCAATGAGTTTTTTAAATTAGGCCTACAGGCTATGAGCCCTTTTGTATAAGGATGTTGAGGGGTATTCAAAATCTGTTTAACAGTGCCTTTCTCTTTAATCTCCCCTTTATACATTACTATTATATCGTCGGCAATTTCTGCAATTAAACCTAAGTCGTGCGTTATAAAGATCATACTCATATTACGATCTTTTTTAATTTGCAATAATAATTCTACAATACTTTTCTGCACTGTTACATCTAATGCTGTGGTAGGTTCGTCGGCTATTAACAAATCCGGATTACAACTCAATGCCATTGCAATCATTACTCGTTGTTTTTGTCCGCCACTCAACTCGTGTGGGTACGACTCCAACATTTTTTCTGGACGAGGCAACTTTACTTCTTCAAATAATTCAATAGTTCTATTTTTTGCTGCTTCGTAGGGTAAGTGTAAGTGTTGTTGCAATGCTTCAATTACCTGGTCACCACATTTCAACACAGGGTTTAAAGATGTCATGGGTTCCTGAAAAATCATCGCAATTTTAGAGCCTCTCAAGGAAATCATTTTTTCTTCCGAGATAGATTCTAGTGATAAAATTTCATTGTTAGTGCTAAACTTTATGCTCCCATCTATACTGGCATTGGGTGCTAAAAGGCGCATAATGGCCAAAGATGTAACCGATTTTCCAGAACCAGATTCGCCAACAATACCGCAAATAGTACCTCTATCTATATTAAAAGTGATGTTTTTAATAGATGTTGTAGTACCTTGATCGTTTTTGAAATGTACACTGAGTTTATCGACCTGTAGAATAGGTTCCATCGAAAATATTGCTTATTACCCTAAACATAATAAATATTTTCTGTACGAATGGTGTTTTGGTTGTTAAATCTTAATAACAATTGTGCAATGGTTACTACATCGCGGTAGCAAAAATCAATTATCCTTTGTAAATCATTCTGAAAATAATACTCTTTTTGCATCGTATTATCATCTAAATCTGTATTTACATTTTCAATTTTAAAAATATAAGATAAGAATTCGAGAGAGCTATAATGTTTTAAGCCCGAGAATTTACGAAGCTCAGAACTGTCTACTAAATTCAATTCGGAAAGATTATTTCCAGAAACATTTAAAACATCGGCTAAGTCAATATTATGCAACCTCATTCTTTTTGTGATCAATGGAAAATCAAATTGCTTTCCATTGTGTGCGTACAATAAAGTATGAGGATTTAAATTTTGCAGGAATGAGTTGAATTCTTGCAACAAATGATTTTCATTTTCATTGTAAAAACAGCGTAATTTTAAAAAACTATCTTCAGAATCCTGACCTATTTTACCAACACAAATACATAAAATTTGATCGTAATCAGTAACGCTCATTTCTCCCGAGTCTCCTAAAGTCGGTACAGTTTCAATATCTAAAAATAATATATCGTGAAATGCTGAGCGTAACATCATGATTATTTTTTTATTTTATCATTACCCCTGGTTTATTTATATATGGAATCCGAATGAAGTTGGATTCTGAAATACTCTCTGTTAGAAAAATATATTTTTTATCAAAAATTTCCCCATTAATGTAATAACTTAACCAAAACTCATTATTTATTGCAAACAATTTTTCATCAATTAATTCTATAGCTGCATATTTGTTTGCTTCTAAATTACCAATAAAATGTCTGAAAACAGTTGTTTTTACTTGCTCTCCATTCATTGTGCCATAGCCTTTAGAGCTAATTAACACATTCTGTATTTGTGAATCGCGTAGGTTTAACACATACACTTTCCAAGAACGTGCTTCCACATGTTCTTCTTCTAACACAACTGCAATGGCAACTCCTTCAACAATATTTTCAGGTAAATCTTTCTTCATCTGCAAAAACTATTTTTTAGGACTAGCTTTTTTAGGTGCGGCTTTTTTAGTGGCTGATTTTTTTGCAGCGGCTTTTTTAGGAGCTGCCTTCTTTGGTGCAGCTTTCGTTGGTGCTGCTTTTTTTACAGCTCCTTTTTTTCCACCTGCTTTTTTCAGATCAGCGCTAGGTTCTACACCTCCTGCTATCTTTACAATATCTTCATAAGTTAGAGTAGTTGCTTCTGTACCTTTTGGTATTTTTAAATTCAATTTACCATAAGCAATATACGGTCCCCATCTGCCATTTAATATTTTCACCAATTCACTTTCTTCAAATGCTTTGATTAATTTATTGGCATCTTTTTCTCGTTTTGCTAAAATTAATTCTATCGATCTTTCTAAGGTTACAGTATATGGGTCGTCTTCTTTAGTTAAGGATGTAAATACGCTATCATGTCTAATATACGGTCCGAATCTACCTATTCCTATAGTTACTTCTTTCTCTTCAAATAAGCCAACTTTCTTAGGCATTTTAAATAAATCCAATGCCTCGGCTAAGCTTAATGTTTCTACCATCTGACCCGGACGTAAGCTTGCAAAACGTGGCTTTTCGCCAGTTGCTTCGTCTGCTTCCCCAATTTGAACATAAGGTCCGTATCTGCCTATTTTTACTGATATTGGTTTGCTCGTTTCTGGATCTAAGCCTAGCTCTCTGGTAGCATTTGCTCTATCAGCATTCTCCATTGTATTCTCAACATCTTTATGGAATGGCTGATAAAAATCTTTTATCATTTTAGTCCATACTGTTAAGCCTTGAGCAATGTCATCGAATTCTTTTTCTACCGTTGCTGTAAAATTATAATCAACAATATTTTTAAAATGTTGAACTAAAAAATCATTCACCAAAGAACCAATGTCGGTAGGAAATAATTTAGATTTCTCTACACCTGTTTGTTCTGTTAAGGATTCTAATGTTACTTCTTTGTTCTTAATTTTTAATACTCTATATATACGTTGCTTACCTTCTCTATCTTCCTTCGTTACATAGCCTCTGTTTTGCACAGTTGCAATGGTTGGTGCGTACGTAGAAGGTCTGCCAATGCCCAACTCTTCTAGTTTTTTCACCAAACTTGCTTCGGTATATCTAGCAGGAGGGCGAGAGAAACGCTCCATTGCTTTTAACTCATCTAAATTTAAGGCTTGCTTTTCTGCAAGTACAGGTAACATTTTATTATCTGTATCGTCATCAATACTATTTACGTCATCGTCTTCATCAACAGATTCCATGTAAACTTTCAAAAAGCCATCAAACTTTAATACTTCACCTTGTGCAGTAAGTTCTTCTGGTCGTGTTGATATAGAAATTTTTGCAGTAGTTTTTTCAAAAAGCGCTTCACTCATTTGCGAAGCAATTGCTCTTTTCCAAATCAATTCATACAATCTTTTTTCAGCAGCATCTCCGTCAACTGTGTGTACATCAAAGTATGTTGGACGTATTGCCTCGTGGGCTTCTTGTGCGCCGGCAGATTTAGTTTTGTATTTTCTTAATTGATGATATTGATTTCCGTAGGCGCTTAAAATTTCTTTTTCTGCTGCTTGTAAGGCTGTATCCGATAGATTTACTGAGTCGGTACGCATGTATGATATCTTACCTGCTTCGTATAATTTTTGCGCAACACTCATGGTTCTCGAAACAGAGAATCCTAATTTTCTACTTGCCTCTTGTTGTAAAGTGGAAGTTGTAAATGGTGCAGATGGTGTACGCTTTGCTGGTTTCACTTCTAAAGATCTTACAGCATAGCTTGCCGGTATACAATCTTTTAAAAATGTTTCAGCATCGCTAACTTTTTGAAATCTCGAACCTAGTTCAGCCTTAAAGGTTGTTTTTCTAGTTCCATCTGTATTAAACAAAGCCATTACTTTAAAGCTAGCTTCTGCATTAAATACATTGATCTCTCTTTCTCTGTCGACAATTAAACGTACGGCTACAGATTGTACTCTACCAGCAGATAAGGATGGTTTTATTTTTCTCCATAACACTGGCGATAATTCAAAACCCACTAATCTGTCTAATACCCTACGTGCTTGTTGTGCATATACTAAATTGTAATCTATCGTTCTTGGGTTTTCTATTGCTTTTACAATGGCTGGTTTTGTGATTTCATGAAAAACAATTCGCTTTGTTTTTTTTGCATCTAAGCCAAGTGTTTCAAATAAATGCCATGATATGGCTTCTCCCTCGCGGTCCTCGTCGGATGCGAGCCAGACCATCTCTGCTCCCTTTGCTAACTTTTTTAATTCAGATACTAATGCTTTTTTTTCTGATGGCACTTCGTATTGTTGTGCAAAATCATTTTCAATATCAATAGCATTATTCCCCTTCACCAAATCACGTATGTGACCGTAGCTCGACTTTACCATAAAGTCTTTACCTAAATAGCCTTCTATTGTTTTTGCCTTTGCAGGCGACTCTACTATTAATAAATTTTTAGCCATAATCTTTATCCAGTACAATTAATTAATCCAAACTCACAGAATGCAAATAAACATAAAGAAATGACTAAGTGCAACATTCGGACACATTTAAGTAAAAAAGTTCTACACAAATTTTTAGCTAAATGTTTGTATTTCAATATACAATTGAAATACTAAGGGTTTAATTGGAAATCTTTTACCGCAATTAATTCATCGTATCGGTAACCAGTTCGCCTGTAATAAACCAATACTCGGTAATCATTTTGTGTGTCGTAAAAATTTCCTTCCGTATTACTGTAATCAATAAAAGCAGATTTGAAACTCTTAAAACCTATCATATAATCGTAAATACCTTGTTTTAAGTAGATGTTTGCTTCGTAATTTCCTGAGTTGAAATTATAACTCATTTTAGATTTTTCATTGGCTTGCCAATTGTTAAATCTTCCCAATACGTAATAATCGCCATACGGATTTTGCGTTCCATAATCAAATGCTAAGTGTACATGACCGTAATCTGCTTGGTAATCGCTTTGGCCCATGTCTGATCTTTTAATGAAAAAATTTCCATTGTTATCAAACTCTTCCACATATCTCAAAGGGTTTTTCGGAAAATCTTCCATTACAAATACATCCCAAGCTGTGTCTTGTTGTATGCGAACCAATCGTTCGCCTAAAAATCGGAAACTTCTAATGTCAAATCTCCTGAACTCGTTCAAGCCATCGAAATCATTGGCATCAACATGGTCGTAGGTAAATCTATCTGGTTCAAAAAACGAAGGCCTTCTGTTTATTTTTGCCGTTTTCCAATTATTGTTTTGCATTACAACCACCTTTAACTGATCAAAAGGATTGTCGATTCTGTAATCAGGTGATAAAATTTGTAAATCTAATTTCTGACGTTTGTTGCGTTCACTAACCACGGTGCTCCTACGAAGGGTATGGTTAATTTGTACATTGTTTTCGTAAATCATAAAACGTGCACTGAACAAGGGCTTAGCATCATCACTGCTATGAAAAACTTTTAATATGTAATTACCAGAAAGTAAAAATTCCACGTCGGTATTCGGGAATTGTAATTGATAATGCACATAGTTTTGGTTGGTATTCGATGAAAATTTATACTCTGTAATAAAATTACGATTAAACCCTCTAATGTATTCCATGCTTGATATTGCAGAGAGGTTCCATTCTACATCGCAATGCTCTATGGTATAAGAGTAATTCGAATATTCATCCTGAAAATCATCAAATTTTAATTGCAAAAAATCTGAGGAGTTAAGCTGTATCATCGGGAACGATTGTTCCGCTTTGCTATTGTACAATAAAACCGAATGTATATGTGCATCATAAACAGTGTCTTTTTGAATTTGAGCATTTGCAGTCAAACTCCCAAGTAAAAAAAATACAATGCACTTTATAAATTTCATTCGCTTTCTAATTCCATTAATTTTTCAGCTAACTCGTCCCACTCCGCTTGTTTCACAATAATGGTACGTTTTATTTTATCGTATTGATTGTTTAACTCTGTTAATTTTTGTGAATTGCTGTAGTTTTCTTCTTGAGAAAGTAAATCTTCTAACACTACTTTACTGGTTTCATGCGTTTGAATTTCCTTTTCAATTTTATCCAATTCAGTACTTAATTTTTTCTGAAGATTTTTCTTCTCATCTGTAACTACTGGAGCTTTAGCTCCTTTTTCTTTTTTCTCTTTTTTAACTGGTTCAAGTGCATCCTTCTTCTCTTTCTCTCGCTTGGTCATCCACTCTTCGTATTCTTTGTACGTGCCAGGGTATTCTTTAATTTCTTCGTCTTCTATGTACCAAATTTTATTCGCTACTTCATCTAACAAATACCTATCATGGGATACAACGATAAAGGTACCTTCAAATTGTTGTAGGGCTTGTATAAGTATGTTTACAGATTGAATATCTAAGTGGTTCGTAGGCTCATCCAGAATTAGAAAATTAGCATCGGAGGTAATTACTTTTGCCAATGCCACACGTGATTTTTCTCCTCCAGAAAGTATTTTAATTTTTTTGAATACAGAATCTCCACTGAAAAGGAAACATCCTAATAAAGATCTAATTTCTGTTTCAGAATATTCGGGTGCAAAGTTTTTAAGTTCAGATAAGATGTCGTTATCTAAATGCAATGACTCTAATTGATGCTGTGCAAAAAATGCTTCGGTAACATTATGGCCTGTATTTTTCTTGCCTTGATAACTTTCGGCATCGGCAATAATTCTAAGCAAAGTTGATTTACCTTTTCCGTTTGCACCAATTAATGCAATTTTATCACCCTTCTCAATTAATCCCTGAGTATCTTTTAAAATAGGTGTTTCAGGATACGCTTTGGTAATGTTTTCAAGCGTTACCACGTGCCTACCCGATTGTTTAGAAAATTTAAATCTGAAGTTTACGGCCGCGTTGTTATCTTCAACAGCATCTACTCTTTCTAATTTATCAAGTGCTTTAATTCTCGATTGAGCCATTTTTGCTTTCGAAGCTTTTGCTCTAAAACGATCAATTAATTTCTCTTGCTCTTTAATGTATTGTTGTTGATTTTGGTATTGTCCTTTCTGAATTTCAGAACGAATAGCTTTTTCTTCTAAATAAAAAGAATAGTTACCGGCGTAAATAGTTAAATCTTGATTTGCCGATTCAACAATTTTAGTAACCGTACGATCTAAGAAATACCTATCGTGAGATACAATAACATAAGCGCCTTCAAACGCATTTAAGTATTCTTCTAACCATTTAATAGAAGGTAAATCTAAGTGGTTGGTAGGCTCATCTAGCAATAATAAATCAGGCTGTTGCAATAATATTTTCGCTAACATTACACGCATACGCCAACCTCCAGAAAAAGTAGAAAGTGGACGCTGAGTTTGGTCGGCAGTAAATCCTAAACCTGCTAAAATTTGCTCTGCTTTGTACTGAATATTGTAGCCATCTAAGGCTTCAAATTCTTCTTGTAATGTACTTAGTTTCGTTATTATTTGATCAGAATAATCGTGCTCTAATTGCTTAATTATTTCTTCAATTTGATCGTGTAATTCATTCTGACGTTCGAATGCTTCCATCGCAACGTGTAAAATAGAATGATCAGATTGGTAAGAAAGTAAATCCTGATTTAAGTAGCCAATTTTTAAGGTTTTCGTTTTAGAAATGGTACCCGATGTAGGTTTGTATTCGCCTACTAAAATTCTTAATAAGGTAGTTTTTCCTGTACCATTCGCTCCTATTAACCCAATTTTTTCTCCTGGTTTAATATGCCAATTTACTTCTTCGTATAATGCTCTCGCTCCGAATTCGAAGGTAAGGTCGTTTAATGCAATCAATGTGAATTGTTAATTTTTAATTGTGAATTGTTAATTATGAATTATTGATTGTAAATTGTTAATTGTTAATATGCTAATGTTATTAATTAACAATTCACAATTTACAATTTACAATTATTTAAGTTTGTATTACTCCTACGTTGTATCTCTTTGTTATAGGTGCATGGTTGGCGGCTTCAATGCCCATCGATATTACTTTACGTGTTTCTAATGGATCAATTATACCATCAACCCATAAGCGCGATGCTGCGTAATATGGAGTGGTTTGGCTATCGTATCTATCCGAAATTTCTTTTAACATGTCGGCTTTATCTTCTGCAGAAATTTCAACTCCTTTTGCACGCATGGTTGCTTCTTGTATTTGAAACAATGTTTTAGCAGCAGAACTGCCACCCATCACTGCAATTTTTGCAGTTGGCCAAGCATATATTAAGCGTGGATCGTAAGCCTTGCCACACATCGCATAGTTTCCTGCTCCATAAGAATTACCAATAACGATGGTAAATTTTGGTACTACAGAGTTTGCCATGGCGTTCACCATTTTTGCTCCATCTTTTATAATACCACCGTGCTCCGAACGAGAGCCTACCATAAATCCGGTTACGTCTTGTAAAAATACTAATGGGATTTTCTTTTGGTTACAGTTCATAATAAAGCGTGCTGCTTTATCTGCCGAATCGGAGTAAATAACTCCGCCAAATTGCATTTCACCTTTTTTACTTTTTACTACTTTACGTTGGTTCGCTACAATGCCTACTGCCCATCCATCTATTCTGGCTAAGCCACAAAGTATAGATTGTCCGTATTTTTCTTTGTATTCTTCGAACTCAGAATTATCAACCATGCGCTCAATAATCTCACGCATTTCGTATTGTTTCTCTCTGTTATCTGGTAAAATTCCGTAAATTTCTTTTGGGTCTTTTTTAGGCTCTACCGCTTTTACTCTATCAAAACCAGCTTTGTTATAATCGCCAATTTTGCTCATTATATTTTTTATAGAATCTAAGCAAGCCTTATCATTCGGGTGTTTGTAATCTGTAACACCAGAAATTTCACAATGCGTAGTCGCTCCTCCTAATGTTTCGTTGTCAATGTCTTCGCCAATTGCCGATTTCACTAAATACGATCCAGCTAAAAACACAGAACCTGTGCCTTCTACAATCATCGCTTCATCACTCATAATTGGCAAATACGCACCACCTGCTACACAGCTTCCCATTATTGCTGCAATTTGTAAAATTCCCTCTCCAGACATGATGGCGTTGTTTCTAAAAATTCGTCCGAAATGTTCTTTGTCCGGAAAAATTTCATCTTGCATTGGTAAATAAACTCCTGCACTATCCACTAAATAAATAATAGGTAATTTATTTTCCATGCAAATTTCTTGTGCACGTAAATTCTTTTTAGCAGTCATCGGAAACCATGCACCTGCCTTTACAGTAGCATCGTTTGCCACAATCATACACTGCCTACCAGATACGTACCCTATACCTACCACTACTCCTGCAGATGGGCATCCTCCTTCTTTTTCATACATTCCATCGGCCGCAAATGCACCAATTTCTAAAAAAGGTTTATCACTGTCTATTAAATATTCAATTCGTTCTCGTGCGAGCAACTTGCCTTTTTCTTTTTGTTTTGCAGCGTTTTTCGCTCCGCCACCTTCGGCAACTTTTTTCCACTTGGTTTTCATTTCAAAAACCATTTGTTTATTTACATCTTCGTTTTTATTGAATTCTATATCCATGCCGCAATTTAGTAAATGCTATTCTTATTATTAACTCAAATTTCTATCGGTAAACCATTTGGTATCTGGTTCAATTTTTATGGTTGACAAGGTGTTTAACAAGGCTTCGTAACTTTCGTTTACCGTAATTAATTCTTTGTTAGATGGTCGTAAAAATCCTTTTTCTACCATTAAATCCAATTGCTTCAAAAGTAAATCAAAAAAGCCTTTATAGTTAAGCAGACCTATTGGTTTAGAGTGTAAGCCCAATTGTAACCAAGTAAGCATTTCAAACAATTCATCAAAAGTGCCGAAGCCCCCTGGTATTGCTAATATTAAATCTGCTTTATCACACATCAACGCTTTGCGTTCGTGCATACTTTTTACCACATGAAACTCCGTAACTTCTACATGCCCCACTTCTCGTACCATTAAAAACTCTGGAATTATTCCTATCACCTCTCCACCATGTTGCATTACAGAATTTGCTATAATTCCCATTAATCCAACATTCCCACCTCCATAAATTAATCGGTACTTATGTTCCGCTAAATATTTTCCTAAATCTCTAGCCATATCCACAATCTCCGGATCGTTACCAGTGCTGGAACCACAAAAAAGAAGAATATTAGTCATTAGTCGTTAGTCGTTTTTTAGTCATTAGTCATTAGTCGTTAGTCGTTAGAAATTAGTCATTAGTAGTTAGTCTTTAGTAATTAGTTGCTTCTGTCTAACGACTAGAGACTAAAGACTAGAGACTAAATACTAACGACTATAGTTAGGGGCTTCGTTGGTTATAATAATATCGTGCGGGTGACTTTCTTTCATACCTGCAGCAGTAATTTTTACAAATCTTGCTTTTTGCATGTCTTCAATAGTTGCTGCACCACAATATCCCATACCAGCTTTTAATCCTCCTATATATTGGTAAATTACTTCAGCCAGTGTTCCTTTGTAAGGCACTCTTCCCACAATTCCTTCTGGTACTAATTTTTTAATATCATCTTCTACATCTTGGAAGTAACGGTCTTTAGAACCACTTTCCATGGCTTCTATAGAACCCATCCCTCTGTACGATTTAAACTTACGTCCTTCGTAAATAATAGTTTCTCCTGGCGATTCTTCTACTCCTGCAAATAAAGAACCTGCCATAATGCAAGATGCACCGGCTGCAATTGCCTTTGCAATATCACCTGTGTGTTTAATACCTCCATCAGCAATTACCGGAACTCCTGTTCCTTTTAACGCTTTTGCACATTCGTACACTGCATATAACTGTGGTACACCAACACCCGCAATAATACGAGTGGTACAAATAGAACCTGGGCCAATCCCTACTTTAACGGCGTCGGCGCCTGCTTTTGCTAATGCTTTAGCGGCTTCGCCTGTTGCAATGTTTCCTGCTATTACTTGTAAATTTGGGAATGCTTTTTTCACCGCCTTCAACATGGTAATTACTCCTTTAGAATGTCCGTGGGCTGTATCAATCGCAATTACATCAACTCCTGCATTTACCAATGCTTTAACTCTATCAATGGTATCGGCTGTTACACCTACTGCTGCTCCTACTCGTAATCTTCCGTGCTCATCTTTACATGCATTCGGGAAGTTCTTAAATTTCTGTATGTCTTTATATGTAATTAAACCTGTAAGCTTGCCTTTGGCATCCACTACTGGTAACTTTTCTATTTTATGTTTCTGTAATATTTGCTCTGCCTTTTTTAAATCGGTGCCTTTTGGTGCCGTTACTAAATTGGTAGCCGTCATTACCGACGATACTTTTAGAGTAATGTCCTTTTGAAAGCGGATGTCTCTATTTGTTAATATTCCTAATAATTTATTGTCTTTTGCTATAATTGGAATGCCTCCAATTTTATACTCTTTCATAAGTTTAAGAGCATCGGCAAGTGTAGCATCCTCATGCAAGGTAACAGGATCTTGTATCATGCCGCTTTCAGAGCGCTTCACTTTGCGAACTTCATCGGCTTGACGATCTATACTCATGTTTTTGTGAAGCATGCCTATACCTCCGTTTTGAGCCATTGCAATAGCCAAGGCAGATTCCGTAACCGTATCCATCGCTGCAGATACAATCGGAACATTAAGCTTAATTTTCTTGGTAATGTAAGTTTGTGTGTTTACTTCTCTCGGAAGAACTTCCGAATAACTTGGAAGTAGCAAAACATCGTCGTAGGTTAATCCTTCGGAAACGAACTTATTAGAATCTAGATTCATATGGCAAATAATTACGGTTTATTACTTGCCGCACAAAAATAGAAAATTATTTCAGAATATCGTATTAAATTTTTAGTCGAGCAAAGCAACCGAACCCACTTTGTTAAGTGTTGCACCATTTGCATCAATTACATCAATAATGTAAATGTAAGCACCTGGAGGGCAAATCAAGCCGTTGTCTTTGTCTTTTCCATCCCATCCCTGAAACTCGTCAATGGTTTCAAACACTAGCTTACCCCAACGATTGAAAATTTTCATTTCAAATTTTGCCGTTGTTTGAGTGAGCACTTGCGGACGAAATATTGGGTTGGCCGCATTTGGTGAAAATGCACCTGGTATAATTAATTTTACTTCTTTATAAACGTAAGCAAAGTTTGAAAAAGAGGAAGGAGTTGTTGGTATTATGGGATTCCCGACCTGTTCTCGCGCTTGCAAATAATAAGAGGTTACTCCATCTGCACCTAATAAATCAGGCGAATTATCTTCGTACTCTGTAACGGGTGGTACTAATGTTGCAATTAAATCTTTTGTTTGCGTATTGGTGGCAACATCAATTTTAACCCTAAATAATTCGTAATAACCAGTGCCTTGCAACCAACCTTCGTAATCATTCCAAGTTAACAAATTGGTAGTTTCATCAATGTATTCAGCTTTTAACTTAATAACTTTTGTAACTGCTGTAGTATCTAAAGTATCTGGGCAAGAGCATGAAGTAATTATTTGGAAGAAATAATTTAGCCTATCCGGAATTACGTTTGTAATTACGGTATCTCTAAATCTTTTGTAGGGTACAGAATCAAACCTCGCTACCTCTTTAAAATTAACACTGTCTGTACTCATCATAATCTGGTAAGTAAGTTTCATGTTAGTCGTATCGGTTGTCCAGTTCAATGAAATTTTTCTGTTATCACCATTAACCGATGCATTGTATAGATATACATAAGCTGGATAATTGTTGAAAACCCCGCTTGTCATTCTCACATTGGAACTCGACGTTTTAATTAAATCGTTGCTTACTACTCTTACTTTGTATTGGTAGTTCACTCCTGTTCTTAAGCCTCTGCGAACATAAGAAGTGTTTTGCCCACTGTATACAACTTGGTAAGCATTGCCATCTTGACTTTCCCACACTTCGTACCTCGAAGCTCCGTTTGCCCAACCATTATTAGGGTTTGCATACGTATTCCAGGTAAGATTTGCAGATGCATTACATATATCAATAGAATTATTTAATAATATGGTTTGATGTGGTTTTGTTGCGGCAGAATCTAAATTTGATTGTACTGGAGGAATTACATCTAAATCAACTGCCGATACATAAAAACGCATAATTGAGGTGCTTGTTAAATCTATAGCCCCTGTGTTATCAATGTACACATAACTGTTTGTAAGCCTTCCGTTAGCATTCGCTAAAATGGGATCGTAAAAATCTGGTTCTCCTAAATTGTTATTATATACTCTGTAAATGTAATAACCATCTACTCGAGCATCTGTAGATGCTTTCCAAGCAATTTGTACTCGTTGGTTGTCTAATACAGAAACAGAATCTATTTCTACTACAGGAATGGTCTGTGCAAAGCCCTTTGTACAGAGCGCAAATCCTAATATGAATAGTATTTTAGAAAATTTCATTCCCCAAATATATTATTTTTTTCCTATTACAACCTCTGTAAGGCTGTTTAGTGTTAAATATTCTTTTGATAATTGCAATAATCGCTCCGAACTTACTCCATCCACCAATTTAAAATACCGATCGTAATAATCGTAATTCAAATTATATAAATATACACTTTTAAATTTATCCGCGTGGCTAAATATGTTTTCTATGCTGCCAATAAAGGAGCCTTTTAAGTAATTCTTCACTAAATTCAACTCTTCATCCGGAATCAATTCTGTACGTAAACGTTCAATTTCCTTATAAATTTCCTCCAATGCAGCATTAGTTACATCTGTTCCTACTTCGGTAGCAATGTAAAAAAATGCAGAATCGAGTAATGGGTACACTCCTGCCCCAATACCGTACGTATAACCCTTATCTTCTCTAATATTCGACATCAACCTCGATCCAAAATAACCTCCTAACACGGTGGTAAGGATTGAAAACTCAATGTAATCGGTATGGCTTTTATGCATAATCTGCTTTCCAATTCTAATAGCAGATTGTAATGCCTCTGGTCTTTCGTTATATATTTTAATGGGTTCTTGTATACTTGGCACTAAAAAATCGACTTTGGTATTCTCTTTAAATTGATAAGCTTGAAATACCTTTTCTAGCATTTTCAACTCAGGATCTCCAAAATTTCCGGTCATTAATACACTCGCATTTTCTAGGGTATAATGCTCTTTATAAAAATTCAAAAGATCATCCCTCGTTAAGGCATCGTAATCTTCTGCTTCCACTAATTTCCCATAAGGGTGGTTGCCATACAATGCATGATGAAACTCTCGTCGTGCTCGGTAATCGTTTTTAGTGATGTTGATAAGAAAACGCTGCTTTGCATTTTCTTTATAAATGGCTAGTTCCTCCTCCGGAAATACAGGGTCTAGAATAATGTCTGCAAAAATATCGAGCGTTTCTTTAAAGTATTTTTTTAAGGTATAAATGCTGATGGAAGCTCGGTCTAATTGATTATCGTGTTGGTAAAATGAGCCATAAAAATCTAAGTTCTCCATTATTTCTGATGAAGACATTTTTGTACTACCTGCATTTAATAGGTAATTACAAGCGGATGCTACTAATTTCTTGGATTCTGCACGAGTACCTGTTTTAAAAACCAATTCTAGTTTAATAACTTCCTCTTCGGCACCATTTATACAAAACACTTTTAACCCGTTGTTCAACACAACAGATTCTGTATGTAACAAGCTAATTGTTTTAAGGTCGTACGCCTCTGGGGCCTTTGTTCTATCTAGTGTTAATGTCATATTAGTTTTTACTATGGTAGAATAAGGTTGAACAATTTTCTTTGGTAAATATTTCTTTACTGTAGTTTACAATATCGGCTGCACTTACTTCACGGTATCTATCCATTTCAGTATTCATTCTGCCTGCGTCACCTAATAATTCGAAGTAAGCCATGTTCATGGCTTTGTTAAGCAAGTTCATTTCTCCAAAAACGGTTGAAGATTCTAACTTATTTACAATTTTTTGCAGCTCTCTGCTTTCTAATTCCGTATTCTTCAATTCTTCTACTACTGTCCACAGCGCTTCGTCGGCTTGTTCTAGTGTAAAACCCTTTGCAGGCTTACCTTCTAGCACAAACAATCCTGCATCTAAATCACCTGTAATATATGCATTAACCTCCGAAAATATCTTCTTGTTTTTTACCAATTCTTGGTATAATCTTGATGATTCTCCTCTGGAAAGTACATCAGAAATGATATCGGCAGTATAATAATTTTTATGGTTACGCTCGTGTATATGGAAGGCTTTGTAAATAGCATCGTTCGGTACATCTGCAGTGGTGCTTAACTTACGTTCTTCTGTTTGAGTAGGTTCTTGAGCTAAGTTTCGTGTGTACTTATTGCCAGCGGGAATGCTGCCAAACCATTTGTTTGATAATTCTTTTACTTGTTCCAGTTGCACATCTCCTGCCACTACTAAAATGGCATTCTGTGGGGTATAATGTTTATGGAAAAATGCTTTTACATCTTCCATCTTTGCATTTTCGATATGCGAAATTTCTTTACCTATGGTAGCCCATTGGTACGGGTGAGTCGTATAGGCTAAGTCGCGTAATTTCAACCAAACATCACCGTAAGGTTGGTTTAAGTAACGCTGCTTAAACTCCTCTATTACTACACTTCGCTGAGTTTCTAAGCTCTTATCAGAAAAGGCTAAACTCAACATCCGATCAGACTCTAACCAAAACGCTGTTTCAATGTTTATAGACGGTACTTGTATGTAATAATTTGTAATATCATTATTGGTAAAAGCATTATTCTCTCCGCCCACCATTTGCAATGGCTCATCATAAGAAGGTATGTTTATAGAGCCCCCAAACATCAAGTGTTCAAATAAATGCGCAAAACCAGTTTGTGCTGGGTTTTCATCTTTAGCTCCCACATCATATAATACATTAAGCACGGCCATTGGGGCTGTGTGATCTTCATGTACTAATACTTTTAAGCCGTTATCGAGTGTAAATCGTTGGAAATGGATCATTCGTTATTTATAGTGCGTTAGTTATTTCGAAGTTCAACTGATCGAAAATACGATCCGTTTGTCCGATAGTAACAAATTGTACGACGCCTTGTTTATCAACTACCACATGAGTTGGGTATTTTGATATGTTCATATTGATAATCATCTCATCTACATCTGTACAAATAATAAAATTGAAGGGTAATTTTTTTAGAAATTCGGTAACATCTTCTAAAGGATCATAGGTTGGTGCTAAAAACACTACGTTTTTACCTTTGTATTTCTTTACCAATTTATTAAGCTCCGGAATTTCCGCTTTGCAAGGTGTTGCATCTTTAAACCAAAAATTAATAACCACAACTTTACCTAATAAATCTGTTTTTGTATAGGTTTTCCCGTTAATATCGGTAACAGAATAATCTACAATTGGCTTACCAGTGGTAAATCCAGCAAGGGTTATAGGGCCTTTGCGATCTGAGCGTTGCATGGCCATGCGTTTTTCTTCTGGAGTGCTCGCTCGAAGTTTAAATTCTCTAGGTTCTACCTCATCGGCACTTGTCTGTTCTAAGGTAAATTCATTACTCTGAACTTTGAAAAACCACTCTTCTGCGGGTAATACTTTTCCTGCGCTATCTTTTACAATAGTTGTTTTATCTTGTTTATAGTCTTTTAATGATTTGGTAGATTGTGCAATGCTAAATGTGCTGATCAATCCAAATAATAATAATAAATAAAACTTTTTCATGGTTTTTTGATTTGAATTGGTAAAACTATCGATTTTGAGAAGGATTAAAAAGGGTATTTTTCCCAAATCGTGAATAAAATTAATTTAAATATAATTAAGCTAATATATTTGCCATATGAATGTAAAAGAGCTATTAAACAAAGCGTCTCATTTCGAGTTTCTTAGCGTCGAGGAAGGGATGTATTTATATCAACATGCCTCTACTCCCGATTTAATGTATACTGCTAATGAACTTCGTAAGCAGCAGAAAAAGAACAGCAATGCAGTTACTTGGATCATCGATAGGAATTTAAATACAACCAATGTTTGTATTGCCAACTGTAAATTTTGTAATTTTTTCAGAAGACCGGGTCACGACGAATCGTATATAACCACTATAGAAGAGTATAAAATCAAAATTGAAGAAACCATCCGTTATGGAGGAGAGCAATTATTGCTTCAAGGTGGGCATCACCCAGATTTAGGCTTGTCGTATTATGTTGATTTGTTTACAGAACTAAAACGATTGTACCCACAAATCAAACTACATTCATTAGGTCCCCCAGAAATTGCTCACATTGCCAAACTAGAGCAACTATCGCATACTGATGTATTGAAAGCATTAGTTGCAGCAGGTTTAGATTCATTGCCAGGCGCGGGTGCAGAAATTTTGAACGACCGAGTGAGGAGACTCATTTCTAAAGGTAAATGTTCTGGTAAAGAGTGGTTAGATGTAATGCGTGCAGCACATCAATTAAACATTACCACTTCGGCAACCATGATGTTTGGGCATGTGGAAACCTTAGAAGAGCGCTTTGAGCATTTGGTTTGGTTGAGAGAGGTTCAAGCAGAGAAACCTGCACATGCGAAAGGTTTTATTGCTTTTATTCCTTGGCCATTCCAAGATGACGGTACTTTATTAAAGAAAATTAGAGGCATTACCAATAACGTAACTGGCGATGAATACATCAGAATGATTGCCTTAAGCAGAATAATGTTGCCAAATATTGAAAACATACAAGCCTCTTGGTTAACAGTGGGTAAAGAGATTGCACAAATCTGTTTACATGCAGGAGCAAACGATTTTGGGTCGATTATGATTGAGGAAAACGTAGTTTCGGCAGCGGGTGCACCTCATAGGTTTACCGCTCAAGGCATACAAGATGCTATAAAAGAAGCTGGGTTTACGCCACAATTGCGTACTCAACAATATGAATACAGAAAGTTGCCAACTAACATGGAACAGCAAGTGATTAATTATTAAGTTTGCATTATTCGCTCCCATTTCATTAATTGCGACAAATTAGAATACATTGGAACAGACACAGAAACATATTGAGGCCTTAATTTTTGCATCTGAGCAAAGCATCTCTTTAGTAGATATTCAAACATTGGTGAATAATTCTCTTGGATTAACTTTAACGGAAGAAGAAATTTTATCGGATTTAGAAATTATAAAAGAAAAATACCAAGCAGATGATTTTGTATTTGAGTTAATTCAGATCAGCAATGGCTATCAGTTTTTAAGTAAAACAGAATACCATGAATTATTAAACCAGTTAATCATTCATAAAGAAAAGAAAAAGCTTTCTACGGCAGCAATGGAAACATTAGCCATCATTGCATATAAACAACCTATTACTAAATCGGAAATTGAGTTAATTAGAGGAGTAAATTGCGATTACAGTGTTCAGAAATTATTGGAAAAAGATTTAATTTCTATTAATGGAAGAAGCAACGGGCCAGGTAAACCGATCTTATATGAAACGAGTTTGAGTTTTATGGATCACTTTGGTTTGAAAAATCCGAAGGACCTCCCACAGTTAAAAGACATCCAATCTTTAGAAAATTCGATTAACCCCGAAGATTCTAATGTTGACGTAGAGTCTATAAGTGCAGCCAGGGTTTCAAAATTAGAGCAACAAGAGGATGATTCTGAACTGATGATAGAGGAAGTACCTGAAATTACCGAAGCTGAGAACGTAGAAAATATTTCTACAGAAGAGGACGAAGAAAATAAAAATTCAGAAGAATAATTTTTTTTATTTTTTTTGTATGGATTGAAATCATTGTATTAACTTTGTTAGTATCAAAATAACAATAACAGAAATTCCTCATTCCAATGAAAAGCCCTAAAAAAGCAAGCACCAAAAAAGCTAGTACAACACCTAGCAAAGCAGGTAGTTCTAAAGCTAAGGCAAAAACACCACCTGCAAAAGATTCTAAGCCATTGAACAATCGTTTAATCGACGATGAAGACGATGATTTGGATTTAGACCTAGGGGTTGATGAGTTTGATGCAGGCTTTGATGACGAGGAGTTTGATGAAGACGAGTATTAAACTAGATACTGGTCGTTAAATATTAGTCCTTAGAGCGCTTCGCTTTAATAAAAAAAGTCCTGATTTATCGGGACTTTTTTTATTTTTATAACATGAAGCAGATAAGCGTTCAGAATTCAGATCATCACAAAGTAGTTTTATCAAGTGCTGCTTTAATTATATTAAGCATAAGCCTTACATTTTTATTTTCATCTATAGAATTAGCATTTAAAATCCCTATACAGCTAGTTACAATTCCAATTGCGTATATAGTTTCAAATCTTATTGTTTATTACTTTGTAGGCAAAAAGAACTTACTAAATAGTAATCTAATAAGCATAACTACTATTTTTATCTGTTTTTATTTAATCTCCAAAACATACGATGTTTCTTGGGACGGGCAATGGTACCACCAAGATGCCATACTAAAATTATCTGAAAATTGGAACCCGTTTTATGCTACTTATGATGTACAAAAATCTATTTCAGAAAGCGATATTTGGATTCATCATTATCCGCATGCTAGTTGGATAGTACAAGCCTCTATTTTAAAGTTATCAGGAAGTATACAAGCTACTAAAGTACTTACACTTCTCCTATCAATCACGTGTTTTGGTATTGCCTATTTTGTTCTTTCAACAAAACATCATTTCTCTAAAATTATTTGCACCATTTTTGCCTTGTGCATAGCACTTAATCCCATTGCATATTCACAATTTTTTAGTTTTTATGTTGATGGGCAATCGGCAATGGGAATAAGCATTTATCTATTGTTTTTGTATTATTTATTAGATAAACCTTCGATATATATTTCCCTACTACTCGCATCCGTATTTGTTTATACGGTAAATATAAAATTTACCAATTTGGTGTATTTAAGTATTTTCAATTTCATGTTCTTTACATGGTACTTAATAAAACATCCAACGTTAAGGTTAAAAACATTTGTAGGATTTAGCCTGCTTTATATCCTTGCAGTTTTTGTCATCGGATATTCATCTTACACCAGAAATACTTTAGAAAAAGGGCATCCATTTTATCCACTAATGGGTGAAAACAATGTGGGAGAAATTGTGGGGAACATACATAAATCTGCTAATTTTTTTGATCAAAACAGATTCGAAAATTTTATAGATGCCAGTTTTGCTTACCCTTTTTATTCTAGAAATCCTGATAGTTCTAAATTCAGGATGCCATTTACAGAAGTAAGTTATGAGAACTATTACCGAACAGACTCTGAAATGTCGGGTTTCGGAGCCCGTTGGTCGGAGTTATTAATCATTGCACTAATATTATTACTCTTAATACTTTCTAGTAAATCTTATAGAAACAAGAGCAATTTCTTTATTCTCATTTCTATTTTACTCTTCAGTGTATTCATCAATGAACAATGCTTCGAAGCCAGGTATGTATCGCAATTGTGGTTATTTCCGATAATGGTATGTATCTATTTATATAGTCAAAATGGATTTTTCGCTAAGTTTTTCTCCTTAGCACTCGCCTTTTTGTTGATATATAACACAGGTAAAATAGTAGAGGTTCAAGTAAATCATCAAAAAGAAGTAAGAAAAAACATTAACTTAGAAATTGAATATTTAAAAGGGATAAATAAGCCCATAGAAATAAAATGCAAATATTTGTCGGTTATAAACCGTTTAAAAGAAAATAACATCCCATTTGTATTTATTGAGCAAGAGAACAACAAACAGAGATACCAATTTAATTATACTGCCGAAGAAAATTATTATACCTTACCTTAAATGAAAATTATTATTAAACAATTACGCGTAAAACAATGGATCAAAAATTTCTTGATTTTTGCACCTCTATTGTTTTCCTTTAATTTGTTCAACAAAACAGATCTACTTTATTCTATTTATACTTTTTTCTGTTACTCATTTTTGGCTTCTTTTGTTTACATTATAAACGATTTAAAGGATGTAGAAGCAGACAAAGTACACCCAACAAAGAAAAATAGGCCCATTGCTTCGGGTAAATTAAGTGTACAGAATGCGTATTTACTAGCATTTTTCTCCATCGCATTATCTTTAACATTAAGTTTATTGATAAATAAAATTGAGCTTTACTACATCTTACTTGGCTATTTAGTATTAAACATTTTATATGCTTATAAATTAAAACACATGAGCATAATCGATTGCATTTCTATTGCCATTGGTTTTGAGTTGAGAATATTAGCAGGATGTGTAGCCATAGGCGTGGTGGCATCTGATTTTATTTTAGTAGTTACTTTTTTCTTGGCCTTACTCCTAGCCTTCTTAAAACGAAAAGGCGAAATTCAATCCTTAGCCAAGGACTCTAACAAACACAGAAAAGTACTGAGTTATTACACTGTACCTTTATTAGATAAATTTATTTTTGCATCTGCAACCCTCACTATAATTGGTTATTTATTTTATTCAATCGATGATCAAATTGTTGAATTAGTTGGAAACGACTACTTAAAATACTCCTTAGTATTTGTGATTTATGGTATTTTCCGTTTCATTCAATTGAGTGATATTGATATCTATGAAAAAGAAGGCGACCCAACTACACTTATTTATAAAGACAGAGCATTACAACTGGCTATTTTATCTTGGATGATTTATGTAACCTTGTGTTTATATGCATTCTAACAAAGAGCTTATTGTTATTGATTTTGATGAAACCCTTTATAAAAAAGATTCGTTAATAGAATTCTGTAAGTTCATCTATAAAAAAAAACCAAGCCAACTATGGGCCATCCTACCTCAACTAATTGCTGGTATTTTACATGCCTTTAAACTCATTAGCACAAAAAAATTCAAGGAATTATTTTTATTGTTTTTGTACGGCATTAAAGAAGAGGAAGTAAAAACATTAGCCAAAGAATTTTGGGATAATACCGGAATGGAGTATTTCAATGCTAATGTTACAGCTTTGTTTAACCGCAAAGAGTATCGTATAATTTGCATCAGCGCCTCTCCCGAATTGTATTTACAACCTATTTTAGAAGTGTACCAAATTGAATTAATAGGCACTCAACTAAGCTATATAGAAAATAAATACAAGATTGTTGGTGAGAATTGCAAAGGGGAAGAAAAAGTAAATCGATTAAAAAAATATTTACAAACAGACGATTTACCTATTGCTGAAAGTTACAGCGATTCCATAACAGATATGCCATTGTTTAAACTTAGTAAAAACGCTTATTTAGTTGATGAAAATGGTAATCCTCAATTACTAAGTATCTAATTATTTCTGTGCAAAAATAGTATAGTGCGGATAAACAAACATTGTTTTTTTATCGGTGCTGTTAATCTTAAACCCAATATCTGTTAATAGTTTCAAGGCAGTATCAATCGAAATTTCATTCCCAATTTCTTTTGATAAAATCAAATCGTGCAGTTTATTCATTAGCACCAAAGGGCTGGCTTTGTTAATGTCTTTAAAGATTAAAATAGCACCGGGTTTCATTTTCGTATACAGCTGTTTCATAAATGAAACTTGTATTGCAGGTGGAATGTGATGGTATACATCTATCATGCTTACATAATCGTATTCAGCAATTTCATTTGGAATGGTAGTGCCATCATATTTGTATATATGCTGTTCCACATCAAATTTAGAAAGCAAGGTACGCGCATCGTTTATTAAATTATCAGCTATTTCTATTCCGCCAATTTTTACGGGTTTATTAAAATTAGTTAAGATTGATAAAAAAGAACCTGCACCGCAACCCACATCAAACAAACTAATGCCTTGTGGAATTTGGTTCAACAAATCGTCGAACGGACAAATATAAGGGCGATAAATTGTTTTTATTTTGCTCAAACCTTTTAGGTGTTGAGCTTCCGAGTTTTTTAAATATTCGAATAGAATTTCTTTTGTTACCATTTACTCGATATTAGTATCGTTGATAATATACAAAGGTCTGTTTCTTACATTACTACTCAACCTAGAGATGTATTCGCCAATAATACCTATTGAAATTAGTTGTATACCTCCTAAAAATAAAACAGAAATGATAATGGAAGTCCAACCTTCTATGTAATCTTTTGAAATAAAACGTGCATAAAGTGCATATAACATTACTAAAAATGCAATGCCCGAAACCACGAAGCCACAAACGGTGGCAAACTTTAAAGGGAAATTAGAGAAAGAGGTAATGCCATCTAAAGCAAAACGAATCATTTTTTTATAGGTGTATCCAGTTTCACCGGCATAACGCACGTCGCGTTCGTATTCTACATACGTTTGGTTAAAGCCAATCCATGATATTTGCCCGCGTAAAAACTTTTGTTGCTCTGGCATTTGCTTCAGCACGTCTACAATTTTACGATCCATAATGCGGAAATCGCCTGTATCTACTGGTATGTTTACCGAAGTAATAAATTTCAATACCCTATAAAACATACGAGCGGTAAACTTCTTCATCCAGCTCTCTCCGTTGCGTGCGGCACGTTTTGCATATACCACTTCAAAGCCTTCTTCCATCTTCTTGTACATCTCTAAAATAAGCTCTGGGGGGTCTTGTAAATCGGCATCAATGATTACGATTCTATCGCCTATGCATTTATCTAAACCAGCAGTAACCGCTATTTGGTGACCGAAATTTCTACTAAAATTGATAAACTTAACCGAAGGGTCAATTTTAGCAAGGTTTTTAATGATGTTTATAGAATCGTCCTTACTCCCATCGTTTATAAATATATACTCACAAGTAAGGTTCAACTGATTCATAACTCCTTTTAATCGGTTTATCAATCGATCAATATTACCTTGTTCGTTGTATATGGGGATAATGATGGATAGTTGCATGATTAATAATCTAATAACACAATTATAAGTATCTATGACTAATATTTAATGATTTATTTTAACAATTTTGAATACTTCCGTTTTATTACCCTCCGTTGAAAAATGTAAAAAGTATACACCTGCCTCTACACCCGACAAATCTAAACTTAATTTGTTATTGACAATTTTCATATTTCTATCTTGATATTTTACACTTCCTAGAATATCAATTAATTTAATATCTGCAAATTCGGGATTATAATTCTTAGAAATAATATCAATTATTAAATTATCCACAAATGGATTAGGAAAGCATTTCAAAATATAGCTTTCTTCAGCATTACCTACAGATTTAAATATGCTATTTGATTTATTTCTAGAATTATTTCTATTTACATTATCATCACAAAAATTCTTCCAATAGTAGTATTGCATTCTACCATCATTACCTTTGTAAAATACATGCCCTCGATTATTTATAACAATTGGAGATGAATTCATTGAAACTTTAAAATCATCAGGATATTCCCACCAATTACCTAAACCACTTTGAACAAATGTATTTTGACTAATATTCCAAAAATGACCTAAATGCCCATAGTTTCTATTGTTAGTATAGTTTGTAGCATAATATACTTTCCCAAAATTATCTGTACTAATTGTTCCGTCAACTTGTAGATTTGAAGATAAACTTTCAGCATATGCGTGAACCCAAGAAGTCCCATTATAATAATAATGCATTAAACCATCTTTTCCTTTATAAAATATTTCATCATTGCTAGTAATTGCAATATCTGTATTTTCGTCTGCAACAAAAGAAATTTTTGTGCTAGGTAAATTAACATACCTATAATCTTGTACGGTTGCATTCCAATAAATTAAACCTAAATAGCCACTTGGCATTCTATACACTATTTTGTCTTCAAATGTATTAATTTCACCATCCACATATTGTTTTGACAACGCTACAACTCCATGCAATATTTTATGCACCCAAATAGAACCATTCCAATGAAAATATTGTAATTCTCCAGAAACATTTTTGTAAAAAACATCGTTTCTTGAATTAACCATAATTGGCGACTCAATAGCAACTTTATAATTATTTGGAAGACTTGTTTTGTTCACAAATTGATATTGTGTCCCATCCCAATAATAATGATCCAAATTCCCGTCTAAAGTAGAATTTGTTGACGACCTTCTAAAATGTATATGAGAATTCTGAGTTACGTTGAAATTTCCAGTTAATTTTACATTCAGATAATCATTCATAAAATTATGACTCCATGTATTTCCATTCCAATTATAGAAATGTAAAGAATTGTCTTCACCAATATAAAATACATGATCTTGTTCATTCACTTGAATTTTACTCGTTTGTTTGATTTTATGACTATTTTCAAATGATAAAGTTGTTTTATCATAATCTTGAAATTTATCTAGCCAATAAAATTGTGACATATTCCCATTATTATCTCGATAAAAAATATGCCCATTCATATCACTAGTAAATTCGCCATCAACAAAGTGCTCTTCATTATTATATGCATCGGCATAACTATGTCTCCATTTATTATCATCATTACCTTCTAAATCCATTAATGTAAGTTTAAAGCCATAATCTTCTGCAAATGGCTCTCCAATTGTTTGATCAGAATAGGTAAAGAACTGCAATTTAGGTACCTTTATAACAGCCGTTCTACTATCATCTACAATAATTTCGTCATAAAACTGAGTTATTTCACCACCATCTTCTCCTTTATCATCACCATCTATGCTAAAATTCTCATGTGTAGAAAACCAATGGACCGAATATTTACCTCTACACTCCATATTATTAATTGTAATATAAGCCGTATCTATCAATTCTATATTAGTTGCATCGGTAGTACGAGAATTGAAATCAGCTTCAGTTAATGTAGTGTTATTTTGAGGCGAACAAGATGGATTATTATCAGTAATTGGATCTGTATAACAATTATTACTAAAGGATGCAATACCGTGTATTACATTATACCAATATGCATCTTTTAATTGAACCCAACCAATTATTTTCTTGTTTTTTCTTAATGCAAATACTTGTAATTTATCTTCAAAATTGGTTGTAATATCATTTCCTAAATAATCAGGATTAAATAATTGAGTAGTTGGAGAACCATTATTTCCTAAAGAACTCTTTGGAGGTGTGAAACCTGCACGATCAATAATTGGCACATCTGGCGGAGGACAATTTTTTAAATCTTGATCTTTATAGAAATTATAAGAATTTAAAGCATTACTTATCGGTTTATAATAATCAGGATAAGTATTAAACGTTTCGTTAACTAAAAAGTTATTCAAAGCTTTGTACTTTTTAATATAATCACCTCCCCAAATATAGTGTTGATATTTTGTTTCTGAGCCAAAATACATCGAATTGCTATATGAGCCATGAAAAACACTTGACCATAATATGTTATGAAAATCTTGATAATACCATATACTAAATTGACAATTTCCAGCATTAAATCCAGATTCTGTTATATTAAAAGGTTTATTGTAAATTATTGTATTTCTTTTTGCTATATAAGCTCTTTGATACTCTATGTTTTTATCCCATCCATAAATATGTGTATTTGTAAAATCTATTGAATTTGTTGATTCAATAATATTTTCAAAATGAAATGCATAATCACAACTAATAAGATGTTTTGGATATGAATTGTTTTTTAAAAAATCGCTCATTTCAATTTGCCAATCTTTAAAATGAGAATTCACAATAGTATAATAATCTGGACTACCTTGTTTGTTTTGATCTTTAACAAATTCTGGTTCATTCATTAAACTATAAGATGCTATGCTAGTAGAATATCCCCACCGTGAATGAATATATCTCAATCTGCTTTTAAATTTATTTTTTGCATCTAAATTAGAGAAAAACGCTAAAGGTAAGCTTACATTTTGATTTTTATACGGATTATAGTTCCAATCTGCTGTATTTGGAAAATTTGGTTCTTGCCTAAATACTTGTTCATTTAGCAACACTAAATGTATATAAACATTATTATCAAAAGCCTCATCAATTAAAATATCAAAATCACTCATTATACCTTGCCTATTAGTATAATCATTTATACGTTCCCATTCAATATCATAGCTATATGGTTCTAACCAAAGACGAATAAAGTTACCACCAGAATTTGCAAGATTCCACATCATTTTAAGGTTTTTTAATACTGTACCCTTAGAGTAACATTGTGCTACACCATTACATAGATTATTTGGCCATCCTGCAAACATATTTACAGAACTTGTAGTTGCCCTTTGATCTTCTCCTTTCCCAAAAAAACTTTGTCCATCAGAAAACTCAAGGTATCTTCTATTTAAGGATGTTTGTATAAATCCAGGTTTATCAGAATCTATACATTCAAAGTCGTTTAAAGAGGTTGAATAAGGTTCGGTATTTGGTTCTATTATATTTACAAAATATTGCCAATTACCAACTTCATTTGGTGAAAATCTTATGCGCCAAGGATAATCTGTACTTCCTTGGCGCCAAAAATTTGAACTATATAGGGGTGTTATACCAGTTCTTAAACTATCAATATCTAATCTACTAAATGGTTGATAATAAAATCCGTAAACTAAATATTGTTTTCCAGATGGCGAAATGAAATGCGCTTCAATACTTATTATTTCTGGGTCATAAGGATTTGTGAAATCTTTATTCAAATTTAGGCCAATTTCATATTTATGGTATTTTGGCACATTTGGTGAAGTTATATTTATAGTGTTTACGTTTAATGAATAGGTGTTTAAACCATAAAAACTAAACAACATAAATAATAAGAATAGTTTGGCAGTTTTCATATTATTGATATTTATTTAATACAATATATTAAATAAATATCAACTTTCACAAAATACTAAATTCCTATCAATGTAATGGAATATAAGATTCTAATTTATTGAAAAATCTGTTACCATCATATCTGTATTCTCCAAACTATTAATAAAACTGAATTTAATTTGCTTAGTTCCAGTTTTTGGAGGAATTTTAATCTTAATAGTATTCCAGTATGAATTGAGTTTTGAACTATTTAATTCAATAATGGTATCGAGTATAGTGTTCTGATTATTATCTAAACTAACAAAATTAAATTGAACCGAATTATCTGCAGACTGTAACAGAAATTTGAATCCAATTGTTATCTCCTTCTTTATATCCATTTTATTGTTCAAATTATAAAATACAACAGCATTGTATTTAACTCCTTTTTGAATTTTATAATAACTGATAGAATCTGTATAAATAAAATTAAAAGGGCAATAAAAACTGATATTTTCTAAATCAAAATTTGTAAATATCTTTTTTAATTTTTTATGATAATTTTTATTCTCATAAATTTTAATCGAGGCATCATCATAATACATTTCATTCGATTGATCAAAAAGTACTGCTAAAGAATCTTTTATGGTATTTTGAGTGTCGAAAAAATTTCCAAATGATTTAACATTTATGATTTTATTATAAACAGATAAATTAACTCTATTTAACTCTTCTTTTGTATCAACCAATAATATATTTCGTTTAAGTAATTCCCATTCGAAATATTCAAAATTTCTAAATAATAAACTATCATAACAATAAGTGAAAGGAATTGAAATACTACGTGGTGAGATAATTATTAATGTTTTGTCGTCTGTATTTTGTTTTATATACTCAACTGCTGATTTAATATCTTGATTTTTTTTAGGATTTAAATCAATTTCAATAACTAATAATATAAATATAATTGACAAAGAAACGTATCTAAAATATTTATTAATGTACTGGTTAGATAGTATAAATGCTAAAAGTAATATAAAACCAAAAATCGAATAAAGAATATATCTACCAAGAAATACTGGAATAAACTGAGAAGTAATGTAACTTAAAATTGCAGGTAAAATAGCCCAAATCAAAAACAAATAATAAAATTTATTTAGTTGTTTTTGTTTTTTGAGTAATACGGTACCAATTATAATTGTAATTGCAACAACACAAAATGTAAGGTAATTATTAAAGAAGTCAATTATCAGAAAATCTACATCTTTTATAGTTGCAGCTTTTAACCAATACTCTCCCCCGCTAGTTAATTTTATAATTGCAATTATTTTTAAAAACCATGGTATAAATAACAGAATTGAAATAACAACACTAATTAAATACTTAATTGTCAGTTTTAAATTCTTAGTATAAAATATAATAAAATACACGAACTGACTAACTAATAAAAATACACTCAAATAATGGCTCAATATTAACATTACATTAACGATTGAGAGTGCTATTATTGTTGGTATTACAAATTTCTTACTCAACATTAAGTGTAAAAAAAGAAAAATAGAGGTTAATACTAAAAACCCTACAAATGAATAACATCTGGCCTCCATTGAATAATAAATCAATTCATTCCAAATTAAATATAACACACTGGCTATAATTGCAGCTGATATATTTATGTATTTTTTTGCTAAATAAAACAGAAATGGAATAGATAATAAACTGAATAAAACGCTTAATAACCTTACATTATATATTGAATTTCCAAACTTATTCATCCAATAATATAAAATGATATTATATACTGGCGGGTTTTGGTCATTCAACGACATTTCAATTATGTGCTCATATGTAAATTGAGCATGATAAATACTAAAAGCTTCATCGTACCAAATAGATGGACTTGCTAAATTCAATGTTTTAATAAAAAAATGTATCCCAACAAAAAGTAATATAATTAGAACTCCAAATAATTCAGATTTACTTAATCTTTTATAAAATTCATTAAACATATTTAGTCGATTTTCTAATTACAAATTCATTTCTTTTACTTCCCCTTCAATCACCAATGTTCCCTCTGTTGCTCTTTGTATTTCCTCTACACTTACTCCTGGCGCACGTTCTAATAACTTAAATCCTCCTTCTGGTAATACTTCTAACACCGCTAATTCGGTAACAATTTTCTTCACACATTTAACACCTGTTAAGGGTAGCGAACAAGCTTTTAATAATTTAGATTCGCCTGCTTTGTTTACATGTTGCATGGCTACAATAATATTTTGAGCTGAGGCCACTAAGTCCATAGCGCCTCCCATGCCTTTTACCATTTTACCCGGTATTTTCCAATTCGCAATGTCTCCATGTTCCGAAACTTCCATGGCGCCTAAAATGGTTAGGTCCACTTTCTGTGCTCGTATCATCCCGAAACTCATAGCCGAATCGAATATCGATGAGCCAGGTAAAGTGGTAATGGTTTGCTTACCCGCATTTATTAAATCAGCATCTTCCTTACCAGCCTCTGGAAATGGTCCCATGCCCAACAATCCGTTTTCCGATTGTAAGACTACGTTTATTCCTTCGGGAATATAATTAGCTACTAAGGTTGGTATCCCAATTCCTAAGTTTACATACATCCCATCTTTTACTTCCTGCGCAATGCGCTTTGCTATTCCGTTTTTATCTAACATGTTATCAGTGTGCTAATGTGATAGTATGCTAGTGTGCTAATTTTGCCAGTTTTGATGAGTTTGCAACATTAGCACACTATCACACTAGCATACGAGCACACTAACTTCTTACCGTTCTTTGTTCTATTCTTTTCTCGTAATTTTTTCCTTCAAATATTCTGTGCACAAATATGCCTGGGGTGTGTATTTGATCGGGGTCTAACTCTCCTGCTGGAACTAAATGTTCTACTTCGGCAATGGTTATTTTACCTGCCATCGCCATTACCGGATTGAAATTTCTGGCTGTTGATCTGAAAATTAAATTGCCCATGGTATCTCCTTTCCAAGCTTTTACAATGGCAAAGTCCGCATCAAAAGCATATTCCATTAAATAATCTTTTCCATTGAAATTACGCACTTCCTTGCCAATAGCAACTTCAGTTCCTACTCCTGCCGGTGTAAATATTACTGGCATTCCGTAACCCGATGCCATGCAACGTGTGGCTAAAGTTCCTTGTGGTATTAATTCCACCTCTAATTCTCCGCTCAATAACTGGCGTTCGAACTCTGCATTCTCGCCTACATAAGAGGATATCATTTTTTTCACTTGGCGTTGTTTCAACATCAAACCAATCCCAAAATCATCCACTCCGGCATTGTTAGAAATACAGGTTAAGTCCTTTACTCCTTTCGCTACTAATGCATTAATGCAATTCTCTGGTATGCCACACAACCCGAACCCACCTAGCATGAGGGTCATGCCGTCTTGTATTTCTTTAATTGCCTCCTCGGCGTTGTTTACAACTTTATTCATTTTTTCGAATTATGCTTGTTCTTGCAATTATAAGGAAAAATCTGAAAGGCCGAAAGGCCGAGAGACCGTGAACCCGAAAATCCGTGAATCCGAAACACCGTTAAACCGAAAATCCGAAATGCCGAGAATCCGAAAGGAAGAAAGACCGAAAGATTGATTGTTATTAGAGTAGAATTAATTTAATGTATATGGTTTGTTTTATTTAAGATTTTGTCTTAAATAATCTTGAAGTTTTACATTCATTCTTATCACATGATTGTTTTTATCGAGTATTGAGATTTTAGTTTCTTTATTAATAAAATTCAATTCAAATGCTAATACTATAAATGAGTGTAGCTCATAAGCAGAACCATTAGCAATTGATAAAAAATTTATAAATTCTTTTTTAGAGTTTCGCCCAGCTCCCTCTGCTATGTTTGCTGAAATTGATGTTGAACATCTTTGCATTTGAGAGATAATTCCGTACTTCTCTTCTTTGGGGAGGAGCTTTGTTAATTTATACACTTCTTTTGCCAAATCAATCGCTTTCCTCCAAACTTGCAATTCTTCTAGTATAATCATTTACAAATATTATACTAAATAATCACAGAAAAAACTGCATAAATGCAGGTTTTTTTATGCAGCTTTTTTCATCCTCGCTCCCAAAACTTCTAAATCATACCATTTTTCGGCTTTTTCAGTTTAACGGTCTATCGACATTTCGGATTCTCGGTTTAACGGCCTTTCAGATTCTAGGCCTTTCGGTTTAACGGTCTTTCGGTTTATCGGTTTAACGGTTTAACGGTCTTTCGGATTCACGGATTCACGGATTCACGGATTTTCGTTATCTTAGCCTAATGAAAAACACCCTTTTTCTTTTTACACTATTAACTTGTTTTACTGCTTACGCTCAAGAAGGGCCCGTTTCTACCATCAAAGAAAACGGTAAACACTTTAAAGCCATCGAATTTACTGTAAAGAAAAACACTTTTTATACCCAAATCATTCCTCAATTTTTAAGCACTAGCCTTACCGTGGAAGTTAATACGAACCAGAATTTTAATGGCTCTTATTTGCTTTTGGGCGGTACAGAGAAACACGAATTAAATAAAGACAATGAGAATACCGAAAACGTGCAACAAACTGCCGATCGCGGTGCTAAGCAATCATCAAGACTGTTAATTTCCAATAATCCTTTTCAATTCTTCAGCTTTTACAGCGGCAACCTCGAAGGCTCCATCAGAATAAATCTTTTATACGCTGCTCCGCTTAAAAAATCCTACTTAAAGGATACTAAAAAAAAAAGCACCGTCGATTGTAACACCCAACCAGAAAGCATCGATCAAAGCATTTGGAGAGTCGGCTTACCGGATCCTGCGCCAAATCCTAAATACTCTCAAGTAAAACACATCGTATTACACCATGCGGCTGGCTCCAATACCAATACAGATTACATTGGTACCGTGCGTAATTATTATTTATTTCATACGCAAACCAATGGCTGGGACGATATTGGTTACAATTTTTTAGTAGCACCTAATGGCGATATTTACGATGGCCGTCAAGGAGATTCGTTGGGCGACGATAATGTAATTGGTGCACACATGTGCGCTCGCAACACCAATACCATGGGCATTTGTTTGCTTGGTAATTATGAAAGCACTGGTTACCTACCAAGCGATACCGCATTAGCTTCTATTAACGATCTTATTGTTTGGAAACTTTGGAAAGAACAATTGCTAAATGCATACGATAGTTCTTTGCACCCAGTAGCTGCTCCAGTAATGTATTTAGGTGTGATAGCGGGGCACCGACAAGGTTGCAATCCTGGGTATACCTCATGCCCTGGCATCGATTATTTAAATGTAATTGAACCAAAAGTACGAGCTCAAGTGGCTATTCGGTTGGCGAATTGTACACCATTAGGGGTAAATAATTCTGTAAATAATGAGGTATTAATTTTTCCAAATCCTTCTAAACATACCCCTATTACAGTGATCGCTCTTGATAAAATTTATGCAATAAAAATGTATAACTCCTTCGGTCAATTAATCTATCAACAAACTTTTGATGATTATAAAGTGGAGATTGCTAAACCAATAGTTAATGGGATGATGATGTTAGAAATTAGAACTGAAAAGGGTGATTACTTTAGGAAAGTTTTGATTGAGTAGGGATGTTTTTTTAGGTCACAGAGGACACAAAGTACACACAGAGTTTCACAAAGTTAAATTCTAAATTCTAAATTCTAATATCTAAATTCTAAAATATAGATTATCAAATTAGGTCCGCCCCTCAAACCGCTTCACTGCGTTCGGGGACCCCATATTGCACGCAAAAAAAGAGAGAAAAGTTTATCAGATTAGAACCGCCCCTCAAACCGCTTTGCTGCGTTCGGGGACCCCATATTGCACGCAAAAAAAAAGAGGAAAGTTTATCAAATTAGGACCGCCCCTCAAACCGCTTCGCTGCGTTCGGGGACCTCATATTGCACACAAAAAAAGAGAGAAAAGTTTATCAGATTAGAACCGCCCCTCAAACCGCTTTGCTGCGTTC
>CALRTZ010000004.1:0-95657 GCA_943371235.1 Sphingobacterium thalpophilum | reverse complement strand
GCCAAATCTTCTTTATTTATTACGTACGCAATACGTACTTCGTTTTTGCCGGCGCCTGGTGTAGAGTAGAAGCCCGTTGCGGGTGCCATCATTACCGTTTGACCTTTGAAAGAAAAACTCTCTAACATCCATTGACAAAATTTATCAGAATCGTCTATCGGTAAACGTACCACTGCATAAAATGCTCCACCTGGATTCGGGCAAAAAACACCTTCCATTTTGTTCAAAGCATTTACCACTAAATCTCTGCGCTCTGTATATTCTTTGTTCACCGCTTCAAAATAAGAATCGGGTGTATCTATGGCTGCTTCTCCTGCAATTTGTGCCACGCCTGGAGGCGATAACCTTGCTTGTGCAAATTTTAAAGCTGCTGCCAATACTTCTTTGTTCTTCGTAATTAATGCGCCTAATCTTGCACCACATGCCGAGTACCTTTTAGAAACCGTATCCAACACAATTACGTTCTCTTCTAAGCCCTCTAAATGCATTGGAGATATAAATTCCTTTCCATCATAACAAAACTCTCTATAAGCCTCGTCTGAGAAAATAAATAAATCGTGTTTCAATGCCAATACTTTTAAGGCTTCTAACTCCGCTCGCGAATACAAATAACCGGTTGGGTTATTCGGATTACAAATCATAATGGCCTTCGTTTTTGGGCCAATTACTTTTTCAAATTCTTCTATTGGTGGCAATGCAAAACCGGTATCAATACTCGATACTATTGGTTTAATTATTACATCAGCCATGCACGTAAAACCATTGTAGTTTGCGTAAAATGGTTCTGGTATAATTACTTCATCGCCCGGATTTAAACAAGCATTTACCGCAATGGTAATGGCTTCCGATCCTCCAGTTGTTACAATGATATTACTCGCATCAATATTAAAGCCTACCTTTTGGTAATAACCCGCTAATTTTTCTCTATAACTCGGTATCCCTTCAGAATGAGTATAAGCCCATACTTTAAAGTCGATGTTCTTAATCGCATTCAACATCCCTACTGGTGTTTCAATATCGGGTTGACCAATATTTAAATGGTATATTTTTTTTCCTTCGCGTTTAGCTTGATCTGCAAATGGTACCAATTTACGAATGGGTGACGATGGCATGTTAACGCCTTTGCTTGAAATTTTTGGCATGTGCTGTTTAAATAAAAAGTCCCGTCTCGGTTTTTTCGAGACGGGACAAAAGTCTTAAAAATCTATAACAATAAGAAATTATTGTTTAGGAGCTGCAGGGCTAGCCACTTCTTTTTTAACTGGCATTGCCGATTCCGACTCGCCTGCGCTTGCTGCTTCTACGTTACCTTTTATAAATAATACTTTTTGTGCTGTTTTAGCATTTGAAGTAATTGTTACTGCTTTGTTGAAATTTCCTGGACGTCCTTTTGAATTGTATATAGCAGTTACAGAACCTGACTCTCCTGGTTTAACTGGCTCTTTCGTCCATTTTGGAGTAGTACATCCGCATGATGCTTGTACGTTTGTAATAACTAATGGCTCTTTACCTGTGTTTGTAAATTTAAACACGTATTCTGCTTGAACTCCTTCTTTAATAGTACCGAAATCATGAACTTCTCTTTCGAATTTAAAATCTGCTGCATTCGGATTTACTGGAGCTGCTGCTGGTGCAGTTTGTGCTACTGATACTGTTGCGAATGATGCAACTGCGATGAGTGATAATACTAATTTTTTCATTTGTTTTCTTTTTTTGTTTATGATTTCAAATCTATTATAGTTCTGCTAATTTTTTATAAAGATTAACATCTTTAACGTTTCATTAACAAATAACATTCCAATTAAGCTATTTATCGATTGTTTATTTGCAATTTCTCCCTGTAAATGGTAGTATTAGTCTCTATTTCAAACATATACATGCCATCTGGGAGTTTTGGCAATAAAATCCCGTTCTCTAATACACCTGCCATGTTTTCATATATATGTATTAATTGACCAGTTATGGTAGAAATTTTTACAAGTTTCAATTCCTCGTTTCCATTGTTTTCTATATACACTTTATTACTCGCTGGGTTTGGGTATAGTTTGATGGTCTTTTCTTCATCCATTAAATTAATACCAACTTTGGTTGGATCAATAATAAATTGATAACGAACTTCTGTTCCGAAATTTGCATTAAAACTTTGGAAATAAGTGCCTGCCATATTTCTAAAACGGATAGAACCTACCCCGTCAGAATTGGCGAAAAAAGAAAGCCCGTCTTTATCCAAATCATGTAATATAAACGTATAACATCCGGGTGCAAAACTAATCGTATCTCTATGCATAGTATTCGCTTTAAAATCATCTTTAAAATGCACCACGTTTCCTGCTGCATCTAAAATTTCATAATAATTTTCTGTTGGTACTGTATTTGCTCTCAACTCAATGGCAAAACGCGGTGGTAATATTTTTACTAAATCAAATTTGCTTACAAAAGAATTATTACTCATGTCATAATCCATAAGGCTTGTATCTGCTGGGCTTGCCGTTACATTAAATTGGGTAGAATCTCCAAAAATCGGATTCTCTAATTCAATTTCTATACTCTTATAAGCAGGCAATGTTCCGTTCCAATTGTACGTACTTACATTGCCAGAATTTTTAACACCGTAGGTAAATTTGATACCATTTAAAGCAGCGTTTCCATTATTTCTAACTTTTACTTTAGGCTTACTGCAAATAGGATTAAATCTTGCATAACTCCATTTCTTACTGGGTGCTAAAACATCTTCTAAAATTAAATCGGTAGTAGCTACTCTATTTTTATAATAAATTAAATTGGCAGCGATGTTATAAGAGCAAGAGTTATTTCCATTATTGGTAAAAGGAGTCATGTCCATGTCCACCACATTTGCAGTGTCGAGGTTTACATACGCAGTTAAATCATGGTAATAAGGGCGAACCATTTCGCCAGGGCACCAATTTGCACGATCATATAACCATGTACCTGGTTGTGCTAACAATGGGTTTTTACCACAATCATCTTTCCAAACTAAATTACTGTATCGTTGTGTTCCATTAACTTTTATGAAATTATATTTAGGGCAAAACTCTGCACAATCTTCATTGCCTCCAAAGCCATGTCCAGTTTGTAAAATCTGTAAACCCACTTCGTTTGCTAAAGAATCGGGTGTAAAGGTAAATGGCTTAATATAATTTTCTATTGAATTGGCAGGGTCGCCATAGGGGAAGCCACCGAAATAAACAGGCACTACTTTATACGCTTCTCTAATTGGTATACCTAAATGTAAATAGTAATCTAGGCTGATGGTGAATCCATCGGAATATCCTTCATACTTTACACCAATCTCTGCAGAGTCGGTTAGTACCGATCTAAAATCGGTAACATCTAATTCAAAGTCTCTGTAGAAACCAAAATTTTTATCGCCTGAGTATGGCGTAATGTAACGTGCAAATTCTATGTATTCATAAATTGGTTTATTAGCAGTATCCAATCCAATTTTTCTGCGAGCAAAAACTTTAACTGTATAGTCCCAATCGCTGCATCCATTTGTTGGGCAACCAATGGTTAATTTCATGGTAATTCTTTTTACACTGGTATCTGCCGACGGGAATTTTGCTTTTTCATAAAAGTCGCCGTACCAATTTAAATGCCTCTCGTTATGCGAACGAACATGCACAATATCTTGCGCGTTGCTAATTAAGGAATTAATTTGCAGGCAGATAATAAATATAAATAGCTTTTTTAACATGTATTGATGGGTTTTAAAGCCCTAAAATACATATTTTAGGCGATAATTAATTTTTCTTGGTCTGCGACGGATTCCTTATTTTTGCCGCATATCCTTATATTTCGTTTATGTCAGCAAACAACAAAGAGCAAGTCGCACCATCTACCGGTAATTTAAGTTTCGAAGATTTCAAAGAAGTTGTAAAAAACGATTTTAAAATTGCGAATGAAAGTCGCCAAGCAAGTTTGCTAGGTAGAAAAGAAGTACTTACAGGTAAAGCGAAATTTGGAATTTTTGGCGATGGTAAGGAGCTTGCGCAAATTGCGATGGCTAAAGTTTTCCGCGATGGAGATTTTCGATCAGGATATTACCGCGACCAAACCTTTATGTTTGCAACGGGTATGAGTAATGTGAAAGAATTTTTTGCACAATTATATGCAATGCCCGATGTGCAAGCTGAGCCGTGTTCGGCAGGCAGAAGCATGAACGGACATTTTGGAACACGCAGTTTAAACGAGGATGGATCTTGGAAAGAATTAACTGCCATGAAAAATTCATCGGCAGATATTTCGCCAACAGCTGGACAAATGCCGAGGTTAGTAGGCTTAGCGCAAGCATCAAAATTATACAGAAACAATCCGGAACTTTCGCATTTCAGTAATTTCTCTATAAAAGGAAACGAAGTTGCATTTGGCACCATTGGGAATGCGAGTACTTCCGAAGGACATTTTTTTGAAGCCATTAATGCAGCAGGTGTTTTGCAAATACCTATGGCTATTAGTGTTTGGGATGATGGCTATGGAATTTCAGTACACGCAAAATACCAAACTACCAAAGAAAATATTTCGGAAATATTAAAAGGTTTCCAACGCGATGATAAAGGCGAGGGCTATGAAATATTTAGAGTAAATGGTTGGGATTATGCAGCACTTTGCGATACGTATGAAAAAGCAATTAAGATTTGTAGAGAAGAACATGTTCCGGTAATGATACATGTGCAAGAGGTAACTCAACCACAAGGTCACTCTACCTCTGGTTCGCACGAGCGTTACAAATCGAAAGAACGTTTAGAATGGGAAACAGAATATGATTGTATAAAGCAAATGCGCGAGTGGATGATTTCTACTGCCATAGCTACTGCAGAAGAATTAGATGCGATAGAACAAGAAGCAAAAAAATATGTGCGTGCTTGCCAAAAAGAAGTTTGGGAAGCCTTCAATCAGCCAATAAAAACAGAGATTACAGAGGTATGCACCCTTTTAGAGCAATTAGCCGCAACATCGTCAGCATCATCAGAAATAACTAATTTAATACAAAACTTACGCAGCACTGTGGATGCTATACGTAAAGATATTTTAGTAGCAGTGCGTAAATCATTACGTTTAACGCGTGCAGAAGATACGGCGGTAAGAAGAGATTTACAGATTTGGTTGAATCATTACAACAGTCAAAATTACGATCGATATAATTCTTATCTATTTACCGATACCGAACATTCGGTATTGAACATTTTAGAAATAAAAGCACAATACTCCGAAGATGCAAAGCAGCTAGATGGAAGGGAAATTTTACAAGCGTGTTTTGATGCAGCATTTGCCAGAGACCCACGTGTTGTAGCATTTGGCGAAGACGTTGGTAGAATTGGCGACGTAAACCAAGGTTTTGCTGGCTTACAAGAAAAGTACGGTGAGATTAGAATTTCTGATACTGGAATTAGAGAAGCTACGATTATAGGACAGGGTATAGGTTTGGCAATGCGTGGCTTAAGACCTATTGCAGAAATACAATACTTAGATTATTTATTATACGGATTGCAAACCTTAAGTGATGATTTAGCTTCCTTATCATACAGAACTAAAGCCGGACAAAAAGCACCTTTAATTGTAAGAACTAGAGGCCACCGATTAGAAGGAATTTGGCATTCGGGTTCGCCTATTGGGATGATTTTACATGCTTTGCGAGGCATACATGTGTTGGTACCTAGAAACATGACACAAGCTGCAGGTTTTTACAATACTTTGTTGAAAGCAGACGAGCCTGCATTAGTAATTGAATGTTTAAATGGCTACCGATTAAAAGAAGCATTACCAGATAATATTGGCGAATTCACCTTGCCATTGGGCCGTCCAGAAACCTTAGTAGAAGGAAACGATATTACCATTGTAACTTATGGCTCATGTTGCCGTGTTGCAGAAGAGGCCATAGTAGAGTTAACCAACTTAGGAATTTCTGTGGAGTTAATAGATGTACAATCGTTATTGCCTTTTGATATACATCACCACATTGTTGATTCGTTAAAGAAAACAAATAAAGTATTGTTCTTTGACGAGGATGTACCCGGAGGAGCAAGTTCATACATGATGCAACAAGTATTGGAAGAGCAAAAAGGATATTACCATTTAGATGCAGCTCCAAGAACCTTAACTGCAAAGGCTCACAGACCAGCCTACGGTACCGATGGAGATTATTTCTCTAAACCAAGTGCCGATGATGTGGTGGAATGCGTTTATGAAATGATGCATGAAGCGGACCCAAGTAGGTTCCCGTTATAAATTGTGAATTGTGAATTAAGCATTACAATTACATCATTGCTTAATTGACAATTCACAATTAACAATTCAATTACGCTTCGTACCCCGATTTAATTACCGTAGAAATCATCTTAAACTGTTTCTCAGCATTAAAAGAGTGGTTGGAGTTAGCAGGTATAATTATACCCTGACCTAAACTAAGAGTATGATCTACTTTGTCTATCTTAACTAATGCTTCGCCGTGTATAATTTGAATATAGGTATCAAAAGGACTCATTTTTTCTGATAACTCTTCTCCTTCGTAGAAAGACATTGCGGTAATATTTCCTGTTGATTTTCTGATAATTGTTTTAGAAACCACAGCATTGGGTAAGTACTCAATTATTTCTACTATAATATGCGATTTACCTTTTTCTAATTCTAAATAATTATCCTTTGACGATTCCATCTTGTTGTGTTAATTTCCACAAGGTACTCATTAATTCCCGTAGTATTTTTTAATTCACCCCTCAATTCCGCTACGCTACATTCGGGGCGAGCAATTCACCATTCACCATTTACAATTCACAATTTACAATTCACCATTGTTAAAGCTGCCATGGCTTCCACAATCGGCACTGCTCGCGGTAATACACACGGATCGTGTCGGCCTTCGTTTTGTAAGCTTATTTCTTCGCCTTTAGTATTTACACTTTGTTGAGTTTTTAAAATAGTTGCTACGGGTTTAAAGGCAACATTAAAGTAAATATCTTCACCTGTACTTATTCCACCTAAAATACCACCGGCATTATTGGTTTTGGTCCTTATTTTTCCGTTTACATTTTGCCATTCATCGTTATTTTCTGAACCTTTTTTAGCAGCACCTGTAAATCCCGATCCATATTCGAAACCGTGTACGGCATTAATACTCATCATGGCATGAGCTAGCATGGCATGTAATTTATCGAATACTGGCTCGCCTAATCCGGCTGGCACATTTTTAATTACACATTGTATAACACCGCCTAAAGTATCGCCTTCTTTTTTTACTTGCTCTATGGCTTCAATCATTTTTTGTGCAGTGGCTGCATCGGGGCAACGAACAATGTTATCATCCGTTTTACTTAAATCTAATTCGGTATAATGTTTCTCTACTTTTATCTCTCCAACTTGTTTTACAAATGCCGAAATTTCTATTCCATCTTTTGCTAAGAGTTGTTTTGCAATAGCACCAGCCGCAACCCTGGCAATGGTTTCACGTGCAGAAGATCTTCCGCCACCACGATGATCGCGAATTCCATATTTCATTTCATACGTATAATCTGCATGCGATGGGCGATAAGCATCTTTTAAATAATCGTAATCTTTTGGTTTTGCATTGGTATTGCGAACAATAATAGCGATGGGAGTTCCCAAGGTTTTTCCTTCAAAAATTCCAGATAAAATTTCGAATTCATCTTCTTCCGCACGACTTGTGGTAATGTGCGATTGCCCAGGCTTCCGACGGTTTAATTCGTGTTGAATTTTTTGAATGTCGATTACTTCGCCTGCAGGGCATCCATCTATTACCACTCCAATGGCTGCACCATGAGATTCGCCGAAGGTGCTAATTTTAAAATTTCGTCCGAATGTATTTCCTGCCATGTTTACAAATTCTAAATTCTAATATCTAAATTCTAAATCCCAATATTGCTAAATCTATCCAAAAATTCGGATACGATTTGTTTACTACTTCTTTATCGTCAATGTTTAGTTCATCAAACCTCATGGCTAACATCGTAAATGCCATTGCCATTCTATGGTCATGGTAGGTATTAATATGTATGGGTGTTGTATAATCTTGTTGATTAATTTTTAAAGTATAAGTATCCGCATTACTTTGCCATGTTACATTTATTTTTTGCAATTCATTTTTTAAGGCTTCAATTCTATCGGTTTCCTTTACGGCTAAACTTTCTATGCCAGCAAAAACAATTTCCTGCAAATGTAATGCAGCCAATACTATTAGCGTTTGAGCTATGTCTGGGCAATTTATAAAATTGTAAACTTTTTGTAGTTTTATGCTAGATGTTTTTGTTAATTTAATGCCTCCATTTTCAAAACTTGTTTGCACTCCAAAATCGTTCATCCAAGTAGCAAGAATGGCATCACCTTGTAAACTATTTTTACGCAATCCTTTTAATGTTAGCTCCGCAATTCCTAATGAAACCAATCCGTACCAATAAGAAGCTGCACTCCAATCTGCTTCAATATTAATTGTACAAGATTGATATTCTTGCTCCGGAATGATAATGCTTCTATCGTTTTCGATGATGTGAATTTTTGCATCATGCATCATCTGCATCGTCATTTTTAAATAGGGTGCAGATATTATATCGTTTTCTAAATGCAATTGCAATCCGTTTTTTACTTTGGGTGCAATCATCAATAGAGCTGAAATAAATTGGCTGCTAACGTTTGATTGTATGTTGATGGCTTGATGAGAAACTAACTCTTTCCCTTTTATTTTTATGGGTGCATACCCAACTTTTTCTAAATATTCTATTTCGGCACCTAATTCTTTTAGCGCATCTATCAATATTTTTAGTGGACGTTCTTTTAATCGTTGCGAACCTGTTAAGATTACTGTATTGTTTTTAATGGTAGAAAAATAAGCACACAAAAACCTTAGCGCTGCACCCGATTGCCCACAGTCTATAACAGATTGTTTAGTGTTTAATGCATCGGCAATAATTTTTGTATCGTCTGAGTTGGATAAATTCTGAATGGTAATTACATCTTCGCAAAGCGCTTTTATAATTAATGCTCTGTTCGACTCGCTCTTAGAACCAGGCAATATAATTTCTGTATTAGTAAATGTTGCTGGTTTTAGTATTCTCATTTATTAAAATAATGAATGCATTTTACAAGTGCTTCCGATATTTCTTCCTCTGTACATCTGATATTTAAACTAGGGTTTGCAATGGCACTCAATAATGAAAATTTAATCTCCGACGATTCATTCTTTTTATCTTTTCTCATCAATTCTATCAGATCTAAAATCATTTCTTCAGTTAGTTTTGCCGGTTCTAAATATTGGGGAATTATTTCTAAAATATATTTTAAATCTTCTTCGGGCATCTTGCATTTGCTTACGCTTAAAAAAGACTCCACCATCATTCCACATGCAATGGCGCTGCCATGCATAATAAGTTTGCCTTTGTTTAAATAGTAGCTTTCTATTGCATGCCCAACGGTATGTCCAAAATTTAAAGCCTTTCGAATGTCTTTTTCAAACGGATCTTTTTCTATAATGGCTAATTTTATTTTTACACTCTGTGGTATTAAAACTTCTAGTCCAATTTCCCCATTTTCTAAAAAACTAATAGCATCCCTTAAATGTAAATGGTCGGCAATTAATCCGTGTTTTATTACTTCAGCAAACCCAGATTTAATTTCGAGTTCATGCAGTGTGCTTAAAAATTCGGGAATAATAAAAATTGCTTTCGGGTGATGAAAGGTACCTAAATGATTTTTGTAATTTTGTAAATCCAACCCAGTTTTTCCGCCTATACTTGCATCTACCATCGCAAGTAGGGTAGTGGGGATGTTAATAAAATCAATACCTCGCATATAAGTTGAAGCTGCAAATCCGCCCATGTCGGTAATTACGCCGCCACCTAAATTTATGAGCAATGATTTGCGATCTAATCCAAACTCTTGCATCATGCTCCACACTCCGATACAGATATCAATATTTTTATTATCCTCTCCGGGATCTATTTCTATTAAATCATAATGAGAGCTGTGCTTTGAATATAAGTTTAAATAGGGTAAGCAAACTTCTAGCGTATGTGTATCACCAAGTATTGCAACTTTGGAGTATTGTTGAGCTTCTAACCAAGTGTCTAAAGATGTAATAGGGTCTTCAATAAAAATGTCGTATCCAAAACTGCTTCTAATATCATTCATCTTGCATTACTTTAGTTTGTACAGAAATTGATTCACGGTGAATCAATTTAACCAAATCTAATATCATTTCTTCAGAAAGGTGAATTTCTTTTCCGTATTTTTTTCTGGTGTTTACGATTTCCGACCAGCGTTCTGGTTGAAAAATCGTAATGTTATTTTCTTTTTTGTACAAGCCAATTTCATTTACCAACTTAGACCGAGAGGCTAATAGTTCCAATACTTCGTAATCAATTTTATCGATTGCTTTTCTTAATCGAATTAATTGATCTTTAAACTCTACATTCTGAGAGTCGGTATTTCTAATAATTAAGGCCTCTATTAATTCTGATAAGGCCAAGGGAGTAAGCTGTTGATCTTTATCACTCATAGCAAACCTCGGGTCGTAATGAGCTTCTAACATTAAACCATCAAAATTTAAATCCATTGCCTTTTGGCTCACATGTGGAATTAATTCGATGCTTCCACATATATGGCTAGGGTCGCAAATTACAGGCAAGTTTGGAATGAGGCGTTTCAATTCTAATGGAATGTTCCAATTAGGAGTATTACGATAAGTGTTTTTTTCATATTGAGAAAACCCTCTGTGTATGGCTGCAATTTTATTAATGCCCGCATTGTGTATGCGTTCTATGGCTCCAATCCACAACTCAATGTCGGGATTGATTGGATTTTTTACCATTACCGGAATGTCTACACCTTTAAGAGCATCAGCAATTTCTTGCACCACAAATGGGCTTACCGTAGAGCGAGCCCCAATCCAGAAAATATCGATACCTGCTTTTAAACAATCTTCAACATGTTTAGCGTTGGCCACTTCCACTGCACTCTTCATGCCATGTGCTTTTGCTGCATCCGCTAACCATTGAATTCCTACATTTCCTAAACCCGTAAAAGATCCGGGGCGAGTACGAGGTTTCCAAATTCCGCCTCTTAATACTGGAACTTGAATGGATGCTAAGCCTTCTGCCGTTTTATGAATCTGTTCTTCAGATTCAACACTGCATGGTCCTGCAATTATAAAGGTCTTTAAATTAGAGTCTAACCAAGAATTTAACTGGTCTGATTTTATAGAAGTTGTCATTTATATCAATTCAAAAAAATACACCTTTCGGTAATCATCAATTACAAAACAAATAAAAACAAAATGGTTTTCAATAATGTATTAATTATGAATAAAATTACGCTTTTTTCCTATTTTTGAAGCACCTTATACAAACAATGAGCAATACTATATCTTTTGATAATACCGAAATCGCCTTCTCAGGAATGAGTAATGCCGATTTAAATAGAGCCTATTGGTTATTCAAAGTCATTAATATCAATTTTCTGGTAAAAATTGGTCCACCAATAACTACAGCTGCCATTAAAATTGGTTTGCCAATCACCCCAATCATTCGAGCTACTATTTTCAAGCAATTTTGTGGTGGCGAGTCGATTAGCGATTGTGCAAAAACCATTACACAGCTTGGCAAGTATAACATAGGTACAATTCTGGATTATTCTGTAGAAGGAGAATCAACAGAACAAGCATTTGATGCCACTTGCGAAGAAACCATTTCAACTATAAAGCGTGCAAAAGGGGATGCTCATATTCCTTTCAGCGTATTTAAAGTTACCGGTTTAGCACGATTCGGACTTTTAGAAAAATTAGATGCTAAAGAAGAATTGAGTTTTGAGGAAAAAAAAGAATTTGAACGTGTAAAAGACAGAGTGCGTAGAATTTGCCAAACGGCTTATGACTTAAACGTTCGAATTTTTATAGATGCAGAAGAAAGTTGGATTCAACAAACCATCGACGATTTATCAATGGATATGATGCGTTTGTTCAATAAAGAAAAAGCAATTGTTTACAACACTTTTCAGTTTTACAGACACGATCGTTTGCAAGCCATGAAAGAGTTTGATGCACAATTGAAATCTGAAGGAGTTTTGTTGGGAGTGAAATTAGTTCGTGGTGCGTATATGGAAAAAGAACGTAAGCGTGCTGCAGAAAATAATTATCCTTCGCCTATACAAGCCGACAAAAAATCGTCGGATGTTGATTACGATTTAGGCTTGGCATATTGTGTGGAACATATAGATAGAATAGCTATTTGCGCGGGTACACACAATGAAAACAGTTCGAAATATTTAATCGACTTAATGGCAAAAAGTAACATAACTCCGAACGACGAACGAATTTATTTCTCTCAGTTATTGGGAATGAGCGATAACTTAAGTTACAACTTAGCGAAAGCAGGTTATAATGTTGCTAAATATGTTCCGTACGGACCTGTAAAATCTGTACTCCCATATTTGTTCCGCAGAGCACAAGAAAACACAGCTATTGCAGGGCAAATGGGAAGAGAGTTGAGTTTGATATTAAAAGAGAAAAAAAGAAGAGTAAATGTGTAAATGTGTAAATGTGCAAATTAGCACCTAGGTCGCTTCATTTGCACATTTACACATTTGCACATTTTCACATTTTCTGTTTTCCGCCAAGAATTTCAAAAAATAATCGAAAATCGCTGGCTAAACTCCATAGTGGATATTTAAACGTAGCGGGTTTGTTTTTTTCGAAAAAGAAATGACCTACCCAGGCGAAGAAATAGCCTGTAATCGGTAGAATATACCACAAGTTCCAAACATCAAAATAGCTTAAACAAATGGCCTCGACAAAAACAAGAGCGGTGCCAATAAAATGCAACCTGCGACTTGTTGTATTTGAATGTTCAGTTAAGTAAAACTGATAAAATTCATTAAAGCTTCTAATACGTTCCGACATATTATTATTTTAAGCTAATTTAAGAAAATGTACCAATTATTAGCACACTAGAACATTAGCACACTAGCAAATTAGCTAATTAATCTTATTTTTGCACAAAACAGACCGAAATGAGTGGATTAAGCGAACAAGAACTATTAAGAAGAGAAAGTATGCAAGAGTTGGTGCGTTTAGGCATTAACCCTTACCCTGCAGATTTATTTGAAGTAGATGCCAATGCAGCAGATATTTTAGAGAATTACGACAGAGATAAAACCGCTTATAAAAACATCAGTATTGCAGGCCGCGTAATGAGCCGCAGAATTATGGGGAATGCATCCTTTGCAGAAATACAAGATGCTACTGGTAGAATACAAGTGTACTTTAGAAGAGATGACTTGTGCCCCGATGAGGATAAAACTTTATACAATACCGTATTTAAAAAATTAGTTGACATAGGTGATATTATTGGTTTAACAGGATATGTATTTACTACCCAAGTAGGAGAGATAAGTATACACGTTACTTCCTTTAAAATATTAAGTAAATCATTACGCCCTTTGCCAGTTGTAAAAATTGATGCAGAAGGTACTGCGCATGATGTGGTAACTGATCCAGAATTTAGGTATCGCCAACGTTATGCCGATTTAATTATTAACCAAGATGTACGCGAAGTATTTAAAAAACGTACAAAAATTATTCAATCACTCAGAAATACTTTTAACGATAGAGGTTATTTAGAAGTGGAAACCCCAATTCTACAAGCGATTCCCGGTGGTGCAGCGGCTCGCCCTTTTATTACTCACCACAATGCGTTAGATGTTCCTTTGTATTTACGAATTGCAAATGAGTTGTATTTAAAGAGATTAATTGTAGGTGGATTTGATGGAGTGTACGAGTTTGCGAAAGATTTCAGAAACGAAGGAATGGATAGAACCCATAACCCTGAGTTTACGGTAATGGAAATTTACGTGGCCTACAAAGACTATAATTGGATGATGGATTTTACCGAGGAGATGATAGAAAAAGTTGCGCTCGATTTACATGGTACTACCAAAGTTCAAGTTGGCGAAAACGTGATTGATTTCCAACGCCCATTCAAAAGAATTACGATGTACGATTCTATTAAAGAATTTACAGGCATTGATATTTCGGAGATGAGCGAAACTGAGTTAAGAGATACTTGCAAATCATTAGGCATACAAGTGAATGAGAGCATGGGTAAAGGAAAGTTAGTAGATGAAATTTTTGGTGAGAAGTGTGAAGGAAATTACATTCAACCAACTTTTATCATCGACTATCCAGTAGAAATGTCGCCATTATTTAAGAAACACAGAACCAAAGAAGGATTGGTAGAGCGATTTGAACTAATGGTGAACGGGAAAGAATTGGCAAATGCATATTCAGAATTAAACGACCCGATTGACCAACGCGCACGTTTTGAAGAGCAAGTTTCTTTAATGGAAAGAGGCGATGACGAGGCTATGTTTATTGATTATGATTTCTTACGAGCATTAGAATACGGGATGCCGCCAACAGCAGGTATGGGTATTGGTATTGATCGTTTAACCATGATCATGACCAACCAAGCATCGATACAAGATGTGTTGTTCTTTCCGCAAATGCGACCAGAAAAAATTCAGAAAGTTGCAAGTACAAACGATTTTGTTGAGGCAGGTGTACCGGCAGAATGGGTACCTGTTTTAAATAAAATGAACATACATACTGTTGAGGAATTAAAGGCTGCCAACCCAAATAAAGTATTTAACGATATGGGAGGGATGAGAAAGAAAATGAAATTAGAAATTGCCATTCCTACGAAAGAGGATGTAATGAAGTGGTTTGAATAAGTTTCAATTTTTTAAACATAAAAAAAACCTTCGTAAGTATTTACGAAGGTTTTTTTTATGTTTAATATAATTTGAAATTATTTGCTCATGTTAATAGTGTATTCAGAAATTAGTAAACCATTTGCAGTAACTGTAGTATCTAAATCTGTAATTATTGCAGATGATGCAGATAAAGTTACCTTATTGAAAACTGATGTATCGTTCCCATCAATTGGATCAAAATCAATTATCCTTAACTTTCCATTTACATAAGAGTACTCTAATGTATCTAACATACCACCTACGTTTGCAAACATACTTGAAGATGAATTGAATTCGAAAGTGGCAAAGTTTGCTGGATACTCAGATGTATCATTACGCAATACATTTGTACCTAATATTGTTCTTGTAATTTCAGAATTTACATTCCATTTACCAACAAAAGTGGGTGCAGGTGCTGCATTCTCTTCGTCTTTAGAACAAGCAACTATAGCAGATGCTACCCCAATTACTAATAACGATTTTAAAAATAGATTTCTCATTTGCTTTGATTTGTGTTTTAGTTTATAAATTGTGTGCGAATATAGTACATATTAAATGATTATTAAATAATTAACAATGTTAGAACATCTAAAGAATTGTATTGGACTGTCTGAACATCTTAAAATGGAGATTTATTCAGACTATATGATTCAATTAAATACTTTTTTAATAGATGAACAACTTGCAAATAAAATTATTTATCCTCCAAAAGAAGCTATTTTTAATGCGTTTAAGCTCATTCCGTACTCAGATTATAAAGTGGTAATTATTGGTCAAGACCCATATCATGCAGCAGGACAAGCAAATGGATTAGCGTTTTCTGTGCAGCCAGATCAAAAGATACCGCCATCATTAAGAAACATATTTAAGGAGCTTAAAGAAGATTTGCTCTTAAACATACCTACTCACGGCGACTTAAGTGTTTGGGCAAAACAGGGTGTATTATTAATGAATTCGGTATTAACAGTAGAAGAAGCCAAACCCGGTTCACATCAGAAAAAAGGATGGGAACAATTTACTGATAACGTAATTTTAAATTTAAGTGATGATTTAAACGGGCTGGTATTTATGCTTTTGGGAAATTATGCTAAATCAAAAAAGAACCTTATTGATCCTAAAAAACATCTTATTCTAGAAGCCAATCACCCATCACCTCTCTCTGCTAATAGAGGTTTTTTTGGCTGCAAGCATTTTTCGAAAGCGAATGCTTATTTAATAGCACAAGGAAAGGACCCAATAAATTGGGAAGTGTATTAAGAATCAAATATTTTCGTATTTTAGACGAGTCAAAAAAAATATTTAGATGAAAAACTCCTATACTGAAGAAAATTACCTTAAAGCGATTTATAAGCTACAAGAGCAACAAGCTTCAGAAGTAAGTACGAATGACATCTCTAAAGAAATGAATACTAAAGCAGCTTCTGTAACTGATATGTTAAAGCGTTTATCAGAAAAAGCTTTGATAAATTATCAGAAATATCAGGGGGTAAGTTTAACAGACACTGGTACAAAAGTAGCCGTAAATATTATCCGAAAGCACCGATTATGGGAAACCTTTTTGGTAAATAAGTTAAAGTTTAAGTGGGACGAGGTGCATGATATTGCGGAGCAAATGGAACATATAGAATCGGATGAATTGATAGAAAAGTTGAATGATTATTTGGGTGCACCACAATATGATCCGCATGGAGACCCAATACCGAGTAAAAAAGGAATATTTACCAATAAAAAGATGGAAGTATTATACGACATGCCTGTTGGCTTTGTGGGTAACATCTCTGGAGTGAGCGAACACAGTGCTACGTTTTTAAAACATCTAGAGAAAATAGGAGTAGGGCTAGGAGTATTGGTAAGTGTAGAAGATAAGAATGCATACGATAATTCTTTTTGGATTCGTATTGAAAAAAACGAACCACTATTTATAAGTAAAGAAGTTGCAAAAAACCTTTTAGTATTTAACAAATAAGATGCAAGAAGAATCGTTGAGCGAAGTACACAGAAGTGTACAAATACCCGAAGGAAAAAACAAATGGAAAAAGTTTTTTGCATTTGTTGGTCCAGCGTATTTGGTTAGCGTAGGCTATATGGATCCGGGTAATTGGGCAACCGACATTGCAGGTGGTAGTATGTTCGGCTATCAATTATTATGGGTTCTATTAATGTCGAACTTAATGGCACTTTTACTCCAAAGTTTAAGTGCACGATTGGGGATTGTGAGAGGATTAGATTTAGCGCAAGCTTCACGTAAAATTTATCCTTCATGGGTAAACATACCTTTGTATGTATTAGCAGAGTTGGCCATTGCAGCTTGCGATCTTGCAGAAATAATAGGAATGGCGATTGGCCTGCAATTATTATTTGGTATTCCTTTGCTTTTCGGTATTTGTATAACGGTTTTTGATACACTGCTTTTATTATTTCTGATGAACAGAGGGATTAAAATTTTAGAGCGATTTATTATTTCTCTAATTTTTGTAATTGGTGTTTCATTTTTGATGGAGCTTTTTATTTCGCAACCTAAAATATCAGAGGTAATTGCTGGTTTTGTACCTACTAAATTAGATGGAAGTGCTTTGTATATTGCCATTGGTATTATTGGTGCTACGGTGATGCCACATAATTTGTATTTACATTCTTCATTAGTACAAACACGTTCCATCAATAAAACATATAGCGGCATTAAAGATGCATTGAAATATAATTTTATCGACTCTACAATTGCTTTAAATCTTGCATTTTTTGTAAATGCCTCCATCTTAATTTTAGCAGCCACAGCATTTTATAAAAACGGGTTATTTCAGGTTGCCGAAATACAAGATGCACACAGACTATTATCTGATATATTCGGAAATTTAGCACCAACCTTATTTGCCATAGCCTTAATATGCGCAGGGCAAAGCTCTACCATTACAGGTACTTTGGCGGGTCAAATAGTGATGGAAGGATATTTGAATTTAAGAATAAGACCTTGGTTACGCAGATTAATAACACGTTTAATTGCCGTTACTCCAGCCTTTATAACCATCTTATATTTTGGTGAAGAAAAATTGGGTGCATTGTTAATATTAAGTCAAGTAGTGTTGAGTTTACAGTTAGGTTTTGCTATAATTCCATTAATACATTTTACATCGGATAAAAAACAAATGGAGAAATTTGTGATTAAAAATTGGTTGAAAGTATTAGCGTGGTTGAGTGCAATTATCATCATCAGTTTAAATATAAAACTTGTGTATGAGTATTTAAGTGATTGGATACAAACAGCAGAAAGTACATGGATTGTTTATTATTTAGTATTGCCAATTATTGCTTTTTTTGCATTCTTGTTGGGCTATATTATTTTACAACCTTGGATAAGTAAAAATATGCGACCATTGGTGTTGCCACATGCAGGTTTTAATACCTTCGAAATCGATTTACCAAAGCGAGCAGAACGTATTTTAATTCCAATTGATTTTAGTTCTTTTGATAAAATTGCCATAAACCAAGCCTTGCAAATAGGAGGTAATGCAGCCACATATTTGCTGGTGCACGTGGTTGAAACAGTAGCGGCTAGGTATTCTGGTAAACAATCCGACGATCAAGAAACTCGAACAGATATAGAAGAGTTAGAATTATTTGTAAGGGAATTGAAGAAAAATAATTTCAAAACAGAATCTATTATTGGTTACGGAAACCCTGCAAAAGCAATAGCCGACATCGCTACAACAGAACAAGTAGATTTAATAGTAATAGCAGCACACGGTCACAAGGGGATTAAAGATTTGTTACTAGGCTCTACACTCGATTCATTACGCCATAGGGTGAACATTCCAGTGTTAATTGCGAGAGAAAGATAAATCGAACTATCGAATTTGCGAATTAACGAACAAGCGAACTTCCGAATTAGCGAAATGGAACTAGTTCGTAAATTCGCTAGTTTGACAGTTCGACTATCGAATAGCTCTACCGAGTTCTACTTTTGCGTCGCGTTCTTTCATCGTGTCGCGTTTATCGTGTAATTTTTTACCTTGAGCCAAGGCTATTTCCATTTTTGCAAAACCACGATCGGTAAAGAAAATTTGTAAGGGTACAATGGTGGTTCCTTTATCTTGTGATTTTTGTTGAAGTTTGCGTAATTCTTTTTTGTTGAGTAATAACTTGCGATTACGTTTAGGCTCGTGGTTGTAGAAAGAACCCATGCTGTATTCGGAGATGTGAATATTGAAGGCAAATAATTCGTTGCCTACAAACGTGCAAAAGCCATCGCTTAAGTTTGCTTTGCCGGCACGTATCGATTTTATTTCGGTACCGAGCAATTCAATCCCAGCAACATATTTATCTAAAATATGATATTCGAAGTAAGCCTTCTTATTTTTTATGCTGATGTTTTCTGCCATGGGAATACAAAGGTACAAAAAAAAGCCTCCTCGAATGAACGAGGAGGCTTTTAAAATAAATTTTATTGATTAGAATAATAAACCAATTCTTACAAGACCTAAAGCGTTTGGAGTTATACCAAAGTTTGAGCCTTTATTACCTGGAGTTGTAACTTTTACAGTAGCACCACCAGTAACAGTTTCAGTTTCAGTATCTGCTGTAGTACTTGAACCAAATAATCCAATTCCTAATTCAGCACCAATGTATACTCTTTCAACAATGTAATAATCAGCACCAATTAAAGCATTTAAACGAAGGTTAGTTGTACCACCACCTGATGTAGTAGATTTATCACCATTAACACCTCCTAAATTAGATACTTCAACTGAACCACCAGCAATACCTAAACCTAATTCTGCTCCAATATATGGAGATAATTTAGTAGTACCTGCTAAATGTTTTTCAAGTCCTAATCCTAATCCAAAACCAGATGTTTTAGCAACAGTTTCTTGGTCTGCAGCTCCTCCTGTTAAAACAGTTGTTGTTGAACCCATTCCTAGTCCAAAGCTTGCTCTTACAGCCATTCCTTCATTCATGAAATAACGACCTCTTAACACTCCTTGTGCTAAACCTGCTGGGTTAGCAGAATTAACTGGTGTACCAATTACCGAAGTTAAACCAATTTCTGTGGTTATACTTCCTGATGTTGGTTTTTGAGCAAATGCAAAAGTAGCTACTCCTGCAAATACTGCGATTAACATTAATTTTTTCATTTTTTTTTGTTTTAAGTTTAATGTAAAATAAATATTGTATACCAAATCTAACGAATTTTATAATCGCTTTTACGCTAAGCCACCTCAGTTGACTTTGTATTTATTAACATCTGTTGATAACTTATACACACATGTTGATTGAAAAAAATGCGCTCATCATCTTTAAACTATGTTTTTGTACTCGATATTTCACCAAGCTTGTTCTCCAATCATTGGCACAAATCTAAAAGAATCCAATACTTCTGTGTGAAATTCTGAATGAGTGATGCGCTCCACTAAGTTCATTTTTTGTGTTTTTTCATCGCCTACCGGAATCACCATTCGCCCACCAATTTTTAATTGAGCTAACAGTGTGTTGGGGATGCTAGGGGAGCCTGCCGTGCAAATAATTTTATCAAACGGTGCAAATGCTGGGATGCCTTTAGAACCATCACCATAAAAATATTTGGGCTTATAAGATAGAGCACTCAACAATTTTTTAGTTTTGTCGAACAGCTCTTTTTGGCGTTCGATGGTATAAACCTCTGCCCCTAACTCTAATAAAACAGAAGTTTGATAGCCCGAGCCTGTACCAATCTCTAACACTTTATCATTTTCTTTTATGTCTAATAATTCGGTTTGATAAGCAACGGTATGAGGATGAGAAATGGTTTGACCAGCGCCAATCTGAAAGGCTTTGTCTTCATACGCATGGTCCCAAAAATCTTTGTGAAAGAAAAAATGCCTAGGCACCATCAACATACATTCTAATACTTGCTCGTTAGTGATACCTCGTTTACGCAAATGCTCTACAAGAATTTTACGCTCCCCCTTGTGTTTATAACTATCAATAAATTGATCAGATATTTCTTTAATCTTCATTTGCATTTTATACTAGCTTTTCGCTTTTAACGTTTAACCCTTAAGTTTTCAGTGGAATTCCTTATTTTCGGACAATTTTAATTCATACATGAAACAAATTTTACGAAGCATCACTTATTTTTTATCCGTAATATCGATTTTTATCGCACTCTCATCTTGCGAAATTATAAATCCTAGCGAAGATATCCCATTCTATTTAAGAATTGATTCCATAAGTTTTATGGATTCTACAAAAATACCCGCAATTGCTACTAAACCGGGCGTACATCAAATTAAAGATGCATGGATATATGTGGATGGTATTTACATAGGCACATTTGAATTACCTGCACATATTCCTGTATTTAGAGGAGAAGGCCAACGTAAAATTACGGTTTCCCCTGGGATACTCGTGAGTGCACAAAATGGCGAGCGCAGAATTTATCCCTTTTTCACCAATTACAGTACTACTATAAATGCCGAGTTGGGTAAAACAGATACAATAGCAGCTAAGATTTCTTATGACCCAATATCAGTGAAATTCCCTTCTGAAGCAGCTGGTCAATTTCCTGAAGAATTTGAAGGCGTAGGAACGTTATTTAGAACTACACTCAATTCTGATGTGGATACGATTTTGAGAACAGATAATCCAGCTTTAGTATTTGATGGTAATTTCTCAATGTTAATGGAAATGGATGCTACTAAAGATTTCATGGAATTTGAAACAGAGAAAGCGTATTCACTTCCCAATAATTCACGCCCCGTTTATTTAGAAGTTAACTACAGGTCGGAAGTGAATTTAAATATTGGATTATTTGTAATTAATAATAATGGAGCTGAAGTAACCGAAGTTAGCGTGATAACCATGCTTGCCACTAATAATGAATGGAAAAAGTTATATTTAAATCTTACCTCTACTGTATCTAAGTTTACAAACTCTAAATACAGAGTATATTTTAAAGCAGTGCACGATAGTGGTAATGCAAGTTCAAAGGTGTTAATAGATAACTTCAGGGTAATGTATAAATGAACAAGTTAAAACAAACACTTAAGTATATTATAACAGATTATGCCAGTTCCATAATCGTTTGGGTTTGTTTTTTTGCGTACCGTAAAATATACGTAGAACCCTTAAAATTCGGGTATGATGTTCCCATCGATTTCGACCGAAATTTTTATCTTGGTTTGTTAATCATTCCATTTTATTGGCTTATAATATATACAGTAAGTGGTACTTATAGAAGCATTTACAAAAAATCCAGACTAAAAGAATTATTACAAACGGCTTCTCAAACTTTTATTGGGGTATTGGTTTTGTTTTTCGCTTTAATCTTAGACGATGAAGTGGCAAATTATACCAACTATTACAAATCTTTTTTAACGCTAGTAATCCTACATTTTTTTGCAACCGCAATTCCTCGACTAATTATTACCTCTAGTACAAAGTCTAAAATTAAGCGTAGAATAATTGGCTTTAATACCTTAATTGTTGGTAGCAATCAAAAAGCATATAAGTTATATAAAGAACTAGAATCTGAAAAAGAATCGGTTGGATTTAAATTTATAGGATTTGTAAACGGTGATGTAAACCATCAGAATGAATTAGCACAACATCTTCCTCAGTTAGGAAAATATGAAGAAGTGGCAGATATTGTTACAAAGTATAACATTCAAGAAGTAATTATTGCCATAGAATCTTCAGAACACGACGATTTAAAAAAGATAATTGAAGTGTTAGAAAACTCTAAGGCAGATGTTAAAATAATTCCAGATATGTACGACATCATTACAGGTTCTGTAAAAATGAACCATTTATTTGGTGTTCCTTTAATTCAAATTAAAACAGATTTAATGCCTGCATGGCAATTAAATATGAAAAGAATTATTGACGTATTTGTTTCGCTTGGATTCTTATTATTTCTCTCTCCAGTTTATTTCATTACAGCAATTATCGTAAAACTTACATCTAAAGGCCCAGTGTTCTTTAGTCAAACGCGTATTGGAATTCATGGTAAACCTTTCAAAATTATAAAGTTTCGTTCGATGGTGGTTGGTGCAGAAAAATTAGGCCCACAACTGTCTAGTGAAAATGATTCGCGTATTACTCCATTTGGTAGGTTTATGCGCAAAACTCGTCTCGACGAAATTCCTCAGTTTTATAATGTACTTATTGGCGACATGTCATTAGTTGGTCCGCGTCCCGAACGTCAATTTTTTATCGATCAAATTATGGAGTATGCTCCACACTATAAACACTTACAAAAAGTTCGCCCAGGAATTACCTCTTGGGGCCAAGTAAAATATGGCTATGCAGAAAATGTAGAACAAATGTTAGAGCGTTTAAAATACGACATCATTTACATCGAAAACATGAGCTTAGCAGTTGATTTTAAAATTTTATTTTTTACCATTGCTACGGTAATACAAGGAAGAGGGAAGTAGTTGGTGTGCTAGTGTGCTAGTTAGTTAGTGTGCTAGCTAAACTGGATCAACATCTATGAGCACGGTACATGCACCAAACTCTTTATTGCTTTTAAGTTCAGCAATTTTAATTCTAACAATTTCTTTGCTTTTTTCTAGGTTTATACTCAGGCGATCTAATTTTAATACAATTTTTTGGATGTATTGATTTCGTACTTTGCTTATTACTGGGAATTCTGGTCCGAGTACACTTTTAGCTGTAAACAGTTGTTTATACTCTTTAGCGAGTAATTGCGCAGCTCTTTGTACTTTATGTGAGTCTTTATGTTTTAAGGTAATTTCTATTAAGCGTACAAAAGGTGGATAATAAAATTGTTTACGTTCGGTAAGCTGCTGTCGAAGGAAACTATCATAATCATGCCTTGAGGCTAATTGTAAAATTGGATGATCAGGTTTATTAGTTTGTATAATAACTTTCCCTCGTTCGGTTCTTCTGCCTGCTCTGCCGCTCACTTGCTCTATTAATTGAAATGCACGCTCATGCGATCTAAAATCTGGGTGATTAATTAAACTATCTGCTTGTATAATGCCTACTAAGGTTACCTTTTCAAAATCTAATCCTTTTGTAACCATTTGTGTGCCTACCAATATATCTATTTCCCCGTTTTCAAAATCGTTTATCAACTCTTGCAAAGTGTTTTTCTTTCGTGTTGTATCTAAATCCATTCGAGCAATGCGAGCTTCCGGAAAATATGCTTGTAATTCTTCTTCAATTTTTTCTGTACCCAAGCCCATCATTTGAATATGAGTGGAACCGCAACTAGGGCATGCTTTTATAACCGGTGTATGGTAACCACAGTAATGGCAACGGAGTTCATTTTTCCATTTGTGGTAGGTTAAACTCACATCGCATTGGGTGCATTGTGGACTGTGCCCGCATTGGTGGCAATGTAAAAAGGGAGCATAGCCTCTTCTGTTTTGAAACAATATTACTTGCTCTTTTTTTGCTAATCGCAGCTCTATTTCATGCAGCAATGTTTTCCCAAATAATTGTTGAGGAGAGTCCTTCTCTAAATCGTTTTGCAAGGAAACAATAGTAGTTTCAGGTAATTGAGCAGCACCAAATCTGTTTTTTAATTCAACTAATCTGTATTTTTTTTGAATGCTATTGTAATAAGAATCTATGGATGGAGTAGCCGATCCAAGTATTACATTTGCCGAATAATGGTGGGCCAAATAAATAGACACATCACGGGCATTGTACCTTGGGTTAGGTTCGTTTTGTTTGTAAGATGGATCGTGTTCTTCATCAACAATTATTAAACCTAAGTTCTCAAATGGTAAAAAAATGGAAGACCTGGTTCCTAATATAATTTTGAACGTACTTTTTAACGTTTGTTGCCATACTTCTGCACGTTGGTTCTCGGTATAACGGGAGTGATAAACCCCAATTTCTTCTTCAAAATGTGTTTTATAACGCTCTATGAGTTGTGCGGTCAATCCAATTTCGGGAACTAAAATTAATACCTGTTTCCCTTTTAAAAGTTGTTCTTTTATAAGTTCAATAAATACAATCGTTTTGCCAGAAGAAGTAATGCCATATAGCAAAACAGGCATTCGCAACTCAAATGCATCTTTAATTTCTACTAATGCATCCTTTTGTTCGTCGTTTAAAACAAATACATTTTGTTCCTCAGAAACGTTACTCTCAAGTCTGCTAATTTCGATTTCTTCTAAGTCGAACACCTCATTTTTAATAAGAGTTTGCACCGCAGAAGCGCTTGCCCCTAAATCTGTAATTAATTTAGGGTTTACAAATTCATGTTCTTTTTTTAGTCGTAAATATGCTTGCAACACTTCAATTTGCTTCGGCCTTTTCTCTAATTCATCGAATAGAATTTTAATCATTCCCTCCTCTAAATACAAGGGTTTGAGAACTATGTGTTTAACCGTTTTGGCTTTGTATTTTTCTTGTACTTCTTCTTCTAAGTAGATATACCCTTTTTGAATCATTTGTTTGATGAGGGGCATCACTGTTTTCTGGTCGAGTATTTTTTGAATGTCTTGTATCGTAATAAAATCTTGAATTTGGATGGCCTCAATTAGTAAATACTCTTTCTCATTTAGTTCATCTATATCAAACTCCGCCAGTTTATTAATGACAACCTTTGTTTCACTGGTTAATTTTAAAGCGCTTGGTAAGGCTGCATTCATTACTTCACCAACGTGGCAAGCATAGTACTTAGCAATCCAATTCCATAGTTCTAATTGTTTCAAATGTAATATTGGCTCATCGTCTAATACATTTAAAATATATTTTGCAGTATAGTGTTGTGGCGCATTTGTATGTATACGCTCTACAATGCCGGTGTGCAAATGATTTCCTTGAAAGGGTACAATGACTCTTGAGCCTATTTTAATTTTTTCAATAGCATCAATACTTACCCTATACGTGAAACTTTGGGGCAAGGCTAATGGTAAAATTACATCAGCATACGTATCGTACTTTGAAAAACTTAACTCAGTCATTTTTAATGTTAAAAGCACCAATAAAAATTAATACCCAAGCAGAAATCAATAATAAACCTCCCATTGGGGTTATTGGTCCCAAGAAAGTCCATGAACTTATGCCAAATAACTCTTTAGTTGCAAGTAAATAAATAGAAAAAGAAAATAAGATAATGCCTATAAACATTAGCATTCCGGCAGTTTTAAATAATTTTATTTTAGTTTGATGATATAAAATGGCAATGAGTATAATGCCTAAACTATGCACTAAATGATATTTCACACCTGTTTCATAGCTTTGCAATTGGTTTGCGGTTAACAATGGTTTTAAGGCATGTGCCCCGAAGGCACCAATAATAACGGCTATCGCAGCCATTATACTTCCCATCAAAACTAATTTTTTCATCTTTAAATTTATAAAACAAATATAATCATTTGAAAACGATATCTTCGGAATCACAAATGTTGAAAACTGAATCGTTTGATTACGAACTACTATCATTAATTCAGACTATTTTTGTGTGAATTTATACTCGATAAAATGAAGAAAGCTGTTTGGATAATATCTGCCTTATTAACGATAATTATTTCAATGGCTTATTTTTACTTTCGCGGTTCACTAAATATCAACAATAACAAAGATATATTTTCTTACCTATCCAATAACAACGCACTTGTAGTTAGCTTAAAATACGAAAATGACCTTCAAGATATTTTCAAGAACGACCAAAACATACCAAGCTTATTGTTTTCAGATTTTATTCAAGAAAGTCTAGAACTCGAATCCTTACTCAAACAAAATATTCTTCTTCAAAACAATATTACAGCTCAAGAAATTTATATTGCCTGCCAGAAATTAAATGCAAAAAATGCGGGTTGTTTATACTTAACAAGTTTAAATAATTTTGAAACTGATGATCCTTCAACATTGTTTAACATAGATGATCAACCTGTTGTATATGCAAAATCAAGAGCGTTTGAAGGGAGTATTATTTACCACTATTTAAATGGTACAAAAGAATATTACTATGTGTACAACAGTCCGTATTTATTAATTTCTAAACATCCTACATTAATTGAAGATGCCTTAAGAGCTAAGTTAAATGGCAGTTCTTACTCAAGTAACCCTGTGTTTAAGAAATGGCAAGATACACAAGCAAATTCAAAAACATTGCTGAGTTTGTTTGTGAACCACGAAGCGTTAAATGAATTTTACTCCATATATTTTCAACTGCCATTCCAGAAGTCATTATATTTTTCTGAAGAATTTGCAGATTTTTCTTTCTCTGAGCTTAATTACAAATCGGATGCTTGGATATTTAATGGAGAGATTGAAGCTTCGGAAAAGAAATACTTTCATCTGTTAAAATCTCAAACAGAAAACAGGAGTTATTTATTGAATTATTTATCCAACAATACATGGTCTTTTCAGAATTTAATACTATCTGATGCTGTACTTTTTAGAAATGATTTGCAAATTCAACATAAATTAATTCAGGATTATTACTACGAAGCAGAACAAAAGCTAGTGGCTAAAAAATACTTCATAGACATTAAAACCTTTATAAATGAGCAAATAGGGGAGGAATTTATAGCTTCTTACAATGCAAATTATTCTGTACTTACACATACTGGATATGTAGGGATGATGGTTCTTAAACAAGCCAATGTTTTTGAAGAGAAGTTAGCAAGGTTAGTTAAAAACCCTAGAACAGAAGTATATAAAAGTCAAGAAATAAAAACTTTTCCGTTTAGGAAATTTATGTACTTGGCTGCAGGTTTACCTTTTAAAGAACTAGAAACAAAATTTTACACCATAATAGAAGATCGCTTAATGGTTGCTGCAACTATTGCTGACTTAAAAAAGTATATTGATGATTTCCAGTCGGATCAATTGTTAAAGAACAATGAAACTTTTCAGAATTATATCAGCACGTTAAATGATCAGTACAATTATTTGTTTTTCACTGGCATTTCAGGATATGAAAACAGCATAAAAAGTTTACTTACCAATAAAGGAAATGCTAAGTTAATAGAACGCTTAGGCTGGTCGAATTACTCTGCATTTTCATATCAAGTTACAAGTTCGGATGCTGGCTTAATATCTAGCATTTACATGCCAATGAAATCTGACGATACAGAAACAAGTATTGAGCAAAAGTGGCAAATTACCTTAGATGCAGAATTGAGTAATTCACCGCAATGGGTACGCAGCATTGCTAAAACTGAAACGTATATAGTAGTACAAGACGATACTAATACTGTTTATTTAATTGATGAAGACTCTAACATCAAGTGGAAGAAAAATATTAATCAGAAAATTATTTCAAGCATTGAGGTAGTAGATTATTATAAAAACGGGGAGACGCAATTGCTATTTAACACTTCAAATTACATATACCTAATGGATTTAACTGGGCAAATGATGCCTAATTACCCAATTAAATTAGCTGCAACAGCAACTTTAGGATTAAGTTTGTTTGATTATGAAAAGGATAAGAATTACAGAATTTTTGTAACGTGTAATAATCAATGCATATATGGTTACGACATTAGTGGTAGGCCTATAGATGGATGGAATCCTAAGCGAGTTGGCCAGTCTTTGGATAGAGTTCAACACATAAATGTAAAAGGGAAAGATTTATTATTTGTGGCGAACAATCAAGGCTACTTTTATTTTTATAATAGAAAAGGAGAAGTGCAAGCACAGTTTAAAGATTCTGCCGGCATTGAGTATCACAATCCATTTTATTTTGATGCAAATATAGAGTTTGCAAAAAACAGATTTATTAGCACCGACCAAAAAGGTAAAATAAAAAGTATTTTTATTGATGGCAGAAGAATGTATAAAACGGTAGGAAATTGGACCGATAAACATTTTTTTGCCTTTGATGATGTAATGGGTGATGAGAATAGTGATTATGTATTTGTGGATAATAACCAGTTAATGGTTTATCAAGACGATACTACTTTAGGCTTCAATTATCAATTTAATTCGAATGTAATACATCCACCTTTTATTTGGAGATATAAACAAAATGAGAGTTTACTAGGAATATTTTCTGAAGAAACTCAGCAAGTATATTTGTTTGATAGAACTGGCAAATTGCAGAATGGTTTTCCCCTAAAGGCCTCTGCAAGCCCTTCTTTTTTAGTTGATAATGAGCTGAAAAAGATGATAGTTGGCACTAAAGAGGGCAAAATTATTTATTATCTATTGTAATAATTAAAGAATATATTATTTGTATTGTTCTTACTTATTTCAGTATATTTAACCATTATAACTAACTACTAAATTATTAATTATGTATTTAATGCGATCTTTAAACAGGATTATCTTACTGTTTCTGGCAGCGAGCTTTATGTGGCTGAGTGCTTGTAAGATAGACGAAGACTTGGCAAAGCCAACTCTATCTCCCGATTTCATCATTCCATTAGTTTATGGTGAATTGGATTTAAAAAACTTGGTAAAAGACACCAGTTTTATAAAAACCGACCCAGCTGGTTATTTAAAAGTTGGATTTTTGGATACCTTGGAGATTTTAAACTCCACAACTTTAGGTGATGCCTTAAAAATTGTACAAACAGGATTTCCATCAGTACCTAAAACCTTAACATTTACCTCTGCGGGAGGTGCAAACATCCAATTCCCTGCAGAAGAACTATTAGACATCAATTTAAATTTAGGAACTAGTATGGTTCGTAAATTGGCTTTTAATGATGTTACATTCAAAATAAAAATTCAAAATTCACATAGTTTTGCTTACAACGACTTAATTGTAAACATACCAGGATTAGTATCTGGTACTACTGCATTTACATCAGGTCCGTTAAATGCTCCTGCAGGTCAGGCATTTGAGCAAGAATTTACCTTAACAAATTGCATTTGGGACTTAAGTGGTAAAACAGGCTTAGACACTAGTAAGGTTCTTATGGAATTTACAACCGTTTCTGGTACACCAATAGTAGGACCAGGTGGCGGCGCTGGATTAATTTCGGTAGAATTTATGAGCTATAATTTAAAGTACTGGCAAGGTAAATCTGGGATTTTACAACAATTATTATCTACAGCAACCTCAACAAGTAACACTACTTCACTAGTTCCTAAAGAAACCTACAAGGGTATAAAATCAGGTAGCCTTAACCTAGAAGATGTTGATGTTAAATTAGATTTCATCAGTAAAATGGGAATTCCATTAGGAATGAACATCGTTTTAGAATCTACCAACGGAGTTACCAATGCTAAAGTTGCATTAACGCCTTTAAATTTGGTTATACAACAATCTACAATAGCCTCAAACGATGAACCTAATTCTAGAAGTAACCCAACTGTTATAAACGAAACAACTAGTAATTTGGCTGATGTGTTAACCAACTTCCCAACTACTATTAAAGTTACTGCGGGGGTAGCAAGTACATTTGATAACCCAGATCCATATGGTTATTTCTTCCATCAAAATAGCGATTTGAAACTAACAGTTGATGCAACAATTCCTTTTGCAATATCATTTAATCAATTAAGATTAGAGTCGTCTTACGATTTCGATTTATTTGCTCAAGCGGATTTAGATAGCAACATTGCAAGATTAGATACAGGTACATTATTCTTCTCTATTTCTAATGGATTCCCATATGAGATTGAAGTAGATTTAAATGCACTTAATGGAACATTAGATTCGGTAGCTACATTAGCACAAGTAAGATTAGCTGCAGGTACTACAGGATTAGTTGGAGGACAAGTTAAAGTTATTAGTCCTACTAGATCTACTTTTACTGTAGGTTTATCATCTGATTTATTAGATAAAATAAAGGTTGCTAAAAAACTTGGAGTAAAAGCTAAATTGAACACAGCTCCAGGTACGAGCCCTAAAATTTACACAGATTACAAACTAGGTTTTGATACAAAAGCCAGGTTGGGTGTAACGGCTAAACCACTTAAATAAATTACTAATAATAGATAAATCAGACAAATCATGAAACGACTAATTCGATATATATATTTGCCGATACTATTATTAGTTTTAGTATCGAGTGCAAATGCTCAAAAATATTCTTTGTATTATACAAGGACATTATACGATGGAATTCAGAATCCACACCATCGTACTACCGACTCTTGCCGTTCTTGGGCAACTAACTTTTTCATATTCCCATCTATGGGATTGGATTTTAGTGTAACAGGGCAGGCAAACGATTTCATAAAAGCTTTTTTAGCAAGTGAGAACTTAACTAAATTGAGTTTAGAAAACGGTGGCGATAACTCTTTTACCAACAAGTTTAACTACAACATTTTTATGTTGAAGTTTAGAGCAGGTAAAAAACATGGAGGCGAAATTTCTTTGTACTCTCAGTTTAAAATGGAAGCAGGCTTCAACATCAATAATGGTATTTTCAATTTCATTACACAAGGAAATTACCCTTATAGAGGAAAAAGCATCGATGGATTTTTAGATATTGGTGGTGGTGCAAATGCCTACGTAGAATCTGGTTTCGGTTACCGCCGTCAGATTTATAAAAACTTATCCGGAGGTTTTAAGGTTGGTTATTTATTAGGTGCAGCCAATGTTGATTTCAATATTAAGGATACTAAATTTACAACTTCTGCTCAGGGAGATACGATTGATATAACAGTAAATGGAGAAATTAGAACTTCAGTAGATCCAGATAACACTGGTGATATTGCGACCAATGTTTTAAAGAACACAGGTTTTGCATTTTCTGGAGGTTTGCAATTAGATGTTACACGTAAATTAACCATTAGTGCTGCAGTATTAGATTTAGGTGGTATTACTTGGAACGACCAATCGCAAACATATAAATTAGGTAAAACAGTAAGATATACTGGTATTCCGGCATTAGCAGACTCTGCAGTGCAAGATTCAGTATTGAAAGATTTTTCTGCCTTTACATTTGATACCGTAACAGGTTCTTACAAATCAAGATTACAAACGAGAGTAGAATTTTCAGCTCAATATCGTTGGGCAAATTGGTTACACCAAACCATTATTGTTTCTAAACCAATTTATGTTAATAATTTAGATTTAGTATTTATCAATAACATTAGAGTATTTAGAAGAATTAATTTCATCGCATTAGGTAGTTATAATACGGGTGGATTCGCCTCAGTAGGTGGACAATTCTTATGGAGAAATAGAGGCTTAGATTTATATTTTGGATCTGAGAAAGTGTTAAATACATACCAAGTGTCTCAACAGATTGCAGACCACACTAAAAAACCTAGTTTAGGTTTAGGTGCCGACTTCAACTTCGGTATTGCCTGGGGTTTCGGTCGTTGCCCTCGTAAACAACCACAACCAACAGCTGCTATGCCTGCAGATTCTGATATGGACGGTGTGTTAGATGTAATTGACGATTGTCCTTACTCAGCAGGTCCTGCAGAAAATAAAGGTTGCCCATGGCCAGATGCTGATAAAGATGGAACATTAGATAAAGACGATGCTTGCCCACTGACAGCAGGTCCAGTAGAAAATAAAGGTTGCCCATGGCCAGATGCTGACAGTGATAGCATTCCGGATAAAGATGATAAATGCCCAAGCGCAGCAGGTTTAGTAGCAAATAGCGGTTGCCCTGATACAGATGCAGATGGTATTTTTGACGATGTTGACTCTTGTATAAATTCTGCAGGACCAATAGAAAACAAAGGTTGCCCATGGGCGGATACAGACGGTGATGGTATTTTCGATAAAGATGATAAATGCCCTAACGTAGCTGGTCCGGTTGATAACAATGGTTGCCCAGCAATTCCTCAGAAAGTTGAACTTACTGTTGAAGAGCAAGAAGTAATTAATAAAGTATTTAGCAATTTAAATTTTGAAGTAGGTAAATCTGTTATTTCAGCTTCATCTTACGAATCATTGAAATTGTTAAATGAATTATTAGTGAAAAAACCATCGTTTAAATTATTAATAGAAGGTCATACAGATAATGCAGGTAAAGCGGCTTCAAACATGAAGTTGTCTCAAACCAGAGCAGATGCTGTTAAGAAATACTTTACAGATAATGGTATAGATGCTGCACGTGTTACAGCTAAAGGTTACGGCCCAACTAAACCAATAGCAGATAATAAAACTGCTGCAGGTAAAGCTAAAAACAGAAGAGTTGAGTTTATAATTCTTGAGTAATACTTAGATTAATAAAATAAAAAAAACCGATTGTTGTAAAAAGCAATCGGTTTTTTTATTTATTGAAATAAAACTCTTTTAAATAATAGGGTTCGAAATAAGCAACATCTTCAAATTGTTGTTGTTCGAAATAGGAGAGTGCCTGTGTTTGCATAAACCTGGCCGATGGATATAACCCTTCTATAAACTCTGCATTTTTGTGTTGCTCGTACATCTGCTTTATTTTAGCAGCACCATCCCCAAAAAATAAAACTTTTGATTTTGTTAATGAATCTGAAAATGTATGTTCATCTACTATTACAGCTTTTATCTCCTCCAATAAATCTCCTGTTTCAGAATAGGTACAAGTATATACCTCCATTCTACGCGCATCAACTAATGGAATGTAAACTTGGTGTTGAATTGTATTTACTTGTGTTTTTGCTTGTGCATATAAGGTTTCTAAGCTATTGCAAGCAATTAATGGTATGTTGAGTGCATAACACAGTCCTTTTGCCGTAGACACGCCAATACGTAAGCCTGTGTATGATCCAGGGCCTTTGCCTATTGCCACTGCATCTAAGTCTTGCAGAGTTAAATTTGCTTCTGCTAATACTTGTTCTATAAATAATGTAATGGAACTTGCATGAATATTTTGTTCTTGTTTTTCAACACAAGAAACTAACTGATGATTTACACTTAAAGCCACGGAGCAATTGATGCTCGATGTTTCTATCATTAATAAGTTCATCAGCTTATATTAAAAATCATTTTTATAATTACAGAAACTAAAAACAAAAATAACACAATTCGAATTTGTGATGGTTTTAATTTATTTGCTAATTGTACACCAATTGGCGCCGCTATTAAACTTCCAATTGCTACTGGTATTGCGAGTGAAAATACTAATAACGAACTCGTTCCTCCACTTGCAACACTGGTCATTGCATGATAAAGAGAGGTAAATAGAGCCATAATGCTAATTACGCCCAATGAAATAGAGGTCGCTTTTTTAATGGGCAATTTTATTATATCTGTAAGTATGGGCACTATTATTACTCCTCCACCAATCCCCGAAAAAGCAGCTATGGTACCAGAAATTAATCCAGTAATACTAAGCGATAACATATTTGGGTTTTGTGAATTTTCTTGCTCTACCTTTTTACGTTGTGTAAATATTCTTAACGCAATAGAGACTAATAGTACAATGAAAAAAATGCTAAAACTCTCTTTGGTATACCATGTGCCTTTGCTTATCATGTATGAAAATGAGATTGAACTAACTGCAGCTGCTAATCCTGCAATTATCATTTCATTGGGAAAGAAATTTTTATTTTTCCATTGTTTATAAGTCCCACTAACACCTGCAAATAATATCGCAAACATAGAATTCGCGATAATTGATGGTACAATTATGGAATCTGGAATACCTAATTTGTGCAGGTAATAATTAAATATTAATACATAAATTACTCCACCACCAATACCTAGTAAGCCTGCTAATAAACCACCTAGGCCACCTAATAGTAGTAGAATAATTATTTCGTATAAGGAATTCAACATTTTTTAGATTCCAAAAATTTAGTTTTTATTCGACAATTCTTTGCCTTTTAAAATGTTTGTATACATGGTTTTATTAGAAAGCACTTCTATCGCTTTTTTTACTTCTAAATCGTTTTTCAGTGATTGCTGAATTCTTCCTTTTTGATAATAATACCTAGAAGCAATTTCTTCTTCCAAAATTTCTTTTATTTCTGGTTCAAATTTTACTAAATCGGCATTTTTATCGTGTAATAATTTCGTTTTAAGCAATTCTAAATCCGCTTTAATAGCATCGTAATATTTCTCTGAAACAGCCGCCTCTTTATAATCATCTAGCATTTTTTCACTTTTCGTTTTGTAGTCGAAATCTTTTGATTTTACGTAATTTATAAAATCTTCATAATCTGCTTTAGTTAAACTAAATGATTGGAGTGAAGGTGCTGAGGGATGTTTTGCTACATACGCATTTACATAATCGAAAATGATGTTTTTGCTGAGCAAAGTTTGTGTAACAATTGAATAAGTTTGTACATCTACCGCTAAATCTGGTGCAACTCCGCCTCCGTCGTATACTTTACGTCCCGACTTCGTTTTAAATTCTTTAATTAATGAATCGGCAACTTTACCAACAGAACCATCTTCGTTTCTATTCGAATAATCCAGGGCTTGTATGCATCTGCCACTTGGGATGTAATATTTTGCTGTTGTTATTTTTAATTGGGCGTTGTAACTCAATGGTCGTGTTACTTGCACTAAGCCTTTACCAAAAGTACGTTGGCCTACTATCACACCGCGATCTAAGTCTTGCACCACACCCGAAACAATTTCTGATGCTGATGCCGAGCTGCTGTTTGTTAGTACTGCTAATGGTATGTTTGCATCTAATGGATCGTTAATCGTAAAATATTTTTTATTGGCATCTTTGTTTTTACCACGTGTATCAACTGCTAATTCGCCTTTATTTACGAATATGTTTGATATGTCTACAGCCTCGTGTAATAAGCCTCCTGGGTTACCACGTACATCTAATATTACGCCTTTTAAATTAGGATTCTTTTTTAATTCTGTTAACGCTTGTTTTACTTCTCTACCTGCATTTTGTGTAAAGCCTTTTAATTGAATAATACCGATTTCTTCGTTTATCATTCCATAATAGGGAACATTATTAATTTGAATATCTTCTCTTTTTAACACTACTTTAAACGGTTTTTCTATGCCTTCTCGTTTAATTAATATAGCTAACTCAGTACCCGCTTGCCCTTTTAAAAATTTACTTACTTCATTATTATTTTTTCCGAATAAAGCTTTACCATCAATTTCTACTAACATATCACCCGGTAGTAAGCCAGCTTTTTGTGCCGCAAAACCTTCGTATGTTTCTCGAATGTATATGTTTTTATCGCGCTGAAAAATACTAGCACCCACACCACCGTATTGTCCGGTTGTCATAAATCTGTAATCTTCAATTTCAGATTCCGATATATAATTTGTGTATGGATCTAATGATTCTACCATGGCTTCAATGCCTGTACGCATAAGCTTTGCCGCATCTACATCGTCAACATAATTCGAATTCAACTCTTTATAAGTGGAAGTAAATATTTCTAAGTTTTTAGAAATTTCGAAGTAATTATCAACAAAAGCTAAAGAGCTAAGTGAGCCAAGTAATATACCTAAGCCGATTACAATTTTTCGTGTACGTGTCATTTTCATTAGTCTAAAGGATCATAACCATGCCCTCCCCAAGGGCCACATCTCGCTATTCTTTTTACTGCAATCCATCCACCTTTCCATGGTCCATATTTCTTTATTGCTTGTACCCCGTATTCGGAGCAAGTAGGAGTATACCTACAAGCATTTGGTAATATTGGCGATATTATTCGTTGATAAACACGAATAAATAGGGTGAATAAAAATGCAAACATTTTATAATTTAGTTAATAAACGTTCTAGTCCTAAATTTAGTTTTTTTCTGATGCTTGAAGTAGTAATTATTTCGTTACCCGTAAAAATGAGTAATAAGTGCAAACTTTTACCCTTTTCAATTAACGATGGGTAAAGGCTGTCTTCTTTTGAATGGCGGTACACCTCACGAACCTGCCTTTTGATTTTATTACGATCAACCGCTTTTTTGAATTTACGCTTGGGTACACTTATAACTATTTGTATAGGTGGAGTTTGGCTTGGTATTTCTTTAAATACAAACCGAAAGGGATATAAAACAAAAGAAGAACCTTGGCTATAAAGCTCTTCAATAAGCTTTATACTGCACAAGCGTTCTTCTTTGTTAAAGTAGTATTTTTTCATCGGTTTCGGTATGATTATGGAATGTAATTAAATAGCCCACAATCAAAAACACCCACCAGAAGACTAGCGTTTATGTTTTTTCTCGTCAGATACAGTTAATCTTTTTCTGCCTTTTGCTCTTCTAGAAGCTAAAACACGACGACCGTTTGCAGAAGACATTCTTTCTCTGAATCCGTGCTTATTTCTTCTCTTTCTTTGCGATGGTTGGAATGTACGTTTCATTTCTTTTTATTTCTTAAAACAAGGATGCAAATATAGGTAAGCTAAGCGTAGAATGCAATTTTAATTTAAAATACTAGAATTTATAAGTAAGACCTAATGCAAAAACCTGCTTAAACTGTATTCTAGGCTTGTTTTCTTCAATAAATACCCCTGGGCTTTCTTCCACTTGTTTTACAATTAAGATGTCTTGATCGTACAATAAAGTAGAGGTAAGCGATACTGAAAGCAACTTTGATATCTGATAAGCAAATATGTTTTCCCAGTTAACATCAATGGCCTGGAAGTCTTCAAAGTTACCAAACAAGTCGAGTTTAGACTTTAATTGAATATTGTTTTTAAATATTTTTTGATATTTAACAGAAGCCAATGCTCCAAACTCAAATCGTACCTTTTTACCTGTATCTACTCCATATGCTCCTTGATTCGACAATTGATCGTCGAGCACTGTAGTTATTTTACCTGTAACTGGCGAGAAATAAATACTCAAGCCTTCTAATGGTCGGTAATCAACACCGGCAGAAATGGTTGTAAAGGAAGGTGCCATGATGTTAGATACGTAAATTACACTTGTATCTGTGTAGTTAAAACCCTGAGCAAACTGCGACCTAAAATTTAATAAGGTTGAATAATTTAACTTATCATTTATTTTTCGTCCGTATTTACTGTTTAGCTCTATTCTATCTTCACTCTTTCTGAAATCGGCACTTTCTATTTTTTGAGTTCCAAAACCAAGGTCTAAGTTGTTTTCCCAAGTACTGTTCTGCAATTTTTGGTTAGCATATAAACTGATGAGAGAGGTGATGTTCGTATTACTAATACCACCTGCAGCCCAATTGGTAAACGACGACTGGCTGAGCCCTACAGAGCTTAGTCCGCCTTTCTTCCATGTGCTAGTATCGCTTTGTGCAAAGGAATTACTTGCAAGCATAATGATTGCAGCAACAACATATAAATTTCTTTTCATTTCTTAATTCTTATTTCTTAATTCTTAATTCTTATTTTCCTATACAAAGTACAGTGTACAATGTACACTGTACACTGTACACTGCCTTAAGGCAACTTCACCAATGCTTCTTTCTCTCTCATTCTATTGAGGAGTTTTACTACTAAGAAAATAGTAAAGGCAATAATGGTAAATTGAATTAAAGTTTGGATAAAACTACCATAGTTTATGGTAACTACTTCGCCAAGTTTGAGTTTTAAATCTTTAAACTCAACTTTTCCAATAAGGTAACCAATTGGAGGCATAATAATATCGTTTACAATTGAGTCGACTACCTTTTGAAAAGCAGCACCTATTACAACTCCGATAGCTAGTTCAACAGCGTTTCCTCTGGAAACAAATGTTTTAAATTCTGTAAAAATTCCCATTATATTTAGTTTTGGTTCGAACTAAATATAATAGGAAATATTTATTATGGCAATAGTCTGCCGTACATTCTTGGAAAAGGAATGGTTTCTCTTACGTGTGGAAGTTTACAAACCCATGCTACTAAACGTTCTAAACCTAAGCCAAAACCTGCGTGTGGTACACTTCCATATCTACGCAAATCTAAGTACCACTCAAAAGCTTCCATAGGCAATTCGTGTTCGTTAATTTTCGCGATTAATAAATCTTTATCAGTTTCACGTTCTCCACCTCCTACAATTTCTCCATAACCTTCTGGAGCCAACACATCTACACCTTTCGCAAATCTACTATCGTCTGCACGTTTTAAGTAAAATGCTTTTACTTCGTGTGGCCAGTTATAAACCATAATAGGAGTTTCAAATAATCTGGTTAATACAGTTTCATCCGATCCTCCAAAGTCTTCGCCATATTTAAAGTTTCTTGCAGAGTCTAACCATTGTGGGATGTTGCGAGCATCTTCCTCACAATCTCTTAATTCATCTCTTAAATCAGCAATTTTATTTACGTTGAAGTTTACTTCTCCTTTTTTCATTCCTGAAGTTGCGATTTTATCTTCACGTTCTTTTATATCGGCCTCAATCTCCGCAATTCTTCCTTGTACTTTTGCTAAATCTGCTTCTAAGGTTTTAATGGAGTTTTTGCCGTTTACGTCTTGCTCTCCTTTAATAATCCTTACAGCTTCATCATAAGGTAAACGAGGGAACACTTCTGTAATGTTTTTTAAGATGGTAGTATCTCTTTCAATAATAGCTAGTTCTTCTTCACAGTTTTTTAATACATCTGAAACAACATATCTCAAGAATTTCTCAATTAAATCCATGTTCATATCTAAATCATAGAATGCCATTTCTGGTTCTATCATCCAAAACTCAGATAAATGCCTACGAGTTTTCGATTTTTCAGCACGGAAGGTTGGTCCGAACGTATAAATTTTACCCATTGCCATGGCCATAGCTTCGCCGTATAACTGACCCGATTGCGATAAATAGGCAGGTGCATCGTAGAAATCTGTTTCGAACAAATTGGTGGTACCTTCACAAGCATTGCCAGTAAATATTGGCGCATCCATTTGTACGAAATCATTCTCTTGGAAAAATTTATGAATAGCAAATGAAATGGTATTTCTAATTTTCATAATTGCCCATTGCCTGCGAGAACGCAACCATAAATGGCGATTGTCCATTAGAAATTCTATACCGTGTGCTTTTTTAGAAATAGGATATTCCTCAGCGATGTGGTATACACTTAAATCGGTTGCTTGTAACTCATAACCACCTACTTGGCGTTCATCTTTACGAACAGTTCCTGTAATTTTTACCGAACTTTCTAAACTTAATTTATCTGCAATTTGAAATAAATTTGCGTCGATAGATTCTTCTGTAACTACACATTGGCAAAGCCCAGTACCATCACGTAAAATTATAAACACAAGCCCTTTGCCTGTACGTTTATTTGATACCCAACCGTTTAGACTAACAACTTTACCTTCTTCGCTTTTTAAATCTTTAATATATGTCATAAGAATCTCATTTGTCTCTTTTAGAGTTTCCAAAAATAGTGTTTTTTCTTTTTTTTTATTGTATTTTCGAGCGAATAAAAAGTATGTTAAAGCAGAGTTTACAACAGAAACTACTACAAAAGTTATCCCCTCAGCAAATACAATTCATAAAATTGCTGCAGATACCTACTGTTATGCTCGATTCTCGGATTAAAGAGGAGCTCGAAGAAAATCCTGCCTTAGAAGACGGAAGCTTATCAAATGCTGAAGAAATATCTGAATACTCAACACTCGACGATGATCAACCAAATGATGTAAAGGAAGAAGCGAATGAGCAGCAAGACGAGTTTAACATAGATGATTATTTGCAAGACGACGATCAGGATGATGGTTATAGAATGATGCAGGATAATGATTCTGACGATGAAGAAAAAAAGGAAATGCCTATTGCAGTATCTTCTTCATTCCACGAAATGTTACAAGCTCAGTTAACCATGTGCGTAATGGGCGACCATGAATTTATGGTAGCACAGCAAATACTAGGGAGCTTAGATGATGATGGATATTTACGACGACCAATTACAGCATTGGTAGATGATTTAGCGTTCTCTCAAAATATATTTACCAATGAACAGGAGATTTTACATCTTTTAGAAATTATACAAAGCTTTGACCCTGCAGGAGTAGGGGCAAGAGATTTGCAAGAGTGTTTATTATTACAACTAAAACGCAAAGACCAAAGTTCTAAAAATGTAAAAAATGCAATATTAATTGTTAGGGATTATTTAGACGAGTTTACCAAAAAACATTACGACAAATTGGAGAGAAGTATGTCTATTACTTCTGAAGAATTAAAAGCTGCTGTTCAAGATATCTTAAAGTTAAACCCAAAACCTGGTAATTCTTTTGCTGATAATTCTAAGCAATTACAAGTAATTCCAGACTTTATCATTAATAAAAACGATCAGTTTTTAATACTAACATTGAATTCAAAAAATGCTCCCGAGTTGCGTGTAAGCAGGTCATATCAAGAGATGTTTCAAACGTATGACAAAGCTGTTGAAAAAGATAAAAAATTGAAAGAAGCAGTTCAGTTTGTGAAACAAAAACTTGATTCTGCAAAATGGTTTATTGATGCGATTAAACAACGTCAGCAAACTTTAATAAAAACCATGAATGCCATTATGCATTATCAGTACGATTATTTTTTAACTGGCGATGAGCGTAAACTGAGACCTATGATTTTGAAAGACATTGCAGACCAAGTGCAGATGGATATTTCAACAGTTTCACGTGTGGCGAATAGTAAGTATGTTCAAACTGAATTTGGCACCTTTTTATTAAAATCATTTTTTTCTGAAGGTATACAAATGGAAGGTGGGGAAGAAGTTTCTAACAGAGAAGTGAAAAAGATTTTGGAAGAATGCATTGGTAATGAAGATAAGAAACATCCGCTAGCAGATGAAAAATTAGCGGAAATTCTAAAAGAAAACGGATATAACATTGCCCGTAGAACCGTAGCAAAATATAGAGAACAACTAAATATTCCTGTTGCTCGATTACGCAAAGAACTTTAAATGAAATCCATTACTATAATTGGTTTAGGCTGGCTAGGCGAGGCTTGTGCACATTATTTTATAGCCAAAGGGTATGAAGTAAAGGGTACAAAGAGGATGCCTACTCAACTATCTACTATTAAAACCTATAAATGGGAGTTGGGAGATGACTTTCCCAAAGAAGCGCAAGCCGATTACATGTTGATTTCTATTGCAAGCAAAGAAATAGAGCTAGATAAGTTTCAAAAATTATTTACCGAACTAAAACATCTTCAAGTAAAAAAAATTATATTCATTTCTACAACTTCTGTCTACAACGCTTGCCAAGGAGAGTTAAAGGAGCAGCAAGATTTAAGGGAACATCTACATACAAATAAACATTTTGAAGTTTCTAATTTGTTTTTAGAAACCTTACCAAACGCAGTTGTATTAAGACTTTCCGGTTTAGTTGGACCCAATAGAAATCCTGCTAAATTTTTAAGTGGAAGAAAAGATTTACCAAATGCCAATCAAAAAATTAATTTAGTTCATCAACAAGATGTGATAAATATTATTGAATTGTGTATTGAGAAAAATTTAGAAGGAGTTTATAATGTATGTTCATCTGCACACCCTACTCGTAAAGAATTTTACAGCAAGGTCTGTGAGAAATTTAACTTAACATCGCCAGAATTTAACGAAGTGGAAAATGAGCAATTAAGATGGGTGGCAAACACTAAACTTATAAAACAAACAAGTTATCAATATGTGTATGATGATTTGTTGGAGTATTATTTGAGTTCGGAAGCTAGAGCCTGACGAATAAATTCAAATAACTCATTTGTAACAGATTCTAAATTACTCAACTTCTCTTCAAAAATAGTATGCTCAACCTCCGTTTTAGAATAATGTTCCAAGTCTTTCATTAAATCAGAAACATCATGAAAACCTAGAGTGGCCGTACTTGATTTAAGTTTATGTGCAACTTTACCGGCTGCAACATATTCTTGATCATTAGCAAGCTTTCTCATTTCAAGCATATCAACAGAGCCCAAGTCTACAGTCATTTCAAGCAAAGTTTTTGCCATGCCCTTATCATTGTCCACAATACTTAGTACCTTGTTTATATCAAAAATAGCCATTGGTTCAGGTTAGTTATATAAAGGTAATAATATGTTTCGAAAATTCGAATTAAAAAGTAGCGGGTAAAATTAGCTCTTTACCATCGCGATTTACTTTTATTTGAACAGTTTGTCCTTTAGAAAATTTACTTAATCCTTTCATGTAATCTTGTATGTTTTCAATAGCTAAATCATCCATCATAGTAATCACATCTCCTTGCTTTAGTCCGGCTTTTTGAGCCGCTTTGCCCTCGCTCACCCCATCTAAACGTAATCCTTTACCATCAAAAGCATAATCAGGAATTACCCCAAGGGTTACTTTGAAACTTGTAGAGCTTGAAGATGCGTTATTAGTTTTAGTGGGAGTAAATGCTAACTTCTCAATTTTATCAGCATCGTTTACAAGGTTTACAATAAAGTTTAATACATAAGCTTCTCCAAGGTTGTTGATTTTATGAGCATCGTCACTTGGTTTATGGTAATCTGTATGTGTGCCTGTATAAAAGTGTAATGCAGGAATGTTTTTTAAGTAAAATGATGCATGATCTGATGGTCCCATGCCGGCACTATCTGCTTTGTATTTTATTATATTATTTTGATGATTGGCCAATACATTGCTCCATGTTGGGCTTGTGCCAACACCCGAAATGATTATTTTTTTTGTTGAATCATTTAACCTACCAATCATGTCCATGTTTATCATAAATGAAATATCATTTAATACGATGGTAGGATTATTGGTAAAGTATTTTGAACCCAACAAGCCTTCTTCTTCTGCAGAAAAACAAATGAACAAAAAGTTATGATTTTCTTTTATATTGTTAGTTGCAAAATAACGAGCCAATTCCATAACACCTGCAGTACCAGATGCATTATCGTCGGCACCATTGTGTATTTTATTTTCCGGGTTAGCATCTAATGAATTACCACCTAAGCCTAATCCTAAATGGTCATAATGTGCACCAATAACGATGGTATATTTTGCTCCATTATCTAAATATCCTACCACATTATGTGCATAGCCTTTTGATACCATTTCATCATCAGTAGCATGTGGGTTTTTACTTACTTTAAAAGGAAATGCTTGTAAATAAGAATTTTCATCTGCTTTTGGCTTTAAGCCCGATTTTTTAAAGCTCTTGATGATATAATCCGCTGCTTTTAATTCTTGCTTCGTACCAGGGAATCTACCCTTTAACTTATCCGAACTTAAGTAATTAATATCCTTTTCAATACGTTTAAAATCCGTTTGCGCAAACGCCACGTTAGTAAGTAAGATGAATATAAGGATGTATAGATTCTTCATTGTTTTATAGTTATTGGGTTATTAAGTTATAAGGTTATTAAGTTATTCTGTCAAATTGCAAATATTGGCATTACTCGCTACCCGCTACTCGATACTATTCTTTCCAGTCTGCTATAAACAAATTCGTATCCCTAGTCCCGCCATTGTTTCTGTTAGAAGAGAAAACTAGCTTTTTCCCATCAGGCGAAAACATTGGGAATGCATTAAAGATACTCGCATTTGTTACTCTTTCCAAACCTGAACCATCAATATTTATTAAATACAATTGAAAATCGTAACCACGTTCTGAATGATGGTTTGATGAAAATATAATTTTTTTACCATTAGGTGTAAAGAAAGGGGCCCAATTGGCTTTGCCTAATTTTGTAATTTGTGTGAGTCCGCTGCCATCGATATTACATGTATAAATTTCCATGTTTGTAGGAGCCACTAATCCTTCTTTCAATAATTCTTTATATTCTTTCACATCAGCTTCTGAAGTAGGGCGGGATGCACGGAATACAATTTTCTTGCCATCTGGAGAGAAGAACGCACCACCATCATATCCTAAACCATTGGTAATTTGTTTAACGTTAGTACCATCTATATTCATGGTAAACAATTCTAAATCGCCTGTGCGAGTTGATGTAAATACTAAGGTTTTACCATCCGGAGAAACCGTTGCCTCTGCATCATAACCTGGTTCACTGGTAAGTTTTTTTGTAATGTTTCCTTTTAAATCAGCAATGTAAATATCATATTCAGGAGATATTTGCCATAAATATTTTCTATCTGCTCGAGGAGCTGGGGGAGGAGGGCATTCGTTCATCTCTCCATGTGTAGATGCGTATAATATATGTTTATTATCTGCTAAAAAATAAGAGCAGGTTGTACGACCTTTTCCTGTAGAGATCATCGGTGGGGTATAAGTAGAGTCTTTTGAAGCTTTGCTTATGTCTAGCGAAAAAATTTGATCACATTGTACTCCCCATTTTTTATTATTTGATTGAAAACTTAAATGTTTGTTATCAAAACTAAAATATGCCTCGGCATTGTCGCCACCAAACGTTAATTGGGTTAAATTTTTTAAGTGTTTTTCTTCTTGAGCGTAAGCCGAGTAAAAGGTTGTAATGCTAAGTAAAAGGAGTGTTGCGATTTTTCTCATTTTATTATTTTTTTCGTTAAAAATATTGATTTAAAAAGGAATGATGGACTTACATTGTCATGTTATTGTAAATTAAATTAACAATGTTGGGACTAGGCTTCTTAGATCTTCTGTACGCAACATTAAATGTGTGTGCAGGCCAAGCTTTTTAGCAGTTTCTAAGTGTTGTGGGCTATCGTCAATAAACAAGGTTTCATGGGGGTTTAACTGATGTTTAGTTATTACAAACTCAAAAATATCGGCATTGGGTTTGCGCATTCCCATTAAGTGCGAATAATAATCGTGTTCAAAATAGGCACTCATATTCGGAATGTTGAATGTTTCTTGCAGATAGTTATTGATCCAGTTATAATGTATTTCGTTGTTGTTGCTCAATAAAAAGCTTCTATAATTTGTTTTTATTTCTGATAAAAACTCAAGGTAACCTGGTCGTATGCCAAGTAGGAGGATGTTCCAAGCTTCATCTATGGCTGCATCGCTAAAATTATGTTGAGTAATTTCTCTTATTGCATTTCGGAACTCTTTTGGGCTGATTTTACCCATTTCGAACTGATCGAATAAAGGATTTTGTTGTAAGTGTCCAAAAAAAGCACTGTCATTTTGTAGGCCTAAATTTTTAAAGGCATTAATGGTTAATTGATGGTCGATGTCGAAAATTACATTGCCATAATCGAAAATGATGTTTTTTATCATGCTGTAAAAATAAAAATTCCCCGCTAAAAGCGAGGAATTGTGGGCCCAGAAGGACTCGAACCTTCGACCAAAAGATTATGAGTCTCCTACTCTAACCAGCTGAGCTATGGGCCCCTTAAATCGGCTGCAATTATATGCAAAATTCGCTTTATTATCAAAATTATTAAAAAAATGGTTTAATTGGCATGGTTTTAGTATGTAAAATTCACAAGTATAGATGTTTAGTAGAATTCATATTATATTATATTATTGAAATAAAATATTTATCTTTGTGTCAAAATCAACTAACAAAATTAAATTATTATGAAAAAGAATTTATTTAGAACCCTCATGGTATCTAGTTTACTTGCAAGTGCTACTTTTTTTGCAGCTTGTGAAGGCGATAATGGTATTGAAATTGATGTTCCATTTACACAAACCGCTGATTACAAAATACCACCTCTTTCATCTACTGTTTTATCTAGAGTTGACACAGTAGAGTCTAATTTAGACAGTTTGTTAACTGCAAATGGCGCTACTAGAGATGATGTTAATCAAATGATATTTAGTGGTTTAACTCTTGCGTTAACAGATGTTAATGGTGTCACTCAAAGTTCACTAAACTTCAATAATATTAAAAGTATTGGTGTTAACGTTGCTGAGTTAACTGGTAATTTCGCTGGATTACAATCAATAGATTCTGCAACTATGGCTGCAAGCTTTAGAAACATTAATCCTATTGTTTTCCCTAACGATACTGCTAATTTTGATTTGTTACCATTTGTAGCAAAACCTCAATTCAGAATTGCTTTAGAAGGTAGATTATTCAACCCAACTACTGATACGATGTACATTAAATCAACAATGACAATTAAAGTCGGACTTTCATTATAACATTAGAAAGAATACTAAAAAATCCCCCTTGAGCAATCAAGGGGGATTTTTTTTTAGCTGGTAGCTGTTAGCAAAGAGCTGGTAGCAAGGTGCATGGAGTTAATGCCGCACAATTCATATTTCACAATTCACAATTCACAATTCATTTCGTATATTTGTGCCTTAGTGACACATCCATGAGTGATTCAATTAAGCACGAATGCGGCATCGCATTAATCCGACTTAAAAAACCTTTAGCATTTTACCAAGAAAAATACGGCACGGCTCTTTATGGGCTCAATAAACTGTATTTACTGATGTCGAAACAACAGAACCGCGGGCAAGATGGTGCTGGTGTGGCGACGATTAAATTGGACATTGCTCCTGGGGAAAGATACATTTCTAGGCACAGGTCTACTAGTAAAAATGCGGTTCCTGAAATATTCGAGCACATACATAACCGTTTAATTGAAGTGGAAGCCAATGATCCTATAAATTTTATGGATCCTGTATGGCTGAAACATAATGCTCCTTATACTGGCGAGTTATTATTAGGTCACCTTAGATATGGAACCTTTGGAGGGAATAACATAGAACAATGCCATCCTTTCCTTCGTCAGAATAATTGGATTACGCGTAACTTAATTGTAGCGGGTAATTTCAATATGACCAATGTGAATGAGCTATTAGAGCAATTATATGAATTAGGTCAGCATCCAAAGGAGAAAGCCGATACGATTACTGTTTTAGAGAAAATTGGACATTTCTTAGACGATGAAAATCAAAAATTATTCGATTATTATCGTTCATTAGGACATGGAAACGTTGAAATAACGAAACTCATTGCAGAACAATTAGATGTTGCAAATGTATTAACACGTTCTGCCAAAAACTGGGACGGTGGGTATACCATTTGCGGAATGATTGGTCATGGAGATGCCTTTGTTATGCGCGACCCGGCAGGTATTCGCCCGGCATTTTATTATGAAGATGAAGAAGTGGTAGTGGTTACCTCAGAGAGACCTGCTATTCAAACTGCGTTTAATATACCAATTGATGAAATAAAAGAAGTTGAACCAGGCCATGCTTTAATAATTAAAAAGAATGGACATACTTCGATGCAAATGTTTAAAGAACCTGTAGAGAAAAAAGCCTGTTCTTTTGAACGTATCTATTTCTCTAGAGGGAACGATGCCTCTATTTATAGAGAGCGGAAGCAATTAGGTAGATTATTGGTAGATAAAATTTTGAAGTCGGTTGATTACGATTTCGAAAACACAGTATTCTCATATATCCCTAATACGGCGGAAGTAGCTTATTATGGAATGGTAGAGGGTGTTCATAAATACATCAGAAATTATCAAAAGGATAAAATTATTAATCACCAACACGAACTTGATAACGAAAAATTAGAAAAGTTATTAAGCTTGTCGCCTCGTGTAGATAAAATTACATTGAAAGATGTAAAACTTCGCACATTTATTACACAAGATGCAGATAGAAAAGACATGGTTGCCCATGTGTATGATACTACATACGGAGTTGTAAAACGAGGTGTAGATAATTTGGTGGTACTCGATGATTCAATTGTTAGGGGTACTACTTTAAAGCAAAGTATATTAAGAATCCTAGATAGATTAGGACCTAAAAAAATTATCATTGTTTCTTCTGCACCACAAATTCGTTATCCAGATTGTTACGGAATAGACATGAGCAGGATGGGAGAGTTTGTTGCATTTACAGCAGCTATAGAGTTGTTGAAAGAACAAGGAAAAGAAGCATTGATACAAGATGTATATGAACGTTGCAAGAAACAACAATTTTTACCAATAGAGGAAATTGAAAATTTTGTAAAAGATATTTACAGACCATTTACGGCTGAAGAAATTTCTAAAAAGATTGCAGAAATTGTAAGACCCGACGATATCAATGCAGAAGTAGAAGTGATATACCAAAGTTTAGAAGACTTGCATTACGCTTGTCCTGACAATTTAGGCGATTGGTATTTCTCTGGAGATTTCCCAACACCAGGAGGTATGCGCGTAGTTAATAACGCGTTTATTAATTATGTGGAAGGAAATAATAAACGCGCTTATTAATACTAACTATTTATTCAAAAAAGTAAAATTAGAGCGTTTTAAATAATATCCTTGCCTGTGAAGTTTTTTTGATATTTTCATTCGTATTATACAACACTTTATACTCCTCAGGCTTCAATTTATCTTTCCTTAAATCTAGTTTTGATTCTACCAATAAGATTTTATCATTCACATTTTTTACACTAACCATGTAATTTCCTATGGCATTAAATACCCATAATTCCTCTAAATTATTTTCTAGTAATTCTACAGATTTATCAAATTGCAAATAAACCTTATATGTATCTATATATTTAAATGGGCAATGGTAGCTTAATATCCTATTATTGTCTGTAGTTTTTAACGTATAATGATCTATTAAACCTTGTAATGGAATAGAGTAGGTGGTATTATCTATTTTTTGCATGCCAATAGTTACATTACCTTGGTAATTGAAACCAAATCCATATGGAAATATATTTTCATTTTTATCTACAGAAAAAGTGTCAATTTTATAAGCATCGTTTATATCGAAATTTTCTGCAAGAGATTTGTTTTTATCATCTTCTTCTAAAGCGTTTAACACATAATTTCTATATCTATTAGAAAAACTACCATTGAACGTATTTTTACTTTTGAATGTAGATTCACCGCCAGCTAAATTCACTTTAATATTAACCATAGAAGTTCTAGTATTTATATTGGCTTCATAACCGGGAATCCTAATCTTATTTACATCTGTTTTTAATGAATTGTTAGTTTTGCGTGAAACCATGATGGCCTCTGTTCCTAAAATTCTATATGGTAATTCGTCTAAATGATATTTTTTACTAGTATTTGAAGGATAAATAAACCTTACATTGCCTGCAGTATCTTGAGATGCATAAAACACATCTGTAATCATATTACCTGATGCAAAAGCAATATCCATTTTGCCTTCCACACGATCTCTCGCAAAAACGATGTAAAACTTTATATTGTTTTCTGATAAGTAATTCTTAATTAAATTGTGAATGTTTTTTTCATCAATTTTTTTCGTATTAATATAATACATCGCCGATTTGGAAGTAAATTCATCACTTGTATTTACTATTTCTAATGAATCATTGATGTAATTAACTAGTTTTTCTACCAACTGATCGGTAGTTAAGTTTGCATTTGCAGCTCTAAATTTTTTCATATAACCATTGTAACTCACTCCTTTGTAAGAGTCTAAAAAGTTTACATTGGTATATACATTTGCATAATTGTCATAAATTTCAGCCCAATCATTATTTAAAATACCCCATTTTGCTAAGCCCTCTAGTGGTCTTCCATTTACAATTACTTTACGAACAGCAAATCTTATAAAAGGTAAGGATTCTGTAAAGTCCGATGAATATTGATCTCCTAAGCCTTCTAAATTTGTGAGTGTCCATGTAAATACAGCATCATTCATGGCTCTTTTAATTACAGGATCTGGTAAATCATTATACATTCTAAAATCAGTAACCACCGAATTGTCTGTAGTATAAGAAAAAACTGATTTCAGTGTTGGAATATCTGTATACAAATGTACATCTCTACCTGTTATAAATCCCTCATTCTCTAGTGCATATATTATTTCAACTTCATCTCCAATTTCAACTCCAGGTATAGAAATTCTGATGTTCTCAAATCCATCTCGTTCTGAGTCTTCTTTAATTTCTAATATTTTAATTTCCGAAGATGTTAAATCCACAATACGACCATCTTGTTTTATGGTACGAGCGTCAAATTTAGTTATAGAGCTATATTTACCTTTATTTATTGAGCATATTGAATATTCTTCTAAACCAAATTGTGTGTAAATTTTAACTCTAACACGTATACTTTCGATATTATATATTTTCCCAGCGCTAAGATCTAAATTGTTTTTTATATCATGCTGCATGTGTACCATAACAGCATCATTGTCTGTTAACGAGTCGGGAATATTAGTAGTAGGACTTGCAGGAAGCCATACATGCTCCTTCACTTTTAGTTGTGCATAACCAGCTTGAATTGTAATTGCAATAACTAGTATACTAGTAAATAATGATTTCATGATTAAGTGTTTTTAATATGGATAGATTTATTTTATTATAGCTAGGGATAATATCTTTAGTTAATATCACATACGGATTTTCATATTTGTATTCTATAATAAGTTTGTTTTTCTGGTGCGTAACATTAAAACTATATACTATATTATTTTCGGTATGCTTAAAATTAGAATATAAACTTTCTACTCTATTTATGTTGAATGGGAACTCAATAATTAGCGTGTTTTTATTATTTGTTGTGCGATATATAGGGTAGTTTTCTGTAGAATCAATTTCTTTATCGAACGTATGTATAAATGGGCTAAAGTTGAAATTGAAAAATGTTTTATTTTCAACTTTTGTTAAAACTGTTGGATTTAAATCAATTTCACCACTAATATTTATGGATTCATTTTTTTTCAAATATTCAATATTGGCAAATGAAATATTGTAATTCCGATCCTGGTAGTATTTTTTTAATAGTTGTTTTGATTTTGTTGTAGAATAATTTTCAGTAATGTTCTCTATAAAAATCTTACTGTATCCTTTATATTCATTATCAAATGTTCCTTTTATTTTTCCTTGATCAATTTTTATGTTAAAAATTGAGGTTGTTGAATTAAAGGGACCATCCATTTTCGGAATGTCAATTATTTGCGCAGCACTGGGCTTGCTAATCATTGCTTTCGTTTCTTGTATTTGTTGGCTTGGTTGATCGTACTTGCCTAAGCGTTCAGTGGCGTCTAAATAGTAATATTTATCATTATATTTTAACACACATATTACATGATCTGCACTGGCTAATGTGGGGAAGTTAAATTGAAATTCGTTACTTAATGTTGAAGATAAGGCAATTGAAGCATCGAAACCTAAATAGGTATACATATTAGTTAATAATAAAGCCATGTCTTTACAATCACCTTGCTGTTTGTATAAGACATCATCTGATGGCCTAGGTCTAAATGCATTTATACCATTTTCAATATCTATATATCTAATTTTTTTCGTTACGAATTTGAATATATGTTTAATTATACTGTCTTTGTTTGAATGTATTTTTGCAATACTATCACATACACTTTTATAATTTGTAGAAGGAGTTATACTATTGATTAGGTTTTGATACCAATTATTAAAATAGGTGTAAGGGTTTTCTTTTTCTGGGCAAACTAATACTCGTATTGCGTAATATTCATACTTATGCTCTTTTTTATTTGGTATTGTTGATTTGTTAGAGGTGTTAAATATTTTTCTGAAGGTGTAAATTTTTTCGGTGCTGGTAATTGTACTGTCTATGGTTAAATTTTCAATCTTTTTTACATCTTCAAAATCTATAAGTAAGTAATATTCTTTTGGAACCTTCACAATACTTTCAGCAGTATCTACACTATAATATTCAGTTTGGAGAAAGTAGATTCTAGAAATGCAGAATAACTCGGTATTCAGCATGCTAACATTAAATTCAAACTCTTGACTTAAATTGCGATCATTTACAAAATCTAATTTATATGCACTATATCCATCAAAAAAATTATCAGGTAGTAAATCGCTTTTGTAAATATTGTTTTTACTTAGCTTCTTTTTCTTATTGTTTGTTTTTTGATAGGCATTAATGCTTTCAACTTTTTCTAGTTCTCCAAAGTAAACAAAAGCCGAATAGCTTTTATCCTTAAAAGCTCCTTTGGCATTTATTTCTTTTTTAAATGATTTAGTGTTACCGTTTACGGTATAAATTTGTTGATACAATGAATACTTGGCACCCACGTTGGCATAACTTATGCCACTCAAACAAATAAGAACTAATAGGAACTTAATTTTATGCATTGTTAAAAAAAGAATACTTTAACAATCATAACCAAGGCGAATACAATTAATGCAGAGCCAACTACTCTATTCATCCACTGTACTACATTTTTACTGAATAGATGGCGGACTTTACTAGCAAAATAGGCTTTTGCTAAGTCTGTGCTTAGCACAGTAATCATTGAACAAAAAATAAATAATTTAATATCGTCTGAAGTATAATCTGCATTAGTGCCTAAATAACTTACTAAGCCTATCCAATAAAACAACATGCCTGGGTTTAGTAGATTCATTAATAATCCTTTGAAAAAATAACCAGTATTTTTAAGTTTTGAACTTACCGTTATCTCTTCTTCTTTTTCATCTTCAACTTTTTTGGTTAAATATTTATATCCAATAATGATAATGAATAAGCCTCCAATTATTGCGATATATTTCTGATTATTCTCTGCAAGGGTAATTAAACTGGCCCCTAAAAAAGTGGTAGCTACAAAAAAAGTATCGGCCATAAATACTCCTAATGCAAAGAGAGCTCCCGACAAAAATCCTTTTTGAATGCTAGTTCTAATGAGTGCAAAAAAAGCTGGACCTGTCATGAAAGTCATGATTAATCCTGCACTCATTCCGCCAAGTATTATTTTGATTAACATCTCTGCTAAAATGCATAATATTTTTCAATATATAAAATTCCTGTTCATTTGCTCATATGCTCATGTGCTAGTATGCTCATGTGGATATGTATTGCTATTTGGAACATTTGTATATCTTGGCAAATTATTATTACTTTGTTAATTCACAACTCACAACTCACAACTCACAATTCAATATGCGTCCTACTTTCGATTCAATCTTTATGAAACTTGCTGGCGATTTAGCGCTGCGCTCTCATTGCATAAAGGCTCAGGTAGGTGCAGTTTTGGTAAAGGATACACGAATTATTTCAATCGGTTATAATGGCCCTCCAGCGGGCACCCATAATTGCGATGAAGAATGGCCAGAGCAAGGTTGCCCTCGCGACTCTAAAGGCAGTTGTTCATTAGCATTACATGCTGAAGAAAATGCCATCCTTTTTGCTGCAAAAAATGGCTCTCAATTAGAAGGAGCTACCTTATATACCACACTCTCTCCATGCATATCATGTGCTCGATTAATCTTCTCATCAGGAATAAAAAAGGTGTATTTCCAGAAATCTTATGCCGAATACAAAGGCTTACCAAGCGATGAAGGGGTTGATTTTTTAAAGAAATTTGGTGTGAATGTGATAAAGTTCGACTAAGTTTTCAAATTTACGCATTTGCACATCTATACATTTGCACATTTATCTTAACTTTGCAACATGTCTGAAAAAATAATCATCCTCGATTTTGGATCTCAGTTTACACAGCTGATTGCCCGTAGAGTAAGAGAACTCAATATTTATTGCGAAATACATCCATACAATAAAGTTCCTAATTTTAATGAAGATGTTAAAGGAGTGATTCTTTCGGGAAGTCCGCATTCTGTGCGTGAAGAGAATGCTCCAGAAGTTGATTTTCAGAGTATAGCTGCAAAATTCCCTCTATTAGGTGTATGCTACGGTGCTCAATTAATCGCTCAAAAATCGGGTGGTAACGTAATGCCTTCTAAAATTCGTGAGTATGGTAGAGCTAACCTTAGTTTTGTAAAACATGAGAATGATTTATTAGCCGCGGTTAGTCCGAATTCTCAAGTTTGGATGTCGCATGGTGATACTATATCTGAAGTTCCCCCTAATTTCGAAATTATTGCGAGTACAGATTCTGTAAAAGTTGCTGCATACCATATTAAAGATACAAATACATATGGTATACAATTTCACCCAGAGGTTACCCATTCAACAGAAGGCAAACATTTGTTATACAATTTTTTGGTAGGTATTTGTGGTTGTAAACAAGATTGGACACCTGATGCATTTATTGAAACAACTATAACAGACTTAAAGAATAAAATTGGCGATGACAAAGTGATACTAGGCTTATCTGGTGGAGTAGATTCTTCGGTAGCTGCTGTATTATTACATAAAGCTATTGGCACAAATTTACATTGCATTTTTGTTGACAATGGTTTGTTAAGGAAGAATGAATTCGAAGAAGTATTGGAATCGTATAAACACATGGGCTTAAATGTTCGTGGGGTAGATTCAAAAGAACTATTTTATGCGGAGTTAAAAGGTTTAAGCGACCCAGAAAAGAAGCGTAAAGCAATTGGTAAGGTATTTATTGATGTGTTTGATGAAGCTTCTCATACAGTAGAAAATGCGAAATGGTTGGGTCAAGGCACTATTTACCCCGATGTTATAGAATCGGTTTCGGTTAAAGGTCCTTCGGCAACTATTAAATCTCACCACAACGTGGGTGGATTGCCAGATTATATGAAATTAAAAGTGGTGGAACCTCTTAATACGTTGTTTAAAGACGAGGTACGTAGAGTAGGCCACAGCTTAGGCATCGACCCGAAAATATTAAACAGACATCCTTTCCCAGGACCGGGTTTAGCCATTCGTATTTTGGGTGAAATTACCAAAGAAAAAATTGCTACCTTACAAGAAGCAGATGCAATTTATATTGAGAATTTAAAAAATTCTGGATGGTATGATAAGGTTTGGCAAGCAGGTGCCATCTTTTTACCTATACAATCTGTAGGGGTAATGGGAGATGAGCGTACGTATGAAAATGTTATTGCACTGCGTGCAGTAGAATCTGTGGATGGAATGACTGCCGATTGGTGTCATTTACCCTATGATTTATTAGCAAAAATATCTAACGACATTATAAATAAAGTAAAAGGGGTAAACCGTGTAGTATATGACATTAGTTCGAAACCTCCAGCAACAATTGAGTGGGAATAAGCTTAAATTTATTGGCCTTCTAATTTTTCTTTTTAGTTTTTATACTGTTGAAGCAAAAGATAAACATTATAAAATAGCATTACTCTTGCCTTTAAATTTTCAGAATTTAGATGCAGATGCTGTACTCGATCAAAAAGCTTTTGAGTTTTCTAATTTAGGCATCGATTATTATCGTGGTTTTAAAATAGCAGTAGATTCGTTAAGTAAATTTGGATATACATTTGATATAAAAGTATTCGATACTCAATCGGATACCAATCAAATAAAAATGCTTGCTTCCGATCCTTTTTTAATACTTGCTGATTTTATTGTAGGCCCGTTTTTACCAAATGAAATTCAGGTTTTATTAAAGAAAAATAAAATACTAAAAGGGAAAGTGATTTCTCCTATATCTCCTTTATTTATTAATGGTACGAGTAAAACAGATATTATTATGTCTAATAATACGTTAGAGAATCATGCTTATAACATGGCAAGGTATTTTTATCAAAAAAAGTTAAGCAATAACTTATTAATAGTTCGAAGCGGCTTGTTAGCAGAATCTCGTTATTCTAAAGTAGTAGAAAAATACCTCGACAGTACTTCCGTTAAAATTTCTAAAAAAGAAATTTTAACGAGTCAAAAAGGATATTCGGTTATTGAAGGAAATTTATCTAAAACAAAGGAAAATTATTTGCTTATTCCATCTGCCGACCAAGCCTATGCCATTAACTTATTTAAATATTTAGAAGGGTTAAAAGATCAATACCCTATTACTCTTTTGGTGCATCCAAAATGGTTAGATTACCAAACCATCGACCCCAATTTATATGTAAAATATAAAGTAACGCTGAGCTCTTCTTATTATACAAATTACGAAGATTCTATCCTTACCAATTATGTATCAAAATATAGAAATGATTTTGCAACAGAGCCCACAGAAATGTCGATTAGAGGATTTGATCAAGCCATTTATTACCTTACTAAATACCATTGGAGTAAAAAAACTTTGTTCCAAACAGAAAGTCCTTACTTTGGTTTAGCCAGTATTTTTTACTATCCTCAAAAAAACTCTAGTACACATAATAGCTTAGTTTTTATTTTAAAGTATGATGAAAACGGGCTTAATTACCAACCATGATTCATCAAAATAAATTAAGAATATTTTTAGAGTGTTTAGAAAATTATAAACACGATGTTCCTTTATCAAAATATTTAAAAGAGTTCTACAAACGTAATAAACAAATGGGTTCCAGAGATCGAAAGATGCTGAGCCACATGATGTATTCTTATTTTAGGTTAGGCAAAGCTTGCCCAAATAATACATATGAAGAACGTTTATTGATTGCTTTATTACTTACTGCTACTGAAAATGATAGTTCAATTTCTATGTTTAAACCAGAATGGCTTATTCATATTTCAAAGCCTATTGAAGCGCGCGTAGAATTTCTAAGCACTATTTATTCGGATTTTAAATTGGAAGATGTTTTTCCATTGCAAGGCTTACTCTCTGATAAAATAAATAAACAAGCATTCATCAATTTTCATTTTGTACAACCCGATTTATTTTTGCGAGCAGTAAAAGGGAAAGAAGAAAAACTACAACAATTTTTAAATGAGCAAAATATAAATTTTGAACAGGAGGGAACTTGTTTCCGTTTAGCGAATGCTAGTAAAATTGAGGAGCCAACGGAATATTTATTTGAAGTTCAAGACAAATCGAGCCAAGCTACACAACAATTTATGCATCCCAAACTAAACGAATATTGGTGGGATTGTTGTTCGGCAAGTGGCGGGAAAAGTCTGTTATTAAAGGAGCTAGAGCCAGATGCTTATTTAATGTGTTCGGATAATAGAGAGAGCATTTTAAGTAATCTTGACGAAAGATTTAAACGGGCAGGAATTACAAAATACAAACGCAGATTAATAGATTTAAAAGCAGAGATACAATCGTTTGAACCCGAAACATTTGATGGAATAATTGTGGATGCTCCATGTACTGGTTCTGGTACTTGGGCTCGTACACCCGAACGTATAATGCAAGTGGACGAAAACAATGTTCAATATTTTTCTGATTTACAATTTGCCATTACCGATAACGCCATTCAGTTTTTAAAGAAAGGCAAGGACCTATTATACATTACATGCTCAGCATTCGCACTCGAAAATGAAAAAGTAATAGAACGCTTACAAGCCAAATACAAGGTAACTGTTAAAGAAATGAAATATATTGAAGGGTACGGGGAAAGGGCAGATACGATGTTTGTTGCTTTACTGAATTGTGAATTGTAAATTGTTAATTGTGAATGGGTGTCATTAAGGAAATTGGGAGGAAATTAAGTTATTAAGTTATTAAGTTATTAAGTAACTGCAATGCTAATAACTCAATAACCCTCACGCAAATAATTAACATCCCTGCACCAACTCACAACTCACAACTCACAACTCACAACTTACACTTCACTCATCTCTTCCAACTCATACATCTCATCAATTTCTGCAGCGAATTTCTTCTCCACAATTCTTCGTTTAATTTTGAGTGTAGGAGTCATTTCACCGTCTTCAATGGTAAAAGGATTGCGTTTAAGGATAAAGCCTTTGATACGTTCGAATTTTGCTAATTCAGGAGAATATTTACGGATGTGTTCATTAACCCAATTCATAATATTTTCATCTTTTATAAACAAATCATTTACTTGGAAGTAAGCTTCGGTTAATCCGAATTGTTCCATCATATTTTCTTTTGATGGTACAATAATAGCGGTAATGTACTCACGTTTATCGCCAAGTAAGAAAATCTGGTCGATGCGATTGCTTTGTAAATAGGTGTTTTCGATAGGAGTAGGGTATACGTTTTTTCCGTACGAATTTACCAACATGTTTTTAATACGATCGGTAATTTTTAAATTCCCTTTATAGAATTTACCTACATCACCTGTATGTAACCAACCATATTTATCAATAGCATTAGCGGTATCTTCTGGTTTGTTCCAATACCCTTGCATTACATTATTTCCACGTAATATGATTTCTCCTTCTTCACTTTCGAAATTTGGATCAAAGGTTTCATGCGTTTGTTCGGTAATAATTCGTTTGGTATCGGCATCTTGTATAGCAATTGTAATTTCAGGCAAAACTCTACCTACAGTACCATACACTTGGCGTGTAAACTCTGTTACCGCCATTACCGGTGAAGTTTCTGTTAATCCGTATCCCTCTAATACTTTAATGCCTAAATTTCCGAAAAACTCACCAATATTTTGTGGTAATGCTGCACCACCTGATATAATGAATTTTAAATTACCTCCAGTTTTTTCTTTAATTTTTGAGAACACTAATTTCTCTGCAATGTTGCGTTGCATGCTCAACAACATTCCTGGGCTTTTACCTGCTTCTACAATGTTTCTGTATTTAGAGCCTGTATCAATTGCCCACAAAAATATCTTCGATTTAAGTCCACCAGCAGAAGTACCATTTTTCATTGCTTTCTCATTTATTTTTTCTAATAAACGAGGAACCACACTCATAACGGTAGGTTTAACTTCCATCATGTTTTTACCTAATAGTTCTAAGCTTTGTGCGAAAGCAATCTTACTTCCTTGTGCAATACAAATGTGGTATGTTGCTGTACGCTCAAATACGTGAGAGAGTGGTAAGAAAGACAAAAAGGTTTCTTCAGAAGTAATGTGTGGAATTTGTATTAAGCTTACTTTTACATTATGGCAAAAGTTTAAATGACTTAGCATTACTCCTTTTGGAGTACCAGTAGTACCAGAAGTATAAATTAATGATGACAGATCTTGAGGCCTCACTTCATCGCGCATACGATTTATAGTTGCCCTATTGTGCTCAACCGTTTTATCTCCACCTGCAATTACTTCGTCTAAAGAGATAATTTTTACCGAACCACTATAGCTTTCTGCAATTTTTTTATAATCGTCGAATTTTGGGATAATGTGAGTTAGTGTTGGACAATTTGGAGCAATTTTTATTAGTTTTTTTAATAGGAAATGAGTTCCCACTAAAATCATTTTTATTTGTGCATCATTGATGATGTACTCTACGTCATCATCAGAAAGGGTAGGATAAATAGATACATTTATACAGCCTAGTTGTTGAAGCGCTTGATCGTAGAATACATACTCTGGGCAATTTTCTACAATAAAGCCAATTCTATCTCCTTTTTTGATTTCGTTATCTAAGAAATACGACGATATTCTATCTGCTTTGTCTAATGTTTCTTTATAAGTAATAGGCACATATGTATCTTTTACTTTTTCAAACATGAACGTATCCGTTTCTGGATGTATGTATTTTACAACGTTACGTAATAATTGAGGTATAGTAGCTTTGTCGGTTAGTTGCATATTATTAGGGTTTTTATAAAAAAAAAGGTCTTCAATATTTTGTTGAAGACCTAAATTAAAAAAAAATATTATTTAAACTGAAAAACTTTCGCCACAACCGCAGGTTCTTGAGGCATTTGGGTTCACAAAATTGAAACCTTTGCCATTTAAGCCATCCGAAAAATCGAGCTCTGTACCTGCTAAATAAAGGAAACTCTTCATATCTAACACTACTTTTTCACCCTTATCTTCAAATTCTTGGTCGCCTGTGCGTATTTCATTATCAAAATCTAACTTATACGATAAACCAGAACATCCACCACCAGCTACAGCTACTCTTAAGAAGTAACCATCATCTAGTTTGGCAGATTCTCTTAAATCTGTGATTTTAGATTTTGCTTTGTCTGTTATTGTAATCATTTGAGGAGTCCTTAGTCTCTAGTCCTTAGTCTTTAGACCGTCTAACGACTAAAGACTAACTACTAATATCTATTAAAATTAATGATGTGATTTCTCTGATTCTACTGGAGCCATTCCATTTTTCACACGGTAATCGTTGATTGCAGCCTTAATTGCATCCTCAGCTAAAACCGAACAGTGAATTTTAACTGGTGGTAAAGCTAATTCTTCAACAATGTCCATGTTATCAATTTCTAAAGCTTGGTCGATTGATTTACCTTTCAACCATTCTGTAGCTAATGATGAGGAAGCAATAGCTGATCCACAACCAAAGGTTTTAAACTTAGCGTCTTGGATTACGTTGTTTGCATCTACTTCAATTTGTAAACGCATAACGTCGCCACACTCCGGTGCACCTACTAATCCTGTACCTACAGTGTTTTTACTTTTATCCAACGTACCCACGTTACGAGGGTTGTTGTAATGATCAATTACTTTTTCTGAATATGCCATATTTTTAATGTGTTAATATGCTAGTGTGCTAATTATTCTAATTTTGTACTGTTTTGTTTTTTCGACAATTCGACAATTCGAAATTTCGAATCTTCGATTAATGTTCTGCCCACTCTACCGAATCCAAATCAATTCCTTCTTTAAACATCTCCCACAATGGACTCATTTCTCTTAATTTGTTTACTGCCGTTTTAGTTACTTCAATTGCGTAGTCTACTTCTTCATCAGTAGTAAACCTGCCTAAACCAAAACGAATAGATGAATGTGCTAGGTCATCATTCAAACCTAAGCTTTTTAATACATATGATGGTTCTAAAGAAGCCGATGTACATGCAGAACCAGATGATACTGCTAAATCTTTCATCGCCATCATTAATCCTTCACCTTCTACATATTTAAAAGAGATGTTAGTTGTATGTGGCAATCTGCTTCCAATATTACCGTTTACGTATGATTCTTCTAAAGTGCTTAATGCATTTTCTAATTTATCTCTTAAAGCTGATAAACGAACTGCATCTTTCTCCATATCCAACATCGCAATTTCTGCTGCTTTACCTAATCCTACAATGCCTGGTACATTTAAGGTGCCCGAACGCATTCCACGTTCGTGTCCGCCACCGTCCATTTGTGCCGTAACTTTAACTCTTGGGTTTTTTCTGCGTACATATAAAACACCAATTCCTTTAGGTCCGTACATTTTATGTCCAGAAAACGACATTAAATCTATTCCATCTGTTTCTACGTTAACTGGAATTTTACCTACTGCTTGAGTAGCATCTGTATGTAATAAAACCCCGTGTTTACGAGCAATTTCAGAAATCTTTTTGATGTGTTGAACAACACCTATTTCGTTATTTCCATACATAATAGAAATAAGAATGGTTTTAGGTGTGATGGCAGCTTCAAGTTTGGCTAAATCAACCATACCATCTGCTTGAACATCTAGATACGTAACTTCAGCACCTTGTTTTTCTAGGTGATGACAAGTATCTAAAATTGCTTTATGCTCAGTAGTTAAGGTAATTATGTGATTGCCTTTAGATTGATACATTTCAAATACACCCTTTATTGCAAGGTTATTTGATTCTGTAGCACCAGAGGTAAAAATAATTTCTTTTTCAGTGCAACCTATTAATTTAGAGATTTGCTCTCTTGCGTAATCTACAGCTTCTTCTGCAACCCATCCAAATGGGTGGTTTCTGCTAGCTGCGTTTCCAAATTTCTCTGTGAAATATGGGATCATTGCTTCTAATACACGCGGATCCATGGGAGTGGTGGCGTTATTGTCAAGATATATCGGAAGTTTTATCATTTTTATTTAGACTTTATATAAATTACATGCAAATATAGCCATTTTTATAAATTCAATGGCATTTTTTCATTTTTTTAATTCCTTCAATTCTTCATTTAATTGGTATTTTTGACCATGAATAAAATTGAACACATCGGAATTGCGGTTAAAAACCTTGATGCATCAACAAGTATTTTCGAAAAATTGTTTGCTCAGAGATCATATAAACGCGAAGAAGTAGAATCGGAGGGAGTTTTAACCCAATTCTTTCAAATAGGGCCAAATAAGATTGAATTATTGGAGGCTACCAAAGAAGATAGTGCCATTGCTAAATTTATTGAGAAAAAAGGGGAAGGAATTCATCATATTGCATTTGATGTGAGCGATATACACGCCGAAATGGCCAGATTAGAAGCAGAAGGCTTTACTTTATTGAATAAAGAGCCTAAAAAAGGAGCAGATAACAAACTGGTTTGTTTTGTTCATCCAAAAGATGCTAACGGGGTTTTGATAGAACTTTGCCAAGAAATTAAGTCCTAAATTGAATTTTCTGAATAAAAATTGAAATACATTTGCATTTTAAGCAATGCTTTTCTACATTTGCAGTCCGAATTTTAAAGAGAAGATGAAAGCAGAAATACATCCTAAGAACTATAGATTAGTCGTTTTCAAAGACTTATCTTGCGACTATTCATTTATGACACAGTCGGCAATCGAAACCAAAGACACAGTTATTTGGGAAGATGGCAACGAATATCCATTGGTAAAATTAGAGATCTCACACAAATCTCACCCTTTTTACACTGGTAAATTGAAATTGGTTGATACAGCAGGTCGTATCGACAAGTTCAAAACTCGTTACGCAAAGAAATAATTTAAGCATACCTAATAATATGTTTTTGAAAGTCTGGCCCTAAGCCGGACTTTCTTATTTTACAAGCGTTGGTAATTTTCTCCTAAATATGTTCTCAAGCCTTCTATCTTTGCTAAATGAACATTATTTTATTCGACGACCTGAGTAGGGGGCAATTGTTGCCACTTACTTTTACCCGACCGGTAGCAGAAATCCGAATCGGCATGCTCAGTATAAAAGAGAAGTGGCACTATTATTTCCCTTCGGCAAAAATTTCTTATTTAACAGAAAGTTATTTACAAGAGAAGTTCCCTTTACAACTAGACCCTCAAACAATTTGGATTAATGCATCTGCCATACCAAGTATTGAATTTAAAAACGCAATTCTTGGTTTAAAGCAAGGAGAGGCAATACATGACGATTCGAAAATTTTATTGAAAAATGCCGAAGCACTCAATACCGAAACAATAAACACACAAGTAAACTTTAGTTACGATTATTTGAATGCATTGCCACAAATCTTTTCTTGGAACGATAAAGAATGTCGCAAAGATTTTGAATTATTAACACAAGGGAAAAAATCACTTCCCTTAAATGCTTCGAATACTTTAATAGGCAGCCCTGATCAATTATTTATTGAAGAGGGAGCCATTGTAAATGCATCAATCTTAAATACGAGTTCTGGGCCAATTTACATTGCAAAAGATGCAGAGGTGATGGAAGGCTGCATGATAAGAGGGCCCTTTTATTTAGGCGAGCATTCGCAAACAAAAATGGGAACTAAAATTTACGGAGCTACCAGTATTGGGCAACATTGTAAAGTTGGTGGCGAGTTAAATAATGTGGTAATATTTGGATTCAGCAATAAGGCACACGACGGATTTTTAGGGAATGCTGTAATTGGAGAGTGGTGTAATATTGGTGCCGACAGTAACAATTCGAATCTTAAAAATAATTATGCTGAAGTGAAATTATGGAATTACCAAAGCAATAATTTCAGAAAAACAGGACTGCAATTTTGTGGCTTAATAATGGGCGACCATGCGAAGTGCGGAATAAACACGATGTTTAATACAGGTACCGTAGTGGGAGTGGCAAGCAATGTTTTTGGTTCGGGTTTCCCACGAAATTTCGTTCCTGATTTTTCTTGGGGTGGAGCACATGGAATGGAAGTATACCAACTACCAAAAGTATTTGAAGTGGCTCAGAAAGTATATGAACGCAGAGGTTTAGCATTTAACGAACAAGAAAAAAATATTTTGCTAAACATTTTTGAATCGACAAAAGATTATAGAAAAAATTATGAGTAGAAAGAAAATTGTAGCAGGTAATTGGAAAATGAACAAAGATTACCTAACGGGTTTAGAATTAATTTCTGAAGCGGTATATATGATTAAAGATGAATTGCATCGTGAGGTAACAACAGTATTTGCCACACCCTATATTCATTTATCATCTATCCAAAAATTAGTTGCAACAGAAAGCAATTTTCATGTGGCTGCACAAAATTGTCATCATGAAAAATCAGGAGCATACACAGGTGAAATCTCTGCTGAGATGATCAAATCTGTTGGAGTTGAGTACGTAATTATTGGTCACTCGGAACGTCGAGAATACCAACATGAAGATTCAACATTATTAGCAAAAAAAGTAAACATTGCCTTAGAGAATAATTTGATTCCAATTTTTTGTATTGGCGAAAAATTGGAAGAAAGAGAAATGGAGAAACATTTTAGCACAGTACAAAGTCAGTTAGAAGAATCCTTATTTCATTTAACAAATGATCAAATAAAAAATATAGTATTGGCATATGAACCAGTGTGGGCAATAGGTACAGGTAAAACTGCAAGCCCAGAGCAAGCGCAAGAAATGCATGCATTTATACGAAGTGTGATGGCAAAAAAATTCAGCGAAGAAATTGCCGACGGCATGAGTATTTTATATGGAGGAAGTTGTAATCCTACGAATGCAAAATCATTGTTTTCTCAGAAAGACATAGATGGCGGACTAATAGGTGGAGCCTCATTAAAATCCAGGGATTTCACAGACATACACATTGCTTTTAACGAATTATAAAATGACAGGGAATTACATAGAACTAGTGTTTACAGTAGTTAGTGGGGAAGATTTTGTTTCGGATATTTTGACGAACGAATTGGCTGAAATTGGGTTTGATTCCTTTGATCAGAATGAATTAGGATTTAGAGCATACATCCCATCGCATTTATTTTCTGAAGAAAAAGTTCAAGAAGCGATAAGTGATTATAAAGAGCAATTTACGTTTGCATATGAAATAAACTTAATTCCGTATAAAAATTGGAATGAAGTATGGGAAAGTAATTTTAAAGCAATAACCATAAAGGATGAGCTTTATATATATGCTGATTTTCATGAAAAGAAAGAGTATCCATACCAAATAAAAATACATCCTAAAATGGCTTTTGGTACTGGGCACCATGAAACCACTTTTCAAATGGCAGAGGTAATGCTCGACATTGACTTTTCAGACAAGCGAGTACTCGACATGGGTTGTGGAACCGGAATCTTAGCCATTCTTGCACATTTAAAAGGAGCCAAGCAGATTACTGCAATTGATAACGACCCTATTGCTGCCGAAAGTTGCCAAGAGAATGCTTTGTTGAATAATATGAACGATGCAAAAATATTGTGTGGCGATGCAAGCAATTTAAAAGGGATGGAATTCGATATTATTCTAGCAAATATTAATAGAAATATTTTACTGAACGATATGGAATCGTACGCGAATTGCTTAGTAAATGAAGGACTAATTTTGTTTAGTGGTTTTTATACAGAAGATTTAGAAATGATAAAAGAAAGTGCAGAACGCAACAATATGTATTATCAGCATCATCAACATAAAAATAATTGGGTAGTAGCAGCGTTTAAGAAGAGTGTTAATTAACAACAATGAAATTTAGAAGTCTATTTATATTTACATTACTTAGTTTATTAGTATCGATAAATGCTTTTGCTCAACCAAAAAGTTTTAGCAATAATCCGGATAAATTTTTAGATGAGTTAGATGCTTATTTTAAAGATACCAAGGCCGATGATGATACAAGGAAAGCCTTATCTAATTTCAGTAAATTAATAAAGGCACAAGTATATGATTCGGAGCAATTAAACACGATTATTACGACGGCAAACAGAATGGCCGACCGTAAAATGAAGGCCGACCAAGAGTATAAAGATTATTTAACTTCATTAGTTGATATTCAGAAATCATCGAAATCAATAGATAATTTTAAAGTTGTACATGGAATTTTAGAAGCGAGTTTAAAAAAGAAAAACAGAGAAGCTGCATTATTTTTGGCATTCACTTCGCGTTTTTTTGATGGGAATATTTTGTACGAATCTAAATCTACTAAATGGTATTTGCCTAATGATTCTTACGAGTTAAAAATGGATTCAATACCAGTTGTTAAAGTTTTAGGAAATGTTGATATTAAAGTGGAAGCTAGAGGAGATAGGTCGGTTATTTACCAAACAAGTGGAACCTATTATCCTACAAAAAAAATATGGCGTGGTAAAGGAGGAATGGTAAATTGGTCGCGTGCTGGATTAGATACAACCGTTGTATATGCGAAGCTAAAAAACTATTCAATTGATTGTACTAAATCCGATTTCTCTGCAGATTCAGTTCAATTTTTTCATACGAAACTTTTTAAAACAGCATTAATCGGAAAGTTGGAAGATCGACTTACTACGAATAATAAATCTGAAAATGCTACCTATCCGAAATTTGATTCGTATGAGAAAAAATACGAGATAAAAAATTTCTTTACCAATGTAGATTACCAAGGAGGTTTTAGCATGGTGGGAAGTAAGTTATACGGCATTGGTTCTGACGATGAGAAAGCTAGTATTATCATTTACAATAATGGAAAGGTTGTGCTAAGTACCTATTCCAATGCATATGTATTACAAGCAGATGAAATTGTTTCGTACCCTGCCGAAGTTTCTATTTATTTACAGAAAGATTCTATTTACCACCCTGGTGTAGAGTTTAGGTTTAATGCAGGTAAACGTACCATGGTATTACTGCGTAGAGATGTAGGTATTGGAAACGCATCGTTTTATGATTCCTACCATCAAATGACATTTGAAGTGGAACGAATGGAGTGGAACATTGATAAACCTATTATCGAAATGGGTACTATAAAAGGCAGATTTCAAAAAGAATCTTATTTCGAATCTAAAAATTTTTACAAAGAAGAAAAGTTCAGAAAAATTGCGGGCATTCAAGAATACAACCCGCTTACTATTTTAAAAAGATTATCAACCCGTGAACGTTCTAAAATCATAAGTATATCAACCTATGCAAAAGAAGTTAAATTAAGAGAACAAGATGTACTAGGCTTACTTCGGTCATTGGTGGAGTACGGTTTCATTGGGATGAACGAGAATAAAGGTTTGATATATATCAAAGAAAAAACCTTTAACTACATAAGTAATGAAGCAGGTAATTTAGATTATGATGTGATGCGTTTTGGATCATTAGCAGATTCAAATATCAATGCATACTTAAACATCAATTCAAAAGATTTAGTGATACAAGGAATTGATCAAATATTTTTAAGTGATTCACAAAGTGTAAATATTCGTCCGTACCTAGGCAAAGTTACGGTTAAGAAAAATAGAGATATAGAATTTGGAGGGAAAGTGCATGCGGGTACGCTTGATTTTTATGGGAAGAATTTTAGTTTTAGTTATAATAATTTCAAAATAGCGATGCCTAAAATTGATTCGATGAAAATTAAAGTGTTAGGGAATCAAGATATAAATGGTTACAGACAGTTGCTTAGTTTAAAAACAGTACTAAGAGATATTAACGGGAATTTATACATAGATGAGCCTCAAAACAAATCGGGCTTGAAAAGTTTTCCTCAATACCCATATTTCGAATCGCTTGGAGAATCTTATGTGTATTACGATTATTCATATATACAAAACAGAGTATACAGAAGGAGCGATTTTTGGTTTTTAATAGAACCATTTATAATTGATAGTTTGGATAACATTAGTTCAACCACAGGATTAGCCTTTCCAGGAACCATGCATTCAGGTGGGATTTTCCCAGATTATAAAGAGGTCTTAACTTACCAACCAGATACATCATTAGGCTATGTGCACAGAACGCCAGCAGATGGATACCCTATGTACAAAGGGAAAGCAAGGTATTTCAATACTATACGTTTAAGTGATAAAGGGTTTTATGGTTCGGGTAGAATTAATTACTTAGCATCGGTTACGCAGTCAGATCGCTTTTTGTTTTTGTTAGATTCTACAAATGCTCCCATCCAAACATTTGATTTGGAAGAAAAAGCAAACCACCCAATGGCCATCTCTCGCATGTCATATTTCCATTGGGAACCTTATGAAGACAGCATGTTTGTAGTAAGCAGAGCCAATACAACCGATTTATATAAGGGCAAAAATGATTTCACTGGAACCATCATTTATACTCCTCAAAATTTAACAGGTAGTGGAAGGTCGCATATACAAGGAGCTGATTTATTTTCGCGACGATTTGTGTTTAACAATTCTAATTTTGAAGCAGAACATAGCATTGCGAAAATTTATGCAATTGATTCGACGAAGTTAGCAATTGAAGCAGGCGACGTAAAATCTAAAATTGACTTTGTAAAAAGAAGAGGCGATTTTGTTGCGAACAATCCCGAGGAGTTGATTCAGTTTCCTTATAATTTATATGCAACTAGTTTACCAATGTTTACTTGGTTCTTCGATTTAAAGAAAATGGATTTCAGTATGCCAATTTCAGGTAAAAACAAATATGAATTTATATCAATACACCCTTCTCAAGACTCTTTAAATTTTCAAGCAGAAAAAGCTACATATGATTTAATAAGAGAAGATATTAAAATTGATGGTGTGCCTAAAATTCTAGTGGCAGATGCAGAAATAAAACCTAAAAATAAACACGTAGAAATATATGGACAGGCTGTAATGCAACGTTTAGAAGATGCAGAAATTTTTGCAAACGTTAAAACTAGGTTCCATAAACTATACAATGCTAAAGTAGATGTGTATGCCAAGAAGAAATATGCTGCAAATGCTTATTATGATTACCGTACGAAGAAAGATACACTAGCACAAAAAATACATTTTAAAGAAACAAAAGTTGATACTTCTTTCCAAACCTTTGCAAAAGGTGTAATTACTGATACGATGAATTTCTTACTAAATTCAAAAGTAAGATATAAAGGAGATGTATATTTAAAAGCAGCAAACAGATTTTTAGATTACGATGGTTTTATTAAAATGAACCACGATAGTAAGTTTATTAAATCTCAATATTTTAGATACAAAGGGTTTGTAAACCCAGATACCGTCGCATTAAATCTTACAGATCCACGCGATGAAAACAAAAACAGGTTGTTTAGTGGAATTCATATTGGAATTACGAACTACGAAGCATACGGAACTTTTATCAGTAAAAAAATTGAACCGAATGATGTGGACGTAATAAATGTGGAGGGAAAATTAATTTACGACGAGAAAGCCAAAGTATTTAAAATTGGAAACGACGATAAATTATTTAAGAATGCAATGAAAGGCAGTTATATGACTTTTGATGATAAGAAGGAGTTTTTATATGCAGAAGGCTTGTTGAATTTAGGAGTTGACTTTGAAGATAAATTAATTATAAAAACTGCCGGAAATGTTAGCAATAATATAGAAAGTGGTAAGGTAGAATTAGATTTAGTAGCAAGTTTAGATTTTCAGTTTTTACCAGATGCTACAGAAATTATGATGAAGCTTATTGATTTAAATGGCTTTGATGTAAACGGTGATAATAAAGAACGCCCAGTATTTGAAAAAGGAATGTATGAATTATTTCCAGAGAATGATGTTGCCAATTTAATGGAAAATATTAAACAAACAGGGCTATACAAATTGCCAAAATCAATGGAAAAAGGATTTGTTATTTCGGGTGTGAAATTAGCTTGGGATCAACAAAAAAGATCATGGCGTTCTGTAAATAACAAAATCAGCATCATGAGTGTATACGATAAACAATTGAATAAAGAGTTTAAAGGGTACATGGAAGTGGTAAGAAAACGTAGTGGAAATATTGTAAACTTATATTTTGAAGTAGGCGATGATTGGTTTTTTTATACATTCCGTCAAGGGCAAATGGAGGCCATTTCGTCTGATGATATTTTTAACAAAGTGTTAACAGAAAAAACTAAAGGAAGCACACCTTTTAGTATATCAGCTATAAAAAGAAAAATTGATTTCGTAAGAAGTTTCCAAAATTAAAAAGAATGAACGTACATTTTATATCTATAGGCGGAAGCGCAATGCATAATTTAGCATTGGCATTAAAAGAAAAAAATTATGAAATTTCTGGATCGGATGATGAAATTGTAGAACCTTCTAAATCGCGATTAGCGAATGCCGGTTTGTTGCCTGCAGAAATGGGTTGGTTCCCTGCAAAGATAACCGCTGATTTGGATGCTGTAATACTCGGTATGCATGCCCGTGCAGATAATCCAGAGTTATTAAGAGCAAAAGAACTTGGATTGCCAATTTATTCTTATCCGGAATATTTGTACGAACAAAGTAAAAACAAAACAAGGTTGGTAGTAGGCGGTAGCCATGGTAAAACTTCAATTACTGCAATGATTTTACATGTTTTGCAACATGCAAACATGAACATAGATTACATGGTTGGTGCGCAATTAACAGGCTTTACCACCATGGTGAAATTAACAGAGGAGGCCAAAGTAATGGTGTTAGAAGGTGATGAATATTTATCCTCACCGATAGATCGACGACCTAAGTTTCATTTGTACAAAGGAAATATTGCGATACTCAGTGGCATCGCTTGGGATCATATAAACGTATTCCCGACCTTCGAAAATTATTTAGAGCAGTTCAGTATTTTTATAGACACACTTGAACCTAATGCTAGGTTAATTTATTGCAGCAAAGATACCGATTTAAAAAAGTTGGTAGAAGCACACCCAAGAAAAGACATTACAAAAATTCCATATACCTCACATCAACATATACAAAAAGAAGGAGTAACCTATTTAACTGTAAATAATACTGAAATACCTTTGTTGATTTTTGGAGAACACAACATGCAAAATTTACAAGCAGCTTATGAGGCATGTAAAAGTTTAGGCTTGAGTGATGAAGAATTTTATGCAGCCATACAAAGTTTTAAAGGGGCAGCAAAACGTTTGGAGCTAATTGCTAAAGAAAATAATGCCAGAGTATTTAAAGATTTTGCACATTCGCCTTCGAAATTAAAAGCAACCATACAAGCTGTAAAGCAACAGTTTGGAACTCAAGAATTGGTGGCTTGCATGGAATTACACACGTTTAGCAGCTTAAATAAAGAGTTTTTGCAGGAGTATAAAAACAGCATGGACTTAGCCGATGTAGCAATTGTTTACTATAATCCGCATACAATTGAACACAAGCGCCTCGAAAATATAAGTGCTGAAGAGGTAAAACAAGCATTTTCTAGAGAAGACATCTTAATTTTTAACGAATCAAAGGCTTTAAAAACGTATCTTGAAAGCAGGAATTGGAAGGAATCAAACCTATTGCTCATGAGTTCAGGTAATTACGACGGAATAGATGTGGATTTATTTGCAAAAGAACTTCTTCACAAGCATTGAAAAAATTATACACACATCGTAATACAATGCGCTATAAATTTATATTTGCATATTAAGCAAAATAATGGCTAATAAGTTAAGATCACAAGTAGCAGTACCTTCTGAGGAAGTGGAAGAGGAGTTGGTGGAAAAACCAAGTTCTAAAGCTAAAGAAAAGAGTACTGTAAAAAAGGAAAAGAAACAAAGCGAACCCAAAGAGAGGAAAGCAATAGATGCACGTATAATTAAAATTACGGGTTTGTTATTGTTGCTAATTTCTTTGTATTTATTTGTTGCTTTTTTCTCGTATTTATTTACCTGGGATGAAGATCAAAGCGTAGTATCTGGTGCAAGGTTGGGTATAATCTTTGATGCTGCAAACCATAAAGTAGAGAATTGGCTAGGCATATTAGGTGCAATGGTATCGCATTTATTCATGTTCCGTTGGTTTGGGGTATCTTCTTTTTTAATTTCCTTCGGATGTTTCTTAGTGGGTTACCGCTTATTATTTAAAGTAAGCATTATGAAGCTAAGTAAAACCTTGGCTTACTCTCTATTCTTTTTATTATTTATCTCTATCACCATCGCATTTATTATTAGTTTCTTAAAAACTGATATGTACTTTTTGGCAGGAGCCTATGGTATACAAATGAATGGCTGGTTTAACAATGTGTTGGGTAAAACAGGAACTGCAGGCTTATTAGCATTTGCAGGGCTTTCATGTATGGTAATTGCGTACAACTTAGAGTTTAAATCTCCTATAAAATCTGAAGAACAGAGAGCTGCCGAGAGATCATTGTTAGAAGATGAGTTATTACCAGTGGAGGCAAACCGTAAACCAGAAATAACAAGTTCACCGGAATTTGAAGCCAAACCAAAATCGTTTGAATTGCCATTGAGAGATCAACCTTTGGAGGATGAACGAATGCCTACACTTAAAAATCAATTAAGAGCGGAAGATTTTGCTACAGAGCAAGAAGAAGATACGATTGAAATTGCAGAAGATGAATTAGTAGATAATTTCCAAGAGCCAATATCCATAGAACAAATTGAAGTTGAAGTAGAAATTGAAGAACATACTACATTAGTGAATGTTGACGAGGATGGTTTTGAAAAAGTAGAGTTTGTAAAATCAGAAAAAACAGAAAGCAGCGTGCCAGATTTAACTTTAGAGATGGCAGAACCAGAAGTTGAAGAACATACGGTAGTAGCGACTACAAACACCGGTGAAATTACTGCAGAAGATTTAGTACGTGAACTTGGAGAGTACGACCCAACCCTCGACCTATCATCATACAAATACCCACCATTAGAATTATTAGAAAACTATGGTAGCTCTAAAATACCTGTAAATACGGATGAGTTGGAGCGTAACAAAAATAGAATCGTAGAAACGCTTGGGCATTATAACATCGACATTGCTAAAATTAAAGCAACCATTGGTCCTACAGTTACACTATATGAAATTGTTCCCGCAGCCGGTGTGCGTATTTCTAAAATTAAAAATTTAGAAGACGATATTGCCTTGAGTTTATCGGCATTAGGAATACGTATTATTGCCCCAATACCAGGTAAAGGTACCATTGGTATTGAAGTACCAAACCAAACACCAGAAATGGTTTCGATGCGTTCTGTATTAGCTTCGGAGAAATACCAAATGGCTCAAATGGATTTACCAATAGCATTGGGTAAAACTATTTCTAACGAAGTGTTTGTAGCCGATTTAGCCAAGATGCCCCATTTATTAATGGCAGGAGCTACAGGCCAAGGGAAGTCTGTTGGTATTAATGCGCTCTTAGTTTCTTTGTTGTATAAAAAACATCCATCGCAAATTAAATTTGTAATGGTGGATCCGAAAAAAGTGGAGTTAACTTTATTTAGAAAAATAGAGCGCCATTTTTTAGCAAAATTACCAGGAGATGGCGAAGCCATTATTACCGATACCAAAAAGGTTATACATACGCTTAATTCATTATGTATTGAGATGGATCAACGTTATGAATTATTAAAAGAAGCTCACGTAAGAAACCTTAAAGAATACAACGCAAAATTTATTGCACGTAAATTAAATCCGAACGATGGTCACCGTTACATGCCATTTATTGTATTGGTGATTGATGAGTTTGCTGATTTAATGATGACTGCGGGTAAGGAAATTGAAACACCGATAGCACGTTTGGCTCAATTAGCAAGGGCTATTGGAATACATTTAGTTATTGCCACACAAAGACCTTCGGTAAATGTTATTACAGGAACAATTAAAGCAAACTTCCCGGCTAGGTTGGCATTTAGGGTAAGTTCTAAAATTGATTCAAGAACTATTTTGGATGCAGGTGGAGCAGAGCAATTAATTGGTAGAGGTGATATGTTATTATCATTAGGCAGTGATATTATACGATTACAGTGTGCTTTTGTGGATACTCCTGAAGTGGAAAAAGTAACTGATTTTATTGGAGCACAAAGAGCTTATCCAAGTGCACATATTTTACCAGAGTATGTGGATGAAAATGGTGAAGGATCGGGCACTAGAGATATGGACCTTAATGAGAGAGATGCACTATTTGAAGAAGCCGCTCGTTTAATAGTAATGCACCAACAAGGCTCTACTTCTTTAATTCAACGTAAATTAAAATTAGGTTATAACCGAGCAGGTAGAATTATTGATCAGTTAGAAGCCTTTGGAATTGTAGGTTCGTTTGAAGGATCAAAGGCAAGAGAAGTGCTCATTAAAGATGAGTACCATTTGGAGCAACATTTGAATGCATTGTTAGGCAAGGAGAGTTGATAGCTGGGAGCGAAGAGCTAGGAGCAATTTAAACTGATAAATAAAAGAGATGAAAAATATAGTATTAATTGTTTTAGGAATGTTTTTATTTCAAGGAGTAAACGCTCAAGGAGATAAAAAAGCAAAAGACATATTATCGGGTGTATCAGCGAAATATAAATCGTATAAATCGATGAAAGCAGAGTTTTCATATACCCTAGAAAATCCCCAAGCAAAAATTAAAGAAACTCAAGCTGGGAGTATAGTTTTATCGGGTGCTAAATACCGATTAAGTATTGCAGGGCAAGAAGTAATAAGCGATGCCAAAACGGTATGGACTTATATGAAAGAAGCAAAAGAAGTGCAAGTAAACGATGTAGATCCAAGTGCAGAAGGGATTAAACCATCAGAAATATTTACGATGTACGAAAAAGGCTTTTTGTATAAATTTATTGATGAAAAAAAAGTAAGTGGTAAACTAGTTCAAAATTTGGAGCTTACCCCAACTGATAAAACAAAAGAGTTTTTCAAAATAAAATTAACCATAGATAAAGCAACTAAGCAAATTGTAAAAAGTGTAATTTTTGATAAAAATGGCAATCGCTATACCTATGCGATTAAAACATTTACCCCAAATTTTGCTGTAAATGCAAGCACTTTTATGTTTGATGTTAAAAAATACCCAGGTGTAGAGGTTGTAGATTTAAGATAAGGATATGAAAATTTCGCAAAGTACATTAGATAAAATTGAAGAATTATTTAAAGCACTACAATACAAGGTTAGGTATGAAAAAGGGAATTTTAAACCAGGCTCCTGCTTAATTTTAGAAGCCAAAGTGGTAGTGGTAAATAAGTTCGCCACTATGGATGTGAAAATTGCAGCTTTAGCCGAAATACTTCAACAAATTAGTATTGATGAAACATTACTAAATGAAAATCAATTAAAATTTTTACAAAGCATACGTAATTAATATTGAGTTTTGAAAATTACATTTCTCGGTACTGGAACTTCACAAGGTGTGCCTGTTATTGCATGTAAATGCGAAGTATGCACTTCTCCCGATTATCAGAATAATAGATTACGGACCTCTGTTATGGTAGAGGTAAACAATAAAGTATTCGTTATAGATTCTGGTCCAGATTTCAGAATGCAAATGTTGCGTGAAGAAGTTCATCAGTTAGATGCTATCTTATTTACACACGAGCATAAAGACCATGTGGCGGGATTAGATGATGTAAGAGCATTCAATTTTATACATGATAGGGAAATAGATGTTTATGCAGAGCAACGTGTTCAGGCAGCTTTAAAAAACGAATTTTCTTATATTTTTTCGGGAGTAAACTACCCCGGCATTCCGCGTGTTGTTTTACATGATATTCCAAATGAAGAAATGCTGGTACAAGGGGTATCAATATTGCCAATTAGAGTGATGCATTTTAAACTTCCGGTATTTGGATTTAGGATAGGCGACTTTACGTATATAACCGATGCTAAAACTATTTCTGAAGAAGAAAAGCAAAAAATCAAGGGCTCAAAAATTTTAGTATTAAATGCATTGCGTAAAGAAGAGCATATTTCTCATTTTACCTTAGCTGAGGCAATTGCTTTAGCAAAAGAGGTAGGAGCAGAAAGCACCTATTTTACTCATATCTCACATCAATTAGGATTGCATGATGAGGTACAAGCAGAATTACCAGAGGGGATGTTTTTAGCTTATGACGGACTAAAGCTCGTGTGCTCATGAGTTCGTATGCTCACATGCTCATAAGTAAATGAGTTCGCGAATTCGATAGTTCGCAAATTCGATAGTTCGCCATTTCGATTTTGTTTTTTTTGGGGTTGAAAAACAGGCTTTAAGGCATTTTTTTCAATTTTTTCTTGACAGCTATTCTAAAAACTCTATATTTGCAGTCCGCAATCAGAAAAGCGAAAGTAGCTCAGTTGGTAGAGCACGACCTTGCCAAGGTCGGGGTCGCGAGTTCGAATCTCGTCTTTCGCTCAATCTTCCACCTCTCGTAAGAGAGGATTTTTTTTTGAAGATGCCTAGGTGGTGGAACTGGTAGACACGCAGGACTTAAAATCCTGTGACCCTTACAGGTCGTGCGGGTTCGATTCCCGCCCTAGGTACAAAGGCAAAGCCGCAAATAGTATTACTGTTTGCGGCTTTTTTTGTGAGTTAATAAGTTAATGAGTTAATAAGTTAATAAGTTATTGAGTTAATAAGTTATATAGTTAATAAGTTATATAGTTAATAAGTTATTAGTCACTAGTAATTAACCGAAGTAACCCAATAACCTAATAACCCAATAACCCAATAACCTATTAACCCAATAACTACAACTAATCTTCAGATTTGAGGATTTTCGCAAAATATGTTTGCCCGTATATATCTTCAGCTTTAAGCAAATAAATTCCCTTTTCTAAATGGCTAATGTTTACGGCATTCTCTAAATCAGATTGAATTAACAACTTACCATCTAAAGAATACACTTCTACCGAATTGTAATTGCCTCCAGATAACTTTACCAAGCTGTTGCTAGGGTTTGGATATACTATTAAGGCTTGTTTAGTTTGAGAGTTGATGCCCACAGTTGGAGATATTATAGATACCTCATAACTATAATCAATGCAACTACCTTTGTTTATTGCACAGCGATATTTATTTAAATACATAGAAGGGTTAATGTTATTTAACACTAGACTATCATTCGTTTCCGCCTGCATATTCTTAAAGGCCGTGCCATTAATGTTTACTTGCCATTGATAGGATACATTTGCTAAGCTATGTTGTGCTTTAAATACAGCCCTGCCATTCAAATCTACAATTTGATCTTCTGGTTGTTTAATAATTAAAGAGTTGCATAGGTCAGCAAACAAAACAGATTGATGGTAGACAGTGCCGATTAACATTCCATTCCTAAATTCATCCACAGCATATCCGAAAACATAAGAACCTATTCGGGTAGGGGTAAAGCTAATCTCTCCGGTTAAGGCATTTAATTTTGGAGTGTCAAGGGCATCTATAAATTTATATTTATCGTAACCCAAAGTGTATTCTAATACATCATATGGTTTTGGGCCAGAATTCTGACCAGGACTAAATGCACTTGTATATCCCCCAGTTATGGGTTGGATAAATCTGAAAGCGATAGAATCGCCATCGGCATCAGTATAGTTCAGCTTATATTTGAATTCTTGATTTACACATATTAAGGGATTGAACACTTTTGAGGTCTGAGGACTATTATATTTAACCATAGATGAGTCCATAATATTTGCAGGTAATTCAATCAGTGCAGCGTATGGAGTTCCTGTTGGATCGAATAGGTTAAGGTTGTTACTATTCATACAACACCTTTCCCATTGAAGGTAATATCCATTGTTTGACGGACTAATATTAGAGATATCCATTGTGTATGTAAACGTTCCAACCTCAATACATCGATTAATACCATCACAATTAAATGTATAGGGAGATTTTACGATGCTTGTTCTAACCATAGTAAGTGTTTTTACTAATTTGTTAGTGGAGTTTGCATACAATCCTACTCGTACAGTAGTTTCAAATGTTGCACCACTCGAAGCACAATCTCGTTCTAATTCTAATTTAAATTCAATGTTTGATGCATCTATTTTTTTGTAACTGAATTTACCACCAATTAAATGTTCGGCCTTTAAACCAATACCTATTAAAAGGAGTAAGCAAAGCAAAATCGTATATTTTTTCAACATGATATTCTAATTATAAGCTAAAGCTAAAAGTTTCTTTTTTGATAACTGCATGATTCATATTATATTCTGTCATTTTAATGTAGAATTTCCATTCTACTATTCGGTACTTCTACCTTTCGACCTTTCTACCTTTCGACATTTCTACCTTTCGAATTCACCTCCTTTCGAAAGTAACTATTGTTACCAAACCTAAAACCTACAGCCTCTACCTTTGTACCATCAAATAAAAATTTTAAAAGATGAAAACAATAAAAGTTGATGTTCGCAGTATTGAAGAATTTGAATACGATGGTCATGCACAATGCTCGATAAACATACCGCTCGACCAAATTCCGACGAAATTGCAAGATTTGATGCAATTTGAAGAAGTGGTTTTTGTATGTAGAAGTGGAGCAAGAGCTGGAGTAGCTCAAAGCTTATTGCGCAATGCCGGACATACCAATGTGCAAAACCTCGGCCCATGGCAAACGTTAGTGTGCTAGTGTGTTAGTATGCTAGTGTGCTAGTGCAAGTCACTTTGTACGAATTGGGTATATAGCACCCATTAGCACACTAGCATATTAGCACACTAGCAAACTATCTCTGTAAAATCCCCTTTACAATACCAAAATTCCTGAAAATAAACGCAGGAAACTTTGGTATTATAAAAAGTTTCTATAGTTTTGCGCTCGAATTAATACAATTAGAGCATTGGAACTACAAGAACGTATATTACTCAAAGGAGATGAACTCTTCCGCCGTTTTGGTATTAGGAGCATCACGATGGATGATATAGCCAAACAACTTGGCGTTTCTAAAAAAACCATCTATCAGCATTACCCAGATAAAGACGAGCTAGTTATAGCCATGACCAAGCTCAATATCAGTCGCCATTTTAACGAAGTAGAAAAATGTTGCGGTCCTGCTAGCATCAACGCTATTGCAGAAATGTTTGCCGTAAACAACTCCGTAGGCGAAATGATTCGAAGTTTTAACCCCATTATGTTTTACGATTTACAAAAGTACCATCCAAAAGCATGGTTGGCATTTAGAGAATTTCGTAACCTGTATGTACTCGCAAAAATCGTGGAAAACATACATCGTGGAATTGCCGAAGGCTATTATAGAAGCGATGTAGATGTTGAAATTCTTTCGAGAATGAGAATTGAACAAGTTGACATGACGTTTAACTACGACATTTACCCACCCACCGAATTCCAATTTCATAAAGTGATGGAAGAACTCACCTTTCATTTCTTATACGGAATGGTAAATCAAAAAGGATATGAATTAATTAATCAATATAAAAACACCACAGTATAAATTTTATATATACAATATGAAACCTAAATTTTCTTACATTTTATTGTTAAGCATCTTGATATCCAGTAGTGGATTTTCTCAATCGAGCTTTCAATTTAGCCTTCAGCAAGCAATTGAATATGCTTACCAAAACCAAAACGACATTAAAAATGCACAACTCGACGCTGAAATTTCAAAGAGTAAAGTAAAAGAAACAGTAGCCATTGGTTTACCTCAAGTATCTGGTAGCGCTAACATTCAGCGTTTTTTAGACATCCCTACTCAATTAATTCCAAACTTTATTTCACCTCTAACAGGTGCTCTACCGGGTACTTATCCTGAGTTTATAGAGGCTCAATTCGGAACCAATTACAATTCAAGTTATGGGATTTCTGTTAATCAATTGTTATTCGATGGAAATTATTTAATTGGCTTAAAAGCAAGTTCTGTATACAAAGAGCTAACAGTTAAAGCATTGGAAAGAACAAAAATTGAAACAAATGTTACGGTTACTAAAGCCTATTATTCAGTTTTAGTAAATCGCGAACGCTTGAGTTTATTAGATGCAAACCTTGTAAGATTAGAGAAAACGTTAAAGGATACCAAAGCCTATTACGAAAATGGTTTTGCTGAAAAAGTTGATTACGATCGTTTAAGTGTGTTGTATAATAATTTAAGCACAGAGAGAGAAAACGTTGCGAAATTAATCGACTTAAGTTTGTCATTATTAAAATTCCAAATTGGTATGCCAATAAAAAATGACTTGGTGTTAACAGATAAATTGGAAGCAATACAACTTCAAGCTTTGGTTGAATCTAAGCAAGTAATTTCTCCTGAAGAACGTGTAGAATATCAATTATTGAAAACTTCTATGAAACTAAACGAGTTAGATTACAAAAGAAATATTGTAACAAACGCACCGAGTTTAGTAGCTTTTGGTAGTTTTTCTAGAAATTATTTGAACAATGATTTCGGAACTTTATTTGATAAATCATTTCCAACCTCGGTTATAGGGTTACAATTAAATGTACCTATTACAGGTTCGGGTAAAAAGTACCACCAAACTAAACAAGCAAAATTAACTTTAGAGAAATCTAAAAATGATTTAGTAAACATGGAGAATGTACTGAATTTACAAAGTAGCCAAACACAAATCTCTTATAACAATAGCGTTCGTTCATTAGAAAATCAACGTAAGAACATGGACTTAGCAAAAGAAGTATTGCGAGTATCTAAGGCTAAATACGACCAAGGAATTGGTTCGAGTTTAGAAGTTACTACTGCTGAAACTTCTTTGAAAGAAGCAGAAACTAATTACATCAGTTCATTATACGAAGCATTAATTGCAAAAGTAGAATTGGACAAAGCATTTGGAAAAATACAATAATCAACACACCTAGAAATTTATATTCGATATGAAACCTATTTTAATATTACTTACAGCAGCAAGTTTTTTAGTGGCATGCACTAAATCTAACAGTGGCGATAAAAAAGCTGAATTAGAAAGCTTGAAAAAACAACAATCAGAATTAACTACTAAAATTGCAGCCTTAGAAGCAATCTTAGCTAAAGAAAATCCTGAAGAGAATCAAAAAGTAAAATTTGTATCTATTGATACCTTGAAAACTACTGAGTTTACTCATTATGTAGAAGTTCACGGTCAGGTACAAGCAGACCAAAACGTAAATATCATTCCACGTGCCATGGGCCCAGTGGTGAAGGTTTACACACAAATTGGTCAGCAAGTAAAAAAAGGACAAGTATTAGCTAAAATTGATGATGCTTTTATTCGTAAATCAATGGATGAGTTATATACTCGTTTAGAATTAGTAACAACTATCTTCAATAAACAAAAAAATCTTTGGGATCAAAAAATTGGAACTGAAGTAGCTTATTTACAAGCTAAAAATAACAAAGAAGCTTTAGAAAATACCATTGCAGCTACTAAAGAACAATTGGATAATACCAATATTAAATCTCCAATTGATGGTATCGTTGACCAAGTTGATGTGAAAGAAGGAGAAATGGTAGCACCTGGTGCTCGCCCAGCTTTCCGTGTAGTTAATTTTAGTCAATTAAGAGCAACTGCAGAATTAGCAGAAAGTTACCTAAGTACTGTAAATGCTGGTGATGCGGTTGTAGTATCGTTCCCAGATTTGAAACAAGAAGTAAGTGCAAAAATAGATTTTGCTGCTAATGCAATTAACCCAGTAAGCAGAACATTTAAGGTAGAAGTAAAATTAAGTAACAATAAAAACTACCGCCCTAATATGTTATCGGTAATGAAAATTATTGATTACAAATCGGCAAATGCAATTACTGTACCTATGAACGTTATACAAAGCGATCAGTCTGGCAACTACGTTTTTGTAGTAAATGAAAATGCAGGTAAATTAATTGTTAAAAAAGCAAACGTAAAAGTTGGTGAAGTGTACCGTGGTACTGCAGAAATTATATCAGGTTTAACTGCAGGCGATAAAATTATCACGATTGGTTACCAAGATTTAAACGAAGGCGACGTAGTTAAGTTGTAATTAGCCACACTCAAAATTTCAGAAGATGAAAGACGAACACAAAGAATTTGGTCCCTCGAGTTGGGCTATAGATAATAAGACTTCAATTTATGTAATTACCTTTTTAATATTTGTAATAGGGTACTTTGCATATTTAAATTTACCGAAAGAAAACTTTCCGGAAATTTCAATTCCAAAGATTTTCGTATCAACAGTTTATCCTGGTACTTCTCCACAAAACATGGAGAATTTGGTAACGAAGCAATTAGAAAAACAATTGAAATCTACTCCAGGTTTGAAAAAAATCACTTCAAACTCTTACCAAGATTTCTCTTTTATTACAGCAGAATTTAATACCAATGTGGATATTAAAGAAGCGAAGCAGCGTGTAAAAGATGCGGTAGATAAAGCAAAGCAAGATTTGCCAAATAACTTACCACAAGATCCAGATGTGTTGGATATCAACTTATCTGACTTGCCTATTTTATATTTAAATATTTCGGGTGATTTTGATTTGAAAAAATTAAAAGATTATGCAGATGATTTAAAAGATAGAGTAGAGGGTTTAAAAGAAATATCAGGAGTTGATATTGTAGGAGCCTTAGAGCAAGAAATTCAAATTAATGTGGATTTGAATAAAATGGCTGGTACGCAAATATCTTTTGGAGACATAGAGCGTGCAATTGGTTACGAAAACATTTCGGCATCGGGTGGTACACTCAGAGTTGATGGGGTTCGTAGAACCTTGAATATTAAAAAGGAATACCCAAATGCATTAGAGATTGCAAACACGATTGTAAAAACACCTTCGGGCGGATCGGTTTATTTAAAAGACATTGCAGAGGTAGTGGATGGTTTTAAAGAGCAAGAAAGTTATGCACGTTTATACGGTAAAAATGTAATTACCTTAAACGTAAAAAAACGTAGTGGAGAGAATTTAATTGAAGCATCGGATAAGATTCGTGAGATTGTAAAAGACATGCAAGCAAATAATTTCCCTAAAGGTTTAGATATTAAAATTACAGGTGACCAATCTGATCAAACACGTGTAACCTTACACGATTTAATAAACACCATCATTATTGGTTTTATTTTAGTAACCATTATTTTGATGTTTTTTATGGGTGTTACCAATGCTCTTTTTGTGGCATTATCAGTACCACTTTCTATGTGTGTTGCATTTATTGCGATGCCAGCATTAGGCGGTTTGTTTGGTTTTAATTTTACCATGAACATGATTGTACTGTTCTCATTCTTATTAGGATTGGGTATAGTGGTGGATGATGCGATTGTGGTAATTGAAAACACACACCGTATTTTTGATAATGGAAAAGTGCCGATTAAAAAAGCTGCAAAAGTAGCTACCGGAGAGGTCTTCTTGCCAGTATTTTCAGGTACTTTAACCACATTGGCACCATTTGTACCATTGTTGTTTTGGCCAGGCATTATTGGTGAGTTTATGTTTTATTTACCGGTAACCTTAATCATTACTTTATTAGCATCTCTTTTAGTTGCATACATCATCAACCCTGTGTTTGCAGTTGACTTTATGAAACCGCATCATCACAGTGATGATAAACCAAGCTTCGATAAAGCAGTACGTAAAACATTGCTATATTTTGCTGGAGCAGCATTAATTGGTTATATAATAAATTTCGGTTTCGGAAACTTTATAGTAGTGTTAGCCTTATTGTATTTGGTGCATCATTTTTATTTAGAGAGATCTATTTATAAATTTCAAAATAAAACATGGCCACGTTTCCAAAATTGGTATGCTAAAAAATTAGAGTGGGCATTACACCGCCCATGGACATTATTGATGAGCACCTTGGGATTGTTTGTATTAACCATTATGTTTATGATGGTGCGTACACCAAAATTTGTATTCTTCCCAGATTCGGATCCAAACTTTGTTTATGTATACGTAAGCTTACCAGTAGGTACAGATCAAGCATATACAAATGAGGTAATTAAAAATGTAGAGAATAGAGTTACTAAAGTGGTGGGTAAAGACAATCCAATTGTATCTTCTATTATATCAAACGTTACAGTAGGTGTTACCGATCCACAAGATGAAGACCAAGGTAAATACCCAAACAGAGGTAAAGTATCGGTTGCATTTGTGGAGTTTGGTAAAAGAGATGGTGTAAATACATCGCAATATTTAGATAAAATACGTGATGCTGTAAAAGGTATACCAGGTGCTGAAATTTCTGTGACCAAAGAGCAATCGGGGCCGCCAACGGCTAAACCAATTTCTATAGAAATTACGGGTGATAATTTAGACTCATTAGTTTCGACATCGTTAAAGTTGAAAAAATACTTAGACCAACGAAACGTAGCTGGAGTTGAAGAATTAAAATCGGATTTCCAAAACAATAAACCAGAAATTATTTTTGATATAGACAGAGAGCGTGCAAATAGAGAAGGTATTTCTACTGGGCAAGTTGCAATGGAATTACGTACTGCATTGTACGGAAAAGAAATTTCTAAATTCCGCGATGTAAAAGATGATTATGAAATTAACGTTCGTGCAAGAGAAGATCAACGTAATAACTTAGACATCTTGCAAAACATGAGCGTTACGTATAGAGATATGGGAATGGGTGGAATGATTCGTCAGGTTCCATTATCATCTTTCGCAGACATACAATACGTAAACACATATGGTGGTATAAAACGTAAACAGCAAAAACGTATCATCATTTTATCATCAAACGTATTGGGCGATTATAACCCAGCTGAAGTGGTGTCTAATATTCAAAGAGAAATTGATCAGTTTAAAACATCATCAGGAGTAACAGTTAAAATGGCTGGTGAGCAAGAAGAGCAAATGGAAACGGTGAAATTTTTAGGTACTGCCTTATTGGTTTCATTCGGGTTAATATTATTGATTTTAGTAACTCAATTTAATTCTATTGGTAAACCAATTATTATTTTAAGTGAAATTTTCTTTAGTATCATAGGTGTGCTCTTGGGTATTACTATTTTCAAAATGACCATGTCGACTGTAATGATGGGGGTAGGTATTATTGCCTTAGCCGGTATAGTGGTTCGAAACGGTATATTACTCGTGGAGTTTGCCGATCTGATGATTTCGCAAGGTATGAATACCTATGATGCGGTATTAGAAGCAGGAAGAACACGTATGACACCAGTATTACTTACTGCTTTCGCAACTATGTTAGGCTTAATTCCATTGGCTGTAGGGTTAAATATGGACTTTGCTTTGTTATTAACTGAATTCAATCCACATATCTATTTTGGTGGAGATAACGTAGCATTTTGGGGGCCATTATCGTGGACAATGATTTTCGGATTGATTTTTGCTACGTTCTTAACGTTGATATTAGTGCCGGTAATGTATTTATTGGTAACTAATTTAAAACAAAAGTGGTTTGGTAAAACTAAATCACCAGAAAATACGTTAATACAATAAATCGCCTTTTAAAGGACACTTTTATAAGTGGTTTTTCAATAATTTAGGTTAGTTAGGTTAGGAGCTCCGTTTAGTATCGGGGCTCCTTTTTTTTAGATAGTTTTATACCCCAATATGGCTAAATCTATTTTCTGATTGTCTATTATTGCTACAGCTGGCAATAAACCATATTCTACAAATCCGTATTTTTTGAAAAAGTGCATACTTCCTAAATTATGCGCAAAAATAAATGCAAGTATGGTTTCAATTTTTAAAGTTTTAGCTTGATGTATTGCATGTAAAAGCAGTTCGGATCCGATGCCAGATTTACGATAATTTTCATCAATATAAATTCCTATTTCAACTGTAATTGCATACGCAGGCCTACCATAAAAGCTTTTTAAACTGCACCAAGCTACAATCCTCTCATTTATTTCGTATACCCATAATGGCCTAGTTTCGTTAAACTGATGAAACCATTCTAATCGACTTTCTACAGTCTGCTCTTCTGTATCTGCTGTTACATAGCCCAAAGGGATAGTTTGGTTATAAATAGCCACAATTTGAGATAAGTCCTCTACACGCGCTGTACGTATCATATTTAATAATTGGTATAAATTTTGAGGTTAATTTTTTTGTTGTAATATATTTAACTATTTTTGAAATAACAACAAACAACACAACAACAACAAATAGAGTTCATGGATTCAGTGAAACCAACAGAAAACATACGTATTCTGCTGGCTGAAGATAACATGGTAAATCAATTACTCATAAAAAAAGTTATTGAGAAAGCAGGTTATTATTTAGAGCTAGCGAACAACGGCATTCAAGCATTAGATTCACTAAGTAGAAGTAAATTCGACTTAGTACTAATGGATGTCCAAATGCCCGATATGAATGGCTTAGAAACCACCAGAGAAATCATCAGAATTTACAAAGAAAACAGGCCTAAAATTTTAGCCATTACAGCAGGTTCATTCGGCGACGATGAGCAACAATGCGTAGAGGCTGGCATGGATGATACCTTAGAAAAACCATTTAAAATTGAGCAATTGCTTGATAAAATGAGGAAGCTGCAGATTATTTAATCGAAAATCCGAAAATCCGATAAACCGAAATGAAGAGAATTCGTTAGTTCGTAAATTCGCTAATTCGATTAACGATCCACTTCACCTAATACTATATCAATCGAGCCAAGTATTGCTACAATATCAGCAATCATTACTCCTTTAGAGATTTCAGGTAAAACAGACAAGTTGGAGAATGCTCCAGAACGAGCTTTGCATCGTATTGGTTTTTCTGTTTTTCCATCAGTTACAAAAAAGAAACCGAGTTCTCCTTTTGGGCTTTCGCCACGTATATAAAACTCTTGTGCTTTAGGAATTATTTTTTTAGGCATTTTAGAACGAGGGTCGTACTCTGCATTTCTTTTTAGAGGCCCTTTTAAACGCTCTATACATTGCTCAATAATTTTTACCGATTCGTATACCTCTAATACTCTAACATGGTAACGGTCCCAGCAATCGCCCACTGTACCCATCGCACCAGTACCAATGGGTACTTCAAATTCTAATTCAGGATAAACCGAATATTCATCTACTCTACGAAGGTCGTGCCTTAAACCAGATGCACGTAACATTGGTCCAGAACAACCGTAATTAATTGCAACATCCAAAGGTAATATGCCTACGTTTTTGGTACGGTCTATAAAAATTTGGTTGTTCGTTAATAAATCATCGAGCTCGCGCATTTTAGGTTTGAAATATTCTACAAACTCAGCACAGCGTTCTTCAAAACCTACCGGCAAGTCGTAATAATTTCCACCTATCCAAATGTAATTGTATAATAAACGAGCACCCGATGCCCATTCTAATAAATTTAATATGTGCTCTCTATCTCTAAAACACCAAAAAAATGGGGTAACCGCGCCAATATCCATTCCATAAGTACCAATAGCAATTAAATGTGAGGCAATGCGATTAAGTTCAGTCATCAATACACGTATGTATTCTGTACGTTTCGGAATGTCTTTATCTATACCCATCATTTTCTCAACACCCATCACAAAAATATGATCATTGTTCATAGAGGTGAGGTAATCCATTCTGTCAACAAAAGGAATGGTTTGCTGATAGGTTAAGTTCTCCGCATGTTTTTCAAAACAACGGTGTAAGTAACCAATGTGTGGTGTACATTCTTTTATAATTTCACCGTCGGTAAGTAATTCTAATCGCAACACTCCGTGCATAGAAGGATGCTGAGGACCCATGTTTAAGATCATCTCTTCATTCTTCAGTGTGCTGAGGTCTGTTTTATAATTAGTCATCTTTACGATCGAATGTAATTTTTAACTCTTTGTATAATTCTGCTGCTACGTAATCTTTTCGCAAAGGATAACCTTCCCAATCGTCGGGGCAGAGTATTCTTCTTAAATCTGGATGATTGGTAAATTCAATGCCATACATATCAAAAGCTTCGCGCTCATGCCAATCGGCACTACGCCAAACCTCGCAAACACTTGGGCATTGAGGGTTTTCCTTTTCTGCTCTGTTAAACGGCAGCATTACTTTTAATACGATGTTATGTTTATAGGGGATGGAGCTGATGTGGTAAACCACTGCTAATTCATTTCTATCTGCAGCGTAATCAACCCCCGACAAACAATTTAAATAATCGAAGTATAAATCGGCATCGTCTTTTAAATAAAAACACAAACGAACTAAACTGTTTACATCAACAATAAGTTGAGCTTGCAATTGTTCTGTTTGTTCGGCGATGATAATTTCGCTACCAAACTTTTCAATTATTTTGTTTTTTATTTCTTCGAACTTCATGTTTAATTAAGGAGCTAAACGTTCAATTTTCCATTTACCTTTTTCCATCAAAACGTATTTCATACGATCGTGTAAGCGGCTAGGGCGACCTTGCCAAAACTCAATGGATAAAGGACTAAGAATGTAACCGCCCCAATGTGCTGGTTTAGGAACGTGTTTACCTTGGTATTTTGCATCCATATTTTTATAAACAACTTCTAGGCTCTCGCGGTTTGGTATTACCTGACTTTGTGGAGAACTAATTGCGCCAATTCTGCTTTCGAAGGGGCGCGTGTAGAAGTATGCTTCTGATTCTTCTTTGCTGAGTTTAGTAATTTTACCATCAATACGAATTTGACGTTGTAACTCTGGCCAAAAAAACACGATACTAGCATATGGGTTTTTGGCTAAATCTTTTCCTTTTTTACTTAAATAGTTTGTGTAAAATGAAAAACCCTTTTCATCAAAACCTTTTAACAGTACAATACGAGCAGAAGGTATACCTTCTTTACTAGCAGTTGCTAAGGTCATTGCATTAACCTCCAATACTTCTGCATTCAACGCTTCGTTGAACCATATACCGAATTGCTCGAAAGGGTCTTTTTTTACATCTACTTCTGCAAGGCTATGTTTCTGATAGTCGGTTCGTAAATTTTCTAATGTTGTTTTTTCTATTTTACTCATGTTATTTTTTGTACTTATTTCTCCAGTATAATTTTTCGTTCAATTTTTTCAATATTAATTCGGCGAGTATAAATTCAGCCATGTTTTGGTTCATTGCCATGCGAACATCATTTTCAGAAACGTCTATTCGATATAGTGATGCATACAAATAAGCCCTGTTTTCGCGCATTAAGGTTTTAATGTACAAAGCAAGGTGGCTGCGTAAATCTTCATAATTTAGATCGTTTTTGAGAGCAGGAATGTTGGCATCGCTAAAATTATCGTGTAATGCAGTTATTAGAGCTTCATTTGTGGTATCCGACATTCGCTTTTTATTGAATTATTTTGATTTCTGCACATTCATGCTTATATTCATTATATCGTTCGCTAAGATATTAAAAAAATGTTGAGCAAAATTGCACCATCGGCAGGAAAAATACTTATTTCGGAACCATTTATGTTGGATCCGCAGTTTCGTCGTTCGGTAGTATTGCTAGTAGAGCATGCAGAGCAAGGTTCTGTGGGTTTTGTGCTTAACCAAGAAACAGAAGTAACTATTCCCGATATTATTCCGGGGTTCCCATTATTTGATGCAAGAATTTACATTGGAGGGCCAGTACAAACCGATACCCTACATTTTATTCATAAAATTCCGCAATTGGTAGAAGGAGGAGTAGAAGTGGAGCAAGGCGTATATTGGGGAGGCGATTTTGATCAATTAAAAGAACAAATAAAATTAGGTCATGTGATGTTGGAAGATGTGATGTTTTTCCTTGGCTATTCTGGTTGGAGTCCTGAACAATTAACAGAAGAAATTGAAGGTAACAGTTGGATTGTTGCAGGTACACAAGCCAACGATATTTTTAATGAAGACCACGATAATTTATGGAAAAAGGCTGTGCGTAACTTAGGAAATAAATATGCACACATTGCGAATTTTCCGGAGAACCCAATGTGGAATTAGCAGGGAGCAAAGAGCTAAGAGCTGGGAGTAAAGAGCAGGGAGCATAGAGCTGGGAGGACCTTGTACTAACGACTAACGGCTAATGACTAACGACTAAAATAAGATGAAAAACAAAACTGAGATTAAGTACGCGCTAGGTTTTTTTATGATGACCTTATTATGGATGGCGATGGAACGTTTGTTCGGTTTGCATTCTACACATATTGATAAACATGCTACATACACTAATTTATATGCAATACCTTCTATTGCTATATATGTGATGGCTTTGTTAGAAAAACGAAAAGAGTACAATGGAATTATAACATACGGGCAAGCATTTAAAAGCGGATTAATAATGACCGTGATTATTACTTTGTTGTCTCCAATTTCACAATACTTAACAAGCGTTTACATTACCCCTCACTATTTTGAAAATGCAATAAATTTTGCTGTTACTTCCGGAGCTATGACACAAGACGCAGCCATTTCAGAATTTAATTTAAGCAATTATTTAATGTACTCTGTAATTGGCGCACCAGTAATGGGGCTATTTACTACTTCCATTGTTGCTTTAATAGTACGCAGAAAAGGGAATTAGTTTTTACGTAATTCATATTCTTTTACCCATTCACATTATTTGCCTATAAATGATAGGCCTAGAAAAGTACTAAAACAATTTAAGCGTTGTAGGAGTTTTCATAACACAAAATTAATTAAAATTGTTAATGATAGTACTAAGTCAAAATATATTAAGAGGCCCAAATTATTGGAGTCGCGACCATAAAAAATTAATACAAACTAGGGTACAAGTAGAACCTGACTTTACACTAGATGCATCATCAGAAAGCATCTTGCTATCCTTTATATCTAAACATGTTTCGGATTTTGAAACGTTAAAAAACACTTCTACCGAATCAAAAAATTTAGCCTACATAGCAAGTATTGCCTTGGCATTACAAAGTGCAGCTGGAAGCAAGTTAAACTTTTGGTTATGTAAAGAAACAGCCTATCAACATGTTTACAATGTATTAATAGAATATGAGTTTGAAGAGGTAGGACTCATGGCTATCGAAGAATCTATCGCACTTTTTAGTAAGGCCCTAACAAATTTTTCTGAAATTGAGAGTGCTATTCATAAGGTTAAACGTAAATTAGAGCAGGAGCAACCGAGTACAAAAATTTCTACTTTTATATCGCTCGCCAATTCTTATGCGGTTCCCTATTTGCTCGGGGATCAAGCAAAATCTATACAGTTGGGCTATGGTAAAAACAGTCAATTATTAGATGAACACTCGGATATAGAACAGATAAAATTGCAATTAGAAAATGGGACAATTGCAAGGATACCAATTTTAGCCATTAGCGGGAGTAACGGAAAAACAACTACTACAAGATTAGTATCACATATGCTAAAAACTGATGGAAAGAGTGTAGGTTTTACCACAAGCGATGGCATCTATATTAACAATGAAATGGTTGATGAGGGCGATACTACAGGACCGATTAGTGCACAAGTTGTATTAAGTGATAAGAGAGTAGAAATTGCAGTTTTGGAAAGTGCAAGAGGTGGAATTGTAAGAGCTGGCTTGGGTTTTGACACGTGTGATCTTGCAATCGTAACAAATGTACAAGATGATCATTTAGGTATTTCGGATATTGAAACCATGGATCAACTAGCTCAAGTAAAAAATGTGATTGTAGATTCTGTGAAAAAAGGAGGGTATGCAATTCTGAATGCAGAAAATACATACACACGTAAAATGGGAGCAAATGCTATTTCTGATGTAGCCTGGTTTTGTATTAATTCTGAAAACACATTCATAAAGGAAGCAATACAAAAAGGCAAAACAGTAGCGTATGTTGAAAATGAAAAAATTATTGTTCATCAAAATAATGAAAAAAAAGAAATAGCCTTTTTACATGAAGTGCCCATAACCTTTAATGGAACATTAGGTTTTATGATTGAAAATGTATTGGCTGCTACATTGGCTGCTAGTATTTATGGCTTAAAGACTGAAATTATTTCGGAGGCTTTGAAAACTTTTTATCCATCGCCAGAACAAACGCCAGGGCGCATGAATATTTTTGAAATAAATGGCAACCAATTATTAGTAGATTTTGCGCATAATCCAGATGGCTTTGCCGGCATTCGAGATTTTTTAACCAATGTAAAATCTGATTTTAAAATCGGAATTATTGTAGGCACCGGAGATCGTAAGGATGAAGATACAATAGAATTGGGTCGAATTTCTGCTCAAATGTTCGACTTAACTTTAATACATCAAGTTAAATTTTTAAGAGGAAAAAATGCAGATGATTTAGTTGAATTAATTGTTGAAGGAATACATAAGCATAGTTCCGAAGCAAAATGGATGCGCATTCCTGATACAGAAGAACCCTTGGCTTTTGCCCTTAAACAAGCTAATGGTAACAGCTATATAGTAGCTTTAAGTGATGTACTTACTGATATCAATAAATTAGTAAAAAAATATCAGCAGCATTAAAATTAGTTATATAATGAATTTTTTAAATTATATAGACAGTATTTACCCTATCAGTATTGAAGCGAAGGAAGCACTTAGCGCTATTATTAAGGTAAAATTATTTAATAAAAATGATATCATACAAGGCATTGACACAAGTTGTAGAACAGTTTATATTGTTCAAACTGGTTGTGCTAGGATCTTTTATTTTAAAAATGGCATCGATATTACAGAGCATTTTGCTTTCGAAAATGAAATAATTGTACGTGCTGAAAGTTTATTCTTGAAGAAGCCCACATCTAAAGGCATACAGGCAATAGACCAAACGAGTATGTTAGCCATCGATTCCGAATCACTTTTTAATCTTTATGACCAATTCCACGATCTAGAACGTTTATTCCGATTGATTTTTGAAAAGGAGTATGTAAACACTGTGCGCCGTATAGAAAGTTTACAATTTAAAACAGCTAAAGAACGTTACCTCGAACTCTTAGAAAGTACAGATTATGTACAAAAAATTCCGCTTAAATATATCGCATCTTATTTAGGTATTACTCAAGTTTCGCTTAGTAGAATAAGAGCAGATATTAATTAACATTTGTAAAGTGTTTTAACTTTTTAACAACAGATCTTTGTATAATTATTTATACGAACATGAATGTTGAGCAGGTAACTCTAGGTTTAAAAGAAAATTGGAAGCAGTTTGCCCTACTAGTACTAGTGAATTCATTTGTGGGTGGGATGATTGGGATGGAACGAAGCATTTTGCCTCAATTTGCAGAATTTGAGTTCGGAATTGAGTCAAAAACTGCGATACTTTCTTTCATTACAGCATTCGGTATTTCTAAAGCTTTGGCCAATTATTATACAGGAAAATTTGCAAATATAATTGGCAGAAAGAATCTATTGCTTATTGGTTGGGGCTTGGCAATACCTATACCATTTATATTAATTTTTGCATCAAGCTGGAATTGGGTCATTTTTGCAAATATATTATTAGGTATTAGTCAGGGACTAACTTGGAGTAGTACAGTAGTAATGAAAATAGATTTAATAGGAGAGAAAGATCGAGGATTCGCTATGGGTTTAAACGAATTTTCTGGTTATATATCTGTTGGTATTGTAGCATTTTTAACAGGATTTATTGCAAATAAATATGGCGTAACACCTTATCCATTTTACCTAGGAGTTTTTATTTCAATAGTTGGATTTTTAATTTCTTTTTTATGGATAAAAGACACCAGGATATTTGTTCAGAAAGAATCCAAAATAGATCAAACTCCTGTACTTAAGAATGTTTTCTTCGAAACTACTCTAAAAAATAAAACCTTGAGTTCGGTTACTCAGGCAGGTTTAGTTAATAATTTAAATGATGGAATGATTTGGGGATTGTTGCCAATTATTTTATTTAGTTTAAAATTTAATAACGAAACTATCGGTTTACTTACGGCTATTTACCCTGTTGTTTGGGGCTTCGGACAATTATTTACAGGTAAAATGTCCGATCGATATTCAAAAAAATCCATGCTTTTCTGGGGTATGCTTTTACAAGGATTTGCCATCTTATATATACCGTTTAGTAAGGAGTTTTATTCACTTGCAATTATCTCCACTGTATTAGGATTAGGAACAGCATTGGTTTATCCAACGTTTTTATCAACTATCGCACAAGTTACAAGTCCAAGCCAACGTGCTGAAAGCATTGGTGTTTTTCGTTTATGGCGCGATTTAGGTTATGCCATTGGAGCAATTTTATCTGGAATTACTGCTGATGTTTTTGGTGTAGAGTACGCTGTTATTTTAATTGCAGTAATTACGTTAGTTTCTGCAATTATTATTAAAATTAGAATGCCTCAAGCTAAGCTAGAATATACTAATCTGAATCCTTAAGTCATACTACACTATTCATACTTCATAACTCATCTCCATTGCTCTCATTTATGCGTTCAGTAATCAAATTGTACTGTTCGGTACAATTTTCTTGACAATCATATATTGCTTCATTACTATTAATGATACCATAACTTAATGTAAAATATTTTATGATTGAATCGAGAACAATAGTGTTTATACATGGCTTATTTATGAATGCTAAAAGTTGGGCAAATTGGGTCGTTTATTTTGAAGCGAAAGGCTTTGTTTGTTATACACCTTCATTCCCATACCATGAAGGTGAACCAATAGATTTAAGAAATGATATACATAAAGAATTGCCTAAATTAACCATAAGCGATGTAGTAAAAAGTTACGAAGAATTTATAGATACTTTACCTGAAACACCTATACTTATTGGGCACTCTGTTGGTGGTTTTATTACTCAAAAACTTATTGAATTAAACAAAGGTGTGGTAGGTGTTTGTATAGATTCGGCACCACCTGCTGGTATCTTTACTTTTAAATGGAGTTTTTGGAGGGCTAACTTACCGGTAATAAATCCATTTAAAGGTAATAACGCTTTTGTTCCTTCGGTTGAGTGGTTCCAAGATGCTTTTTGTAATACCATGAGTTTGGCAGAAACAACTGCTGTTTACAATAAATACGTGGTACCCGAAAGTAGAAATATACCTAGAAGTATGTTGAATGATCCGTATGGAAAAATAAATTTCAATAAATCGCATAATCCATTGTTATTTATTTCCGGTGCAAAAGATAACATCATTCCTCCATCGTTAAACTTATCAAATTTACGTGCTTATAATGATAGAAATAGTATTCGCGATTACAAGAAATTCCCGAACCGAACACATTACATTTGCGGGCAAAATGATTGGCAAGAAGTAGCTAGTTATGTGTTGGAGTGGGTAAAGGCAGTTTGAGTTGTGAATTGTGAGTTGTGAGTTGTGAATTGTGAATTGTGAGTTGTGAGTTGTGAATTGTGAGTTGTCGGGAGTAGTTGAGTTATTAGGTTATTAGGTTATTAGGTTATTAGGTTATTGAGTTATTACGTGATGAATAAAGTTCTCTAACGACTAAGGACTAACTACTAATGACTAAAGACTTATTAAATAGAAGAATGAAACCCTTTCCCCTTCATGCCTTCTGCAGATTTTTCAATCTTTTGTTTTAATTCGCTTTTATATAAATCCATGCGCTCGGCTACTTGTGGATCATTACTTCCTAAAATCTGTGCAGCTAATATGCCTGCATTTTTTGCACCGTTTAAAGCTACTGTTGCAACGGGTATACCACCTGGCATTTGTAATATAGACAAAACAGAATCCCAGCCATCAATAGAATTCGAAGATTTTACTGGAACACCAATTACAGGTAAGCTTGTTAAGGATGCTACCATGCCTGGTAAATGAGCAGCTCCGCCAGCACCTGCAATTATTACTTGTAATCCGCGTGCACGAGCAGTTTTAGCGTATTCAAACATCCTTTCGGGTGTTCGGTGTGCAGATACTACGGTAAGCTCGTACGCAAGTCCTAATTCGTTTAGTACAAAAGCCGCTTCTTCCATTATCGGTAGATCCGACTCGCTTCCCATGATGATTCCTATTTTTGCCTGCATTTTATTGAATTGTGAGTTGTGAATTGTGAGTTGTGAATTGGGGTGCTGTTTGGTTAGTATAGTGCTAGGTATTTGTTATTAAGTTATTAAGTTATTTAGTTATTAAGTTATTAAGTTATTGAGTTATTGAGTGATGAAGTAACTTTACTAGTCACCAGTCACTATTCACTAGTCACTATTCACTAGTCACTATTCACTAGTCACTATTCACCACTACTTTCAACGTTTCCTTTACCAATCGTGCTTTCCTAATCGCTTCGTTTCTGTTTTCATCGAGTACTGT
>CALRTZ010000003.1:0-104379 GCA_943371235.1 Sphingobacterium thalpophilum | reverse complement strand
ATGGGGAAATCAAGGGAAGGTACAGTATCAGGTTAGGAAGGGAATTGTGAGAATTTTAAAAAAATAAAATCAAATTAGAACCGCCCCTCAAATGCAAGGTCCCGTTCTTACGGGATTCGGGGACCCCTGCATCGGGGAAATAAATAAGGGAAACAATTCAGGTTATCACCGCCCCTCAACTTGCAAGGTCCCGTTCTTACGGGATTCGGGGACCCCTGCATGGGGAAATCAAAAGGAACAGAATCAGGTTATCACCGCCCCTCAACTTCGCTTCGCTGCGTTCGGGGACCCCTACATGCGTAAATCAAGGGAAGGTACAGAGTCTGGTTAGGAAGGGAATTGTGAGAATTTTTTATTGGACTCTTTGGTTGCTTTTTTTAGAGATGATTTTCCTCCTCCATTAATTAGTGCCTCTTTCTTTTTTCGACTCCAATTTTGAATTTGTTTTTCTCTGCTAAATGCATCGTCAATTCTTTTATGTTCTTCGTAATAAACTAATTTAATAGGTCATCTTTTTTGAGTATAGTTAGCTCCAATTCCCAATTGATGTTCTTCAATTCTTCTATCTAAATTTTTTGTACTTCCTGTATAATAAGTATCATCAATACATTTTAAAATATAAACCCAAGCCATTAGAATTCCTCCTTTTTTTAAAAATACAATTCAATTCAAAAACACTCAAACTACTTTATTCTTAAATTCATTTTTTTTAATAATTCTCACAATTCCCTTCCTAACCAGACTCTGTACCTTCCTTTTGATTTCCCCATGCAAGGGTCCCCGAACGAAGCGAAGCGAAGTTGAGGGGCGGTCCTAATTTGACTCTCTTCCTTTTCCTTTGAGCAACGACGAGGGGTCCCCGAACGCAGCGCAGCGGAGTTGAGGGGCGGTGATAACCTGATAAATTTCCTGAACTTCAAACGCAGCGAAGCGAAGTTGAGGGGCGGTGCTAACACGACTCATTTTTTTTTAAATAATTCTCACAATTCCCTTCCTAACCAGACTCTGTACCTTCCTTTTGATTTCCCCATGCAGGGGTCCCCGAACGCAGCGCAGCGGAGTTGAGGGGCGGTCCTAATTTGACTCTCGTCCTTTTCCTTTGAGCAACGACGAGGGGTCCCCGAACGCAGCGCAGCGGAGTTGAGGGGCGGTGATTCATAAGTTCGTTTGCTCATATGCTCGTATGCTCATGGGTGCTTTTACTCTAATCTTCGCGAACTTTGCGAAACCTTCGCGCTCTTTGCGTGAACGGAAAATGCATATTTCGTGCAGCCCATTTGCACATTTGCATTACTTGTCCCGATTTTTCGGGATTTCTCCATTTGCACATTTCCCATATCTTTACCCTATGAAAAAAACACTACCAATTATATTATTATTAATTACAAAGCTCTGCTTCGCTCAACAAAAAACCTTCAGCATGGAAGAAGCTGTGTTCTCTTCTAAAACAGCAGTGCAAACGCTCAAAGCTTTGCAATGGTTGCCAGACGGTACTCGTTATTCTTACAACGGAAAAAAGAATGGCGACGAGTGTTTAATTATTTCATCAGTAAAAAAATCGACGAACGATACGATACTTACTTCGCGAGATATGTACGCGAATAACAAAACTTTTCCGGTGTACACTTGGCTAAGTAACGATGAGATGTTGTACATCGTAAATAAAAATGTGTTGAGCTATAACATCAAAAATAAAACAGAAACAAAGCGAATAGAAATGCAGGATAAATCGGCGAACCATCATTTCAACACAAATAATTCTGCAATAGCCTATACCGTAAATAATAATTTATATTACTCTACACCTACCAAAACACTAGCCATTACAAGCGATTCTAACGATGCTATTGTAAACGGACAAGCAGTGCATCGCAACGAGTTCGGAATTTTCGACGGAATATTTTGGTCGCCGAATGATGAGCAAATTGCCTTTTACCGAATGGACCAAACTAAGGTGAGCGATTACCCATTAGTAGATATTAACAGCAGTCCGGCGAAACTGAATTCCATAAAATACCCGATGGCTGGGCAAGCATCGCATGAAGTAAGTGTAGGTGTTTACAATGTAAATACAAACAATACTATTTATTTAAAAATTGAGGGAGCCAAAGATCAATACCTTACGAATATTTCTTGGAGCCCCGATGCAAAATATGTGTATGTAGCAGTAGTTACACGCTCTTACCAAGAAATGAAACTCAACCAATACAATGCAAACACTGGCGAATTGGTAAAAACGTTATTCACCGAGCACGACGAAAAATATGTAGAGCCCAACAAGCCCATGTATTTTTTAAGCAACGGAAATTTAATTTGGCACAGCGAGCGCGATGGTTTTAAGCATTTGTATTTATATACGGATGAAGGAAAATTAATTCGCCAACTTACAAAAGGTGCTTGGGTAGTTACCGATTTTTATGGAACAGATGAGCGCAATGAATACGCGTATTATCAAAGTACAGAACGCTCTCCGCTCGATAGAGATTTGTATAAAGTAGAATTGAAAAACGGAAAAGTTACGCGTTTAACAAATGCAGATGGTATGCATACTATTTTGTTCAATCATAAAAAAACATTGTACACAGATAATTATAGCAATGTAAAAACTCCTTGCATCATCAACATACACAATACAAAAGGCCAACAGCAAAAAGAATTGTTAAACGCGCCAAACCCTATAAAAGACTATGCTCTTGGAGCAATTGAATTGAGTACAATTAAAGCGGCCGATGGAAAAACAGATTTATACACGCGCATGTTTAAGCCTATAAATTTTGATGCTACTAAAAAATATCCTGTAGTAATTTATGTATACGGCGGCCCGCATATACAACACATAAAAAACAATTGGTTGGGTGGTGCAAACCTTTGGTTCCATTTAATGGCACAAAAAGGATACGTAGTGTATACGGTAGATTCGCGAGGATCTATGTTCCGCGGTAAAGAATTTGAGCAAAGCACCTTTAGGCAATTGGGCAAAGTAGAAATGGCCGACCAGTTAAAAGGCGTAGAATTTTTAAAGAGCCAAACTTTTGTAGATACCAACAGAATTGGTTTACACGGTTGGAGTTACGGTGGCTTTATGACTACCCTGCTCATGACGCGTACTAAAAACGTCTTTAAAGCTGGCGTAGCAGGCGGCCCGGTGATTGATTGGAGTTTGTATGAAATTATGTACACCGAGCGCTACATGGATACCCCAGCAGAGAACCCAGCAGGTTATAAAGAAAGTAATTTACTAAATTACGTAGATGGCTTAACCGGCCGATTATTGATGATTCACGGTGCCGACGACGATGTGGTGGTATGGCAACACAGCTTGGCCTATATTAAAAAATGCGTGGATAAAGGCATCTTAATCGATTATTTTGCCTACCCCGGCCATCAGCACAATGTACGCGGAAAAGACCGTATACACCTCATGAACACCATTACCCGCTACTTCGAAGAGCATTTATAAAGGCTCTAAATTGCAGAAAAGTGGTTTGGCCCTAAAACACTTTTTGATAAATTTAGTTAAAGGTATTACGTTGGCAGGATTGAGATGCGAGATGTGAGACATGAGACGTGAGATTTGAGATATGAGAAGGATGTAGATTGCAATTTTGCAAACCTTGCTCTTCGCTCTCGGCTTTTCGCTTCTCGTATTTCGTAAATTCGTTGATTCGCAAATTCGCCAACCTGTTATTTCGATTAAAATATGAGACTTATTACGCCCCGTCCTTGGATGCAATACATCCTACTAGCAGCCGGACTCTACAACATAGTGTGGGGGAGTATTGCATTTTTGTACCCTAATTATTTTTTAGAGCAATTGCACATGCATTTTGCCCACGACTTTTGGATATCTAAAGCCATTGGTTTGTTGGAGATTATTTTTGGGGTGGCCTACGTTATAGCGAGCAGAAAACCATTTAAACATTGGCTCATCATATTTATTGGATTTATGGTGAAGTTTACGGTGAGTGCAGGTTATGTATATTACATGTATGCTGAGTTAATGCCGCAGCATTTAATAAACATGGTATTGGCGAATGATATGGTATGGTTATTACCATTCGGATTAATATTATACCAAACCTTCGAACACTACCAAAGTACTAGGGAGTTGGAGGCGTATGACATGAATCCGCGTAAGCTAAAATCATTGGGAAGTATTTATACTAATCAAGGAACATCCTTGCAAGAACATACAGATGCATCGCCAACGATGTTGGTTTTTTTACGCCACTTTGGTTGTCCATTTTGCAGAGAAATGCTCACAGAAATTCACAACAAAAGAGCGCAAATAGAAAAAGAAGGAACCAACATTATTTTAGTGCATTTAGTAGACGATGCCAAGGCCGAAGAAATAACACAAGCCTATGGTTTATCGGACTTACCACGCATTGCCGACCCCGATAAAAAAATATACAAAGCCTTTGGTTTAAGCCGCGGAAGCTTACAACAATTGTTTGGTTTCAACGTGTTGGTAAGAGGCATTATTCGCACCATTTCTAAATTAGATCCACCACGCTCATTTGCCGGCGACGCATTCCAAATGCCAGGCATCTTCGTTATCCACAAAGGCATGGTTATTCATACCTTTAAACACACTTCTTTGGCAGATAGGCCGGACTATATTGAGCTTGCGAGAAGCAGATAGTGACTGGTGACTAGTGACTAGTAAGGCAAGGATTGCAAAATAGCAGAAGCTTGGCTTTTCGACAATTCGACAATTCGACCCTTCGACATTTCGCATATAGCTCCGTAGGACCGGCATCATAATTTTATTGACCTATTTAGAATAATTTATTCTTTATTGTTATATTCAATTCCTAATCATCTCTCTTTAGGAATAATGAATATACATTTCCAAATAAATGATCCATCTATTGAATCGCAATGGAGAGCGTTAATTTTATTTGGCAAGAATTCGGCAACATACAAGTTTGCCTTTGCCAAAGCATTACTGCAATTAATCGATAAAGAAAAAACATCGATTTCAATAAAAGAGCTAGCGATACCTTTTGCGAATGCTGTTATAGATCATATTAAAATTTCAGATAAACAAGGCAGTTCTAAATCGAGTAAATTCTTAGCTTCATGTAGAGAGTATGTGGCTGGGAATATAGAACAAGGCGAATTATACAAATTAACAGAGAAGTACGGATTTGTGAATGTTGTAGATGCTTTTCAAAATGTAAATGGGAATACTATTCCAAATAAATTTTACGATAAAAACTATAGTCGAGGTAAAAATGAAATCGTAATTACCGATGATTTACTTAAGATAAAGGAGTTGTATCAATATAGAAATTTAGACCAAGAAGTGGATGCACGATGGAGCTTGGTAGAAACTGCTTGGAATTTAAATATCAACCCAAATTTATTAGAGGTTCAATATGACGAAGACAAATCTTTGTTTTTTGTTGAACACAAAGAAATGCGTCGGAAGGATATTACTTCTGTTAGAGATGCATTAAATGGTTATCAAAAAGGAAAATGTTTTTATTCATTTAAAGAGATATCTATAAATAGGAAAGATGCTGAGGTTTGTTCAGTAGATCATTTCTTTCCGCACATAAATAAAAGAGCACATGCCTACGAAGGTGCAAATATTAATGGAGTGTGGAATTTAGTGTTGGCCGATAAAAAAGTGAATATTGATAAATCGGCAAAAATACCTGAGGTGCGTTTTTTAGAACGGCTTTATACACGTAATGAGTATTACATACAAAGCAAACATCCATTGGCCGAAACCATTATTAACCAAACAGGTATTACTCCAAAGCTAAGGCATAATTTTTTACAGCGACAATATAATTTAGCAGTATCTTTAGCTATTCAACCTTGGAAACCTCAATTTGAATTATTAGGAACATTTTAAATGAAAGACTTTTTAGAAATACCTGTTGAAAAAATTATTTACAAGGATGAATATTTTTTCATCATCAAAGATGGCTTCCCAGTTTCGCCCGGGCATTTATTAATAATAAGTAATACTGTTTCTAAAGATTATTTTGAGTTAACCGAAGCTCAGAAATTAGCTTTACCAAAAGCAATCGAAAAAGCGAAAGAGCTAATAGAAATTGAATACAAGCCTGATGGTTATAACATTGGAATGAATTGCGGTGAATACGCAGGCCAAACGGTGTTTCACTTCCATTGCCATGTAATACCGCGTTACAAAGGCGACATGGAGAACCCAAGAGGTGGTGTGAGGCATTGTGTGAAGGGGAAGGGGGAGTATTAGGAGGACACATATAAATAAAATATACAATTACTTTGAATGGGGGATAGGAATCATAGATAACTATGTATATTATTGTTAATAACATTTTTTATATTTAAACATTCACTAAAAGTTGAATGTAAAAATTTACTTTATTCTTATAAATTATATAAATCGGTTAATATTTAATTATGAAAAAACAATCACTAAAGGTTATAGATTTTTTTTGTGGTGCAGGAGGATTTTCTGAGGGTTTTATGCAAATGGGATTTGAAATAATAGGTGGTTATGATCATTGGAAGCCAGCTGTTGATACATTCAATTTTAATTTTAATCTTAAATGTGAGGTAAAAGATATTTTAGATTTTAGAACTTCAATTGAAGAAATTGATAACATTCCTAATACAGAAATTATTTTAGGTAGTCCGCCCTGTGTTAGCTTTTCTAGTTCTAATAAATCCGGAAATGCGGATAAATCTTTAGGGGTAGAGTTGACGGAAACATTCTTAAGAATTGTTGCGGTTAAAAAACATCAACCAAATTCTATTCTTAAAGCATGGTTTATGGAAAATGTTGCAAACTCAAGAAAGCACTTAAAACAAACATATACTTTTCAAGATTTAGAATTAACAGAATGGGCAATTGAGAAGAATATAAATCCATCAACAATCGCTATTAATCTAAGTGAAAATTCAGCAATAATAAATTCTGCTGATTACGGGTCATTTCAAGCTAGGAAACGGTTAATTTCGGGTGAAATTATGAGTAAAGAAAAACTCGTTTTGCCAGAGATTAGTAATTCGTCTAAAGGATTAAATGGTAAAATGAAATATTTGTCAATTGGTGAAATGAAAAAAAATTTCCCACACCCATTTGTGAAAGAATCAAAAATAATAATTAAAGACCCTCAATATTTAATTAAGATACCATTAAATAAATTAACAGATCATTTTTATGATACAGGAATATATGCTGTTGAATGGAAATTTTCAAAATATTGGAAAATAGACCACCCTTTTATGGGTAAAATGGCGTTTCCAGAAAATGAAAACAACCCAAGTAGAACTATTACAGCTACAAAAATAGCTAACTCAAGAGAATCTATAATTTATAAAACTGAAATTAAAAGAATAGGGGATGGCGAATATAGGCTACCAACTGTAAGAGAAGCCGCGATTATTATGGGCTTCCCAATTAACTATCAATTTTTAGGTACTGAAAATAATAAATGGCGTTTGGTAGGAAATGCTGTTTGTTGCAATGTAAGTAGAGCATTAGCCAGAGTTGTACTAAAAGAATTTAAAAAAGTTGAACCTAAAACTATTGTTATAGAAGAGAAAGGATTTAATGATGGGAATTTAAATCTTAACACTTTTTCTACAAAATTATTTGTTAAACCTCCAATAAAAAATAAAGGTGCAAGATTTAGAAGACACGTAACAAAGGAAGGAAATCTAACAGTCACCTTATCTAATTATGATATTGAGAAAAATCCGAAAAGTTCAGAAGGAAAATGGTATACTTCTATTCAATATGGTACAGGAAAAGGTTTCCCAATACAAAAAATTAATAACAAGTTTTATGAAAGTCTTGAAGCAATTATAAAGGGTCATAAAGGGGGTAAAGAATTTTTGAAGGTTATTAATAATGGCTTTACAGACAAAATTGCAAATGCTAATGAATTACAAAAACTTTATGAGCTTCAAATATCAAATGGTAAACATTTAGAGCCGTCAGAGTTGGTTGTAATAGTCCAAAAATTGATTAACGAACTAGATATTGATAAAGTTAACATAGAACAAAAGAAGTTAAAGGTTTTTAAATACAAAGAAAAAGTGCCAGTGAAACAGTTTTTCGCATTATATGCTATAAATAAAATTTCAACGATAGCAAACACAAAAAAATTATGAATAAAGAAGTCAGAATACAAAAAATTCAGGAAATAATAGAAAGGGATAAAAACCGAACTGATTTGTTAAATCACGAAATTATGTGGGAAAAGCAACTCAAAACAGAAAAAGTATATAATATTCCTTTGTCTTATCTAATTTACAATAAGTATAATGGAAGAATACTTAGTAGAACAAAATCGTTAGAAAAGCAAAATCAAGCAATAGATGTAGAGACAGAAAGTGGACGAAACTTAATTGAGAAACTCCTTATGGACTCAAAAATTGATCGTAATAAAAAAACTTTACAAAGTATTAAAGATTTTGGTCAGCAAAAAGTTGGAATTATTACTAAAGACGGGGTAATAATTGATGGAAACAGAAGAGCCATGCTACTAAATACTATAGATAGAACAGGCTATTTTAAAGCCATTGTTTTGCCTGTCACACTGGAGGAAAACCCTATAGAAATAGAAAGATTAGAAACCACCTATCAAATGGGTGAAGATGAAAAGTTAGGTTATAATCCAATTGAAAAGTATTTGAAGGCAAAACAAATATTCGACAAACTTACTCCAAAAATTTCTAATGCTGAGGCTATAAAAAGCATTTCAGATTGGATGGGTGAGACTGAAGGCGAAATTCAAAAATATCTTGATACTATGGCGGTCATGGATGATTATCTTGAATATCTTGAATATGATGGTATTTATACTCAATTAGATAGCAGGGAAGATCAGTTTTTGTCATTAAGTAAATGGTTAAATGCATTTTATGGTGAATCAAGTAAAAAAGCATTTGATGGTTACACAGATAGTGATGTTGATGACTTGAAAATAATAGCTTTTGATTATTTAAGGATAAGGAATGAATATGATGGTAAAGAATTCAGGAATTTGGCGGAAGGCAATAGTGAAAAACATTTTTTTGGGGATAAAGATATTTGGAATAGTTTTTCCAGTAAACACAATGAAATAATAAAAAATCTTCCAAAAGAACCAGAAATAGATTTTAATTCCAATAATCTTGAAGCTCATCTTAATAATAGGGATGAATTGTTTTTTGAAAGTTCAAAATTTGAAAAAGATACAAGTTCTTTTTTGGAGAACCTTAGTGAACACAAATATTTAGTTGGATATAATAGAGCTGCTGATGAACCTGAAAAATTAATAAAAAGAGCATCTCAAACTTTTGAAGCAATAAAGACAGGACATAAAGCATTTGCTAAACCCGAAGTACAAAAAATGGTACAAGAGTTAGGGGATAAAATTTTTAATTCTCTTCAAAAGAAATCCCCGTCAAGACTTCTAACACATATTATTGAATTATTGGAAAGCATTGAAGTGAATAAAATACCAACAGGTGAAGTTGAAGAAGTCCAAGAAAAGACTAAACGAATTCAACAAATTGGCTATCAAATCAGCAAAAAATTATAATGAACTACTCTATTGATACTAATATTGAAAATAAATTATTTGTAATATCGGGAGATATAAATGAATTACTGCAAAACAATAGACTTTTAGTGTCACTTAAAAGATTGAGTTATTCAACTAATAACTCTGATTTAATTATCACTTTTCGAGAAGAGAAAAAAATTAAAATACTTCAAGAAATACAAAGTTTACTAAATAAATTTGGGCACACTTATCAAATTGCAGATAACACACAAAAAGAATTAAATGCATTTATTAAAGAAGAAGAGAGCTTTGAAATATTTAGTGAAAATGCCAGAGCCATTCGTAATAACGAATTTAATGAAAACCAATCTTTAATAGATCAATTTGATGAGTTTCAGAGAATCTTAAAAAACACATTAAAGAGACCACTTTATCCATTACAATTGCTGTCATCTTTTCATATGGCATTTGCACAAAACTCATGTAATTTTGCAGTTCCAGGTGCTGGTAAAACCTCTATTGTCTATGGTGCATATGCATATTTGAAAAGTTTATCGAAAAACAACCCTCGTCATGTAAATAAACTTATTGTTATTGGTCCATTATCTTCATTTGCTCCTTGGGAAAATGAATATTTAGAATGTTTTGGGCATCTCCCAAATTCATTTAGAATGTCTGGAGATAATGAAATTTCAGTTAAACAAAAATTAGAGCATCTTTATTCACCTAATTCAAATGAGTTAACTTTAATATTTCACGGAGGTGTAGATCGTTATCAAAATGACATCATTGATTTTTTGAAACGAAATAAAACGATGGTTATAGTTGATGAAGCTCATAGGATTAAGAACCCAGAAGGTATTTGGGGAAAGAGTGTTACTGAAATATCAAAAGAAGCTGTATCAAGAGTAATTTTAACAGGTACGCCAGTCCCCAATGGTTACCAAGACATTTTTAATTTATATAAATTCATCTATCCTTTCAAATTCAAAGATATTTTAAAGTTTCATTACCATAATTTGGAAGATATGACATACAATAGCTCTCCAGAATCTCATCGAGTACAAGAGTTAAAGGAGAATATTGCACCATATTTTATTAGAATTAAAAAAAACGATTTAAACCTTCCGCCCGTGGAAGAGAAGTACATTTCAATAGAAATGGATTTACATCAAAGAGAAATATATGATTTTATTGAATCTCAATATCTAACACACTTCAAGGATAATAATTCTGCAACAGTAAAAGATGTTTTAAATAGAGCAAAACTTATACGATTAAGGCAAGCATCAACGAACCCAACTCTGTTATCAAAAACATTAAAAGACTCTTTGGAAAATAATGAGTTAACTGGTGAATTTGACCCGAATGCAATTTTTACAATAGACACTGAAGAATTTGTTAATGATTCTGAGTTCTTTAATAAAATTATTAATTATCAAAATGTCGAAATCCCCGCCAAATTTAAGGGCATATTAACTTTGCTTTTAGATGAATTACTTCGAGGTAATGAAAAGGTAATTATTTGGACAATTTTTATACAGAATGCAAAAGATTTGTCAAATTATTTAATCCAAAATAATATAAAATCAAAACTTTTAATTGGAGAGATACCTCAATTCGAACGAGAAGAAACAATAAAAGCATTTAATGACCCTTCAAATCAAGATTTTAATGTCATAATTGCAAATCCATTTTCAGTTGCTGAGTCAATCTCTCTACATAAAGGTTGCCACAATGCAATTTATTTAGAAAGGGACTATAACTGCTCAAATTTTATACAATCAAAAGATCGAATTCATCGAGTTGGACTAGAAGAAAATCAATTGACTAAATATTTCTATTTTATTTCAAAAGATTCAGTTGATGAAGTAATAAATGATAGGCTTAAAATGAAAGTAGAGCGTATGGAACAAATAATAAATGATGATATTCCACTCTTTCGAAGAATCGACAATAATGATGAAACAGACATTATAAGTGATTTAATATCAAATTATGCTAAAAGAACTTAGAAGATATGGAAATTTGGGTTCTCCAAACTACTACTTTGAATTGCTTAACACATTAAAAGATAACAAAGGAGACTATTACACAAAAACTGACATTGATGAAATGTTCTATAATCGTGTGATAGATGGTAGAAGTATTTTTGATGGTTGTCTTGAGTTGGCAATTAATACAGGAGTACTGATTACAGACAATAAATTTGTTATTCTGAATAACGAAATAATTGAATCTTTGAATAGTATAAATCAAATGACAGATAAATTTGTAGAATTTCTTTTTAAGACACTAAAAGATGATGACGAATTTCACAAAATTTTTTGTTCTGAGTATCTATCACATGACATTATTTACAAATCACTTCAGATTAACAATAAGGCCTTTGGGTTAAAAAACTCTAATTTCAAACAATTATTAATTGATTTTGGTGCAATAAAAACGCATCCAACAACAGCACTAAATAACTTCATAATCAATATGCGGTATAAAAAATTGTTCGATAAAACTGTTTTGCCAGAAATTAAACATCGTAAGATAGGAATTGAAGAGTTTCGTAAATCAATGGAGCAACAGCAGATTTATGGAGAAGAAGCTGAAAAATATGTTCTCGAATTTGAATTTAAAAGGTTAAATCAACAAAAAATAATCGACTGGGTTGCAGAATATATTGTAAATGAAGGCTATGATATTGCATCATATAATAATGAGGATGATAAGTATCCAAATCGATACATTGAAGTAAAATCTTATGAAGGAAACACTCCCTATTTTTTTTGGTCAAGAAATGAATATTCTGTGGCAAAGCGAAAAAAAGAAGAATATTGGTTGTATCTAATAAATAGACTTGAAATAAATAAACCTCATTACACACCATTCATTATACAGAATCCATATGAATCAATCTTGTTAGATGATTTAACATGGTATAAACAAATAGAAAAATATAAAATTGAATTATCTATATAATATACATTGCACAAATTAAAACTAACTATTTACAATCTCCTATGCTCCATTCTATGGCAATTTGAACACAATAGTATCAAATCCTCTAATCTAGTAGTTTTAGTATAATCAGACTTGTGTAAAGGAATTATATGGTGACATTCTATAAAATCTTTTCCAATTTCTCCATATACTTTTTCGAAATCGAAGCCACATTTTTCACAATATACTCTACCGTATAATTTCTTGAATTTATCTTTTTTGGCTTTTATGATTTTTTTATCACGTTCTCTAACCTTGTGTAATTTATAAATGACTTGGCCTTCTTTAACGTTGTCTGTTTCCGTTAATTCATCGTCTTCTATTTTCTTAATGTCATTTATTAAATTAGAATCTGTAGTAATTTTTTTTATTTCGGTTGCGATATTATTAAGTTCATGTAGCTTGTCTTTATATTCAAAGAATAATTCTTCGTCTAATTTGGAACCACCTGTCATTCCCTTACCAGCATAATTAGGGTCAATGGCTAGAAAATTAGATAGTTTTAGGCAAACTCCATTTTCATTCCTAAATTTTACCTCATCAGGTTTATCTTCGAATATTGGTAGTAAGTTTAATATTTTCGACAACTCTATGATTTTGGCGTTAGTGTTACTTATTGTTCCTCTATCTTTATCGAAATATAAATCAAGAGCAAGAATAATTTCGTCGCGGTGCCATTTAGGGTTTCTCATAATTTTGGATGTTTACCAAATTACTTAGAATATTTTATTCTAGCAAATCATCCAAAAAGCATCAATATTTCTTTCAATTAATATCTTTAATAAGTATTCAAGTTTTATATAATTCTTAAACCATATACTAACTTTACTGTGCCAATACCTAACGAATTAACTATTTATTAACTTATTCACACGCAACATTTATGCGAAAAGCACCCCTCGCCAGTTCGCTAATTCGCCCGTTCGCTAATTCGATTTCACCACCCTTGCATAACTCCCATCTCCAAGCCTTATCAAATACACCCCCGCTTCCAAGCCGCTTACATCCACACTACCCTTCACCAACTCTCCTCTCAACACCATTCTCCCATTCACATCAAACATCTCAAATTGCACAGCTCTGCTCCCCGCCCCATGCTCCAAGCTCCTCTCTCCCTGTTCCCCGCTCTTCGCTATCCACACCACGTGCTTCGCCGGATTCGGATACACCCTCAATTCACTAAGGTGCTCCTCAGAAACCCCCGTGCCCACAGGTGTTACAGCCAATGCGTATAATTCTGCACCTGCCGTTCCGTTGTTTGCATTAAAGTATAAAGTATTGTTTGCTCCGCAGAAATTACTTGGCGATGATGAATTTATTCCTTGCCAAAAATCGACCAACATTTTGGTACCCGCTCTCGTTCCATCTGTTCTCCATAATTCGTCGCCAGTAGCAAATACACTAGAGCGTGCTCTGTAAAATAAATATCCGTTGTAAGCATATAAATTCGCCGGACTAATTGAACCTGCATTTGGAGTGTCGAGCAAAGTAGTGCCTGCAGTACTTCCATCGCTTACCCACAATTCTCTGTTTCCATTTTCATCTGCAGATATAAAATAAAATTCGTTCGCAGTTCCTTTGGTTAAAAACGGCAAGGCATCAAGTCCGTTTTCCATTCCTGCTCTTACATCTTTAACTAATACAGTGCCTGATTCTGTTCCATCACTCTTCCAAAGTTCTTCACCATTGATAGCATCTTTTGCCGTAAATATTAATTCGTTTTTAAAAGATATCGCCGTTCCATTCGTTGGGAAGTTTATCATGTTCGTTAAATCCAATTCTTTTATACGATAGGTACCGTTTACCAAGCCATCACTTACATATAAACCTTTACCTGTACCCGCACCGCCTTCGCCTGCATAGCCAAAAAATAATTTAGTACCCACCACAATTAATTCACCAGTTTGTCCGCTCATAGTAAGTAATAAACTCGTACCGTTTGCAGTGCCATCTGTTTTCCAAATGTCGGAACTGAACAATGCATTTTCGCTCGCTATAAAATACAAAGTATTGTTCATCACGGCGAAGTACGTAGCATTACTTGCATTGCCACTGGTGTATAAATTTTGGAGCAATACCGTGCCTGCTTCGGTACCATCACTCTTCCATAAATTAACGCCTGCAGTACTGCTACGTTCTGTGAAATATAAGCTTCCGTTAAATTCTATGATGTTTGATGGATCTATGTTTCCATTGCCTGCTGCAAATTCTTTAAGTATTACGGTGCCCGCTTCGGTACCATCGCTCTTCCATAATTCGTAGCCATCTGTTGGGTTAAATGCTCTGAAATAAACCTGGCCATTATAACTCGTAATTTTTCCAATAGAAGGATTCGCAGTTCCCGGATTAATATCTTTTACCATTGTAGTGCCCAGTTCGGTTCCATCACTTTTCCATAGCTCGTTTCCATTGGCCGCCGTATTGCCCACAAAAAATAAAGTGCCGTTTACATTCGTAATCTTCTGCGGATTTCCGTTGCCCGCAGTATTAATGTCTTTTACCAAAACCGGTACTTGCGCAAAAGCATTAACCGTTAAAACCGAAAATAAAGAGAGCGAAATAATTTTCTTGAAATACATAGTTGTTATTTTTTCTACAAAAATATTTATATGATAATTAATGAGTATACCCACTAGATGGTATTTTTAGTGTGCTAGTGTGCTAGTATGCTAGTGTGCTAATGGGTGCTAGCTCGTACTTCGCTGCCAAATTCACAATTCACAATTCATAATTTATTCCTATATTCGTTTTACCCTAACCCGTATTAAGTATGAAAAATCCATTCATCTATTACACCGCCATAATTTTACCGCTTGTTTTAGTAATGTACGCACTCATCATCGGCGTGCTACAAGGCTGGGCATTTATTTTTGCCATTACCGTGTACACATTGGTGTACCGCACGTATGTGGATTATGCCCGCAATAAAGCGTAGTTAGTGTGCTAGTATGCTAGTGTGCTAATGGGTGCTAGCTTGATGGTATTCCCTTTTATCATCTCAACCACACATGTCGGTCCCTGAATTCCTGCACCCACAATTCACAATTCACAACTCACAATTCACAATTCATTTACTACATTTGCCCCATCAACACAAAACTATGTCAACAAAAGGTCCTATCTCTCAATTCATCGAGAAAAATTATTTACACTTTAACGCGGCGGCGCTTTTAGATGCTGCCAAAGGGTACGAAACACACTTATTAGAAGGTGGTAAAATGATGGTTACCCTTGCCGGTGCTATGAGTACTGCCGAACTCGGAATTTCATTTGCAGAAATGATTCGCCAAGGGAAAGTAGACATCATCTCTTGTACCGGTGCCAATCTCGAAGAAGACATTATGAACCTCGTAGCACACTCGCACTACAAGCGTGTGCCTAATTACCGCGATTTAAGTCCGCAAGAGGAGTGGGATTTGTTAGAGCATGGATTTAACCGTGTAACCGATACTTGTATACCCGAAGAAGAGGCATTCCGCCGCATTCAAAAACACATATTTAAACAATGGAAAATGGCCGAAGAGGCTGGGGAACGCTACCTTCCGCATGAGTACATGTACAAAATGCTTTTATCTGGTGAGATGGAACAATACTATGAAATTGATCCTAAAAACTCTTGGATGATTGCTGCTGCCGAACGCAACATTCCAATTATTGTACCTGGATGGGAAGACTCTACCATGGGAAATATTTTTGCCTCGTACTGCATTAAAGGCGAGCTTAAAACAAGCACCATGAAGAGCGGAATTGAATACATGATTTGGTTAAGCGAATGGTACAGAGCAAACTCTGGAGGTAAAGGCGTAGGCTTCTTTCAAATTGGTGGCGGTATTGCCGGCGATTTCCCAATTTGTGTAGTACCTATGATGTACCAAGATTTAGAATGGCACGATGTTCCGTTCTGGAGTTACTTCTGCCAAATTTCAGATTCTACTACTTCTTACGGAAGTTACTCTGGCGCAGTACCTAACGAAAAAATAACTTGGGGAAAATTAGATATTAATACACCAAAATTTATTGTAGAGTCTGATGCTACCATTGTAGCTCCTCTTATTTTTGCGTGGATACTTGGGCAGTAATTAGTTCTTATTTTTGGAGATTTTTTTTGGTTTAAAAAATTTGTTCTAATACTTGATAAATACATTGCTATTTAGACTCATTCAAAATAAGTTTAAATGTCAGAAAATTGTCAACAGAATCAAATAAAATCCTATTTTTGCCACTCTAAACGTGTATTTAAAGCCCGTTTAGAAAGTTTTTTTTAGTACAATTATTAGAATTATTAATTTAAGATATTAATTATCAACAGATATGGGTTTTCATCTCTCCATTACTAAAAAGTTATCCATTCGTACCATTTTCATTTTAATGAGTTTCGTTTTGAGCTTAACCAATGTTAACGCGCAAGATGTGAAAGTGGGTGAAAGTATTTTCAAAGCGAATTGTACTTCTTGCCATGCCGTAGGGCGTAAGGTTATTGGTCCGGCGTTAAAAGGCGTTGCAGACAGATGGCCAGACAAAGCATTATTGAAGAAGTTCATCTTGAACTCGCAATCAGTAATTAAAGGTGGCGACAAGTATGCGGCTGCATTGTACCAAGAGTACAACCAAACCGTAATGCCTAACCAAAACTTAACAGATGCTGAGTTAGACGGCTTATTAGCGTACATTAAAGCAGAGGGCGATGCGCCTGCTGCAACGGCTGCTGCTCCTGGAGCTGCTGCTGCTGGAACAAGTACCGACGGTGCTAAGTTTAACAACTATACCATTGGTGGTATCATTTTATTAATCGTTGTGTTAATTGTAGTAATTCTTGTATTGAACAGAGTAATCGGTTCATTAGAAAGATTAATACGTGTAAAGAACGGTGAAGTAATTGAAACCATTGTTGCCGCAGTAAAAGAAAAAGTAAGCAACTTTAAATGGATGTTGTTGAACAAGAAAAAAGTATTCTGGTTCATCGTCATATTTATGGGTGTGTTTAGTGCTTGGGGCTGGAACCAAATGTGGAACATCAATGTAAACACAGGTTACCAACCAGTACAACCAATTAAATTCTCGCACGAGTTACACGCAGGCATTAACCAAGTAAATTGCCAGTATTGCCACTCGGGTGCGTTCAAATCTAAGAATGCAAGTATTCCTTCGTTAAACGTTTGTATGAACTGTCACAACTACGTTCAAGCAACCGAAAAATACGATGGAAACATTTCTCCAGAAATTCAAAAAATATACACTGCTTTAGATTACAACCCAGACACTCGTGTGTACGGAAACAATCCTAAACCAGTAGAGTGGGTACGTATCCACAACTTACCAGACTTCGCTTATTTCAACCACTCACAACATACAACTGTTGCAGGAGTAGAGTGTCAGAAATGCCACGGACCAATTGAGAAAATGGCCGAAGTTTACCAATACTCTCCACTAACCATGGGATGGTGTATTGATTGTCACCGCCAAACAGAAGTTAATTCTAAAGGCAATGCTTATTACGATAAAGTATTAGCAGCGCACGAAGACATTAAGAACGGTAAAAAAGTTACCGCTGCTGCTTTAGGTGGTTTGGAATGCGTTAAATGTCACTATTAATATTATTGTAGATTTATTCGATACCATATATATAAGATGGAAAATAACACTAAAAAATATTGGAAAGGTTTAGAGGAGTTGAATCAATCTCCCGAATTCGTGAAGCTTAGCAAAAACGAGTTTGCCGAAGAACTTCCAATTGACGAATTATTATCCGAGTCGAAAGTAAATAACCCTACACCTCGTAGAGATTTCTTAAAGGCATTAGGATTTGGAATGAGTGCAGTAGCATTGGCAGCTTGTAACGAAGCACCGGTGAAAAAAGCAATTCCTTACTTAATAAAGCCAGAAGAAATTACACCAGGTATTGCTAACTATTATACATCAAACTATAATGGTTTAGGGGTATTGGTAAAAACTCGCGAAGGTCGCCCAATTAAAATTGAAGGTAACCCGAACGATCCTATTTCTAAAGGTGGAACAGACGCAGTTGCGCAAGCATCGGTATTAGATTTATACGATTCATCTCGTTTAAAAAATCCAATGTTAAACAATGCAGAATCTACTTGGGATGCAGTTGATAAATATGTGAAAGCAGCCTTAGCAACCGCAACAAATGTTCGTATTGTTTCTAACACTATTATGAGTCCATCAACAAAATCGGTAATCGCTGATTTTGCAACAAAATATCCTTCAACAAAACACATCACGTTTGATGCATCATCATACTCTGGTATGATCAACGCTAACAACAACAGCTTTGGTAAAGCAGTAGTTCCTTCTTATAATTTTGATAAGGCAGACGTAATTGTAAGTTTTGGTGCAGATTTCTTAGGTACTTGGATTTCTCCAGTTGAGTTTACTAAACAATATGTTTCTAACAGAAACAATAAGAGTTTAGAGTCGAAAAAAATGTCGCGTCACATTCAGTTCGAAACGATATTGAGTACAACCGGTACAAACGCCGATGCACGTTATGCACACAAACCATCTGAGCAAGGTTTAGCAATATTAGCATTATACAATGCAGTAGCTGCAAAGGCTGGCGCAGCAACGGTTTCGGGCGCAGCAGTAAGATTTGAAAAAATTATAAACGAAACCGCAGCTGAATTATGGAATGCCAAAGGCAAATCATTAGTAGTATGTGGTTCTAACGATGTTTCGGTACAAGTTACTGTAAACGCTATAAACTCTTTATTAGGAAACTACGGTGCTACTATCGATTTAGATAATGCATCGAACCAAAAACAAGGAAACGATGCAGAAATGATCGACCTTGTAAAAGAGATGAATGCAGGCCGAGTAGATGCAATTATATTCTACGGAGCTAACCCAGTTTACGGGTATGCAAACAATGCTGAGTTTACCGAAGCATTGAAGAAAGTAAAAACTAAAATTTCATTCGCAGATCGTGCAGACGAAACTGCAATGTTATGTGATGTAATTGCACCAAACAACCACTACCTAGAATCTTGGAGTGATGTTTCTGCAAAACGTGGTGTGTACTCTGTAGTACAACCAACTATATCACCAGTATACAATACTCGCCAAGCACAAGCATCTTTATTAACTTGGGCAGATGCGAACGCAGATTATTTTACTTACGTAAGAAATTACTGGGAGAAAAACATTTACCCACAAGCAGGTGGTTTTGCAGGTTTCTCAGCATTCTGGGATGCAACATTACAAAAAGGAGTGGTAGTAACCGCAATGGCTACTCCACAAGCTTACTCTTTCAACAACAACTTATCGGCAGTTGCAGAAACTATTAAAAACGCTTCTAAAAATGCAGGTAAAACAGAATTGTTCTTATACGAATCTGTTCAGTTGAGAGACGGTCACCATGCAAACAACCCTTGGTTATTAGAATTACCAGATCCAGTTTCTAAAGTAACTTGGGACAACTATGCTGCCATTAACCCACAGTACGCTGCGGAATTAGGCATCAAAGAAAATACAAAAGTAGAAGTAGCTGTAGGAAATACGAAAGTGTTATTGCCAGTGTTAATGCAACCAGGCCAAGCAAGCGGTACCATTGGTATTGCAATTGGTTACGGACGTACAGCAGCTGGTAAAGCAGGAAACAACGTGGGTGTAAATGCATACCCAATGGTTTCTATCATCAACGGAACTTTCCAATACTACAATTCTAATGTTACGGTAAACGCAACATCAGAAGCATACGAATTAGCTCAAACACAAACTCACCATACTATTGAAGGTCGTGATATTATCCGCGAGAAATCGTTGAAAGAATACACGTCGCATGAAGCGCATGATGAGCACGGTGCACACGGAGAAGGACATGTTAAACCAGAATTATGGCCAGACTATAAATACAACGGTCACCACTGGGCAATGGCAGTAGACTTAAACTCGTGTACAGGTTGTGGAGCATGTGTGGTAGCATGTAGTGCAGAGAACAACGTACCAGTTGTAGGTAGAGATGAAGTAAGACGTAGAAGAGAAATGCACTGGATACGTATTGATCGTTATTATTCATACGAATCTGCAGAGGGTAAAATAATCAACAAAGAAAAAGAATATTCGAATGTTGCAAATTATGAGAACGTAACAGTTGTACATCAACCAATGATGTGCCAACATTGCGACCATGCACCATGTGAAACAGTTTGTCCGGTATTAGCAACGATGCACTCATCAGAAGGCTTAAACCAAATGGCTTACAACCGTTGTGTAGGAACTCGTTATTGCGCAAACAACTGTCCGTACAAAGTACGTCGTTTCAACTGGTTTAACTACTGGAACGATGATCGTTTTGTAAACTACTTACATGATGAAGCAGCATACTTAGCCTTGAACCCAGATGTTACTACACGTTCACGTGGGGTAATGGAAAAATGTTCATTCTGTGCACAAAGAATTCAGGCAGGTAAGTTAGAAGCTAAAATTGAAAAACGCCCATTGAAAGATGGCGATGTTCAATCAGCTTGTCAGCAAGGTTGCCCAGCAAATGCAATTGTATTTGGTGATATGAACGACCCAGCATCTGAAGTTGCAAAATTAATTAAGAGTGATAGAACTTACTACGTGTTAGAAGAAATCAACGTTCTACCAGGAGTTGGTTACATGACCAAAGTAAGAAACACAATTGAAGCATAATAATTAAGAATAAAACCAAATCGTATGTCATCACATCACGAATCAATAATAAGAGAACCGTTAATTACGGGAACAGACATCACCTATAATAAAATTACGGAAGATGTTTGTGCACCAGTAGAAAGAATGCCAAGCAGAGCTTGGTGGATGGGGTTCACGGTAGCAGTACTAGGATTAACCTTATGGTTAGTTGCAGTAGGTTACACTTTCTGGACAGGTATTGGAGCCTGGGGATTGAACAAAACTGTAGGTTGGGCATGGGACATCACCAACTTCGTTTGGTGGGTAGGTATCGGTCACGCGGGTACCTTAATCTCAGCAATCTTACTTTTGTTCCGTCAGAACTGGAGAAACTCCATTAACAGATCTGCAGAAGCAATGACGATCTTCGCCGTTATTTGTGCGGCATCGTTTATTGTGGCTCACATGGGTCGCCCATGGGTAGCATACTGGCCATTACCATTACCGAACCAATTCGGTTCTTTATGGGTGAACTTTAACTCACCGTTGGTATGGGACGTATTTGCGATCTCAACATACTTCTCTGTATCCTTAGTATTTTGGTACACGGGTTTATTACCAGACATTGCAACTATTCGCGATAGAGCACAAGGCTTACGCAGAAGAATATATTCAGTTTTATCTTTCGGATGGAACGGATCAGTAAAATCATGGCAACGTTTTGAAACCGTATCGTTGATATTGGCAGGTGTATCTACACCACTGGTACTTTCGGTACACACAATCGTATCTTTTGACTTTGCTACTTCAGTAATACCAGGATGGCACACTACCATCTTCCCTCCATACTTTGTGGCAGGAGCGATCTTCTCGGGTTTTGCGATGGTACAAACATTATTATTAATTGCACGTAAAGTATTAAACTTCGAAAACTACATTACGATGGCTCACATCGAGTCGATGAATAAAATCATCATCCTTACCGGATCTATCGTAGGTGTTGCATACGGAACAGAATTTTTCATCGCTTGGTACTCAGGTGTTGAATACGAGCAATACGCATTTATTAACCGTGCTACTGGTCCATACTGGTGGGCATACTGGTCGATGATTACGTGTAACGTAATTTCACCACAACTTTTCTGGTTCAAAAAAATCAGAACAAGCATCGTTGCATCTTGGGTTTTATCAATCTTCGTTAACATCGGTATGTGGTTCGAGCGTTTCGTAATTATTGTTACTTCATTACACAGAGATTACTTACCATCAAGTTGGGCAATGTTCTATCCTACATGGGTAGACGTGGCAATCTTCATAGGTTCATTAGGTTTATTCTTTACTTTATTCTTATTGTTCTTACGAGTATTACCAGCAATTGCAATGGCAGAGGTGAAATTATTGTTGAAAGGATCTTCTGAGCAATCTAAACGTAAGATGATAAAAGAAGGACATGCACATGTACCTGCAGGTTTTGAAAATAGTATAGTTATTGCAACAACAGCAACCATCAAGAACGAAAAGAAAGATGAGTAACATTAAATATATTTTAGGACATTTTGACGATCCGGAAGTTTTAATGAACGGGATCGATAAATTGCAAGCGAGCAACATCAAAATACATGATGTGTTCACCCCATTCCCGATCCACGGAATCGAAAATAAATTAGGCATCAAACGTTCACGTTTACCAATTGCTGCATTCTTGTTTGGTATTACAGGTACCATTACAGCTTTCACCATGGTGTATTACATGTTGGTGGTAGATTGGCCAATGAATATTGGTGGTAAACCAGCATTTGCATTCCCAGATTTTATTCCGGTAATGTTTGAGTTAACGGTATTGTTTTGTGCATACGGCATGGTATTTACCTTCTTTTATGCAAACCACTTATTCCCAGGAAGAGCTCCTAGAGTAATGGATTTACGCGCAACAGACGATAGATTCGTGGTAGCTATTGATGCTAAAACAAATGATATTAATTCGGTAGATGCTTTGTTAAAAGAAGCAGGTGCTGTTGAAATAAAACATAACGAAAGAAAATACATTAGCTATGATGAAGAATAATATCAAGATCCTTTCATTCGCTCTAGTGGCTGCTTTAGTAGTTGGCTCACTATCGTCATGCTACCATAGCAAAGAGAATCCAGGATACGAGTATGCACCAAATATGTATCATCCAATTGCATACAACCCTGATCAAAAAAATGAGCAATTTAAAAACGGTCAAACGGCACAAACACCTGTTGCAGGTACTGTACCAGTTGGCTTCACTAAATTTGCGTATGATAATAATATTGATGGTTACACAAAAGCAAGTGCAGAGTTAGTAAATCCTTTTGCTAACGATACAACTTTACTTGCCGAAGGCCAAAAATTATATACTAACTTTTGCTCACACTGCCACGGTGCACAAGGTAAAGGCGATGGTTCTATAGTTGCAGCAGGAAAATTCCCGCCGCCACCATCATACTCAACCGGAACATCGTCTAGAGGCGGAGCGATGAAAGATTTAACAGATGGTAAAATTTACCACACTATTACCTACGGAGTAAACTTAATGGGCCCACACGCTTCGCAAATTACTCCTGAAGAACGTTGGAAAATTGTTCTTTATGTTCACCAATTACAGAATGTACAATAATCAAGAAAGCAGATCATAATGGCAAACTTCGATTTAAATCAGAAATATGAAATATCAGCCGGCGCTAAACGCTGGGCGATGATTCTATTGGCAATAGGAATATTGTCTGTAGGATATGGATTTCTCTCAGGACACGCAGAACGCACATTTGCGAATTTGTTACTAAACAGTTACTACATCACAGGTTTGTGTGTAGCAGGATTGTTCTTCGTAGCAATTCAATACGTAGCAAACGCAGGTTGGTCTACTTCCTTAATTCGCATCCCTTCTGCTTTCTCAGCAGTATTACCTTGGGCAGGCGGAATTTTAGTAGTTGTAATAGTTGCAGGTTTATATACCCATAACTTATACCACCATTGGGCAGATCCAGATTTAGTAAATCCAGACTCACCAAAATACGATAAACTAATTGCAGGAAAAAGTGCTTTGTTAAACATCCCTACCTTTGTAGGTAGCATCATCGGCTTTTTAGTAATATGGACTATCTTCCAAAGAATGTTACGTAGTTACTCTTTAAAAGAAGATCAAATTTCTGGAATAAAAATGCACGATAAGAGCATTAAATTCTCAGCAATTTTCTTAGTAATATTCGGATTTAGTTCTGCAGTATTTGCATTCGAAGTAATTATGAGTTTAGAAGCACATTGGTTCTCTACCATGTTTGCTTGGTATAACTTTGCAGCACTTTGGGTAAGCGGATTATCAGCAATTACTTTAACCTTAATTTTACTTCGCGAAAAAGGATACTTCCAATGGGTGAACGATTCGCACTTACACGATTTAGGTAAATTTATATTTGCATTCTCTATCTTCTGGACATACGTTTGGTTCTCTCAATTCTTATTGATTTACTACGCTAACTTACCAGAAGAAACAGTCTACTTCAGAAAAAGATGGGATAATGGTTATTTGTTTTTCTTCTGGTTAAACATCATCATCAATTTCGTAGCACCGGTGTTAATATTAATGACACGTGATGCAAAACGTAATTTCAAAACAATGAAAATTGTTACCATCGTAATTCTTGCGGGCCATTGGTTAGATTATTACATGATGATTATGCCAGGTACAGTGGGTGAACACTTCGGTTTCGGAATTATTGAGTTCGGTACTACTGCAGGATTTATAGGTTTATTTATGTGGATTATGTTATCTGCACTTAGCAAGGCAGCATTAGTTCCTAAGAACCACCCTTACTTAGAAGAAAGTTTACATCACGAGATATAAGAAAATTATTTTATGAAATACTCTATAATATCAAAAATGAAATCGAACCTTAAAGCACTTTTAGCATTCGCAGTTATTACGCTTAGTACAAGCACTGCCTTTGCTCAAGATTCTGAAGGTCCGAAAGAACTGAGCATTGATTTTTGGTTTTATTCATTGTTGTTAGTTGCTGGTATACTTGTATTCAGTGTAATCAACAAAACAATAAAAGCATTAGAATTAACGCAAACATTAAATGGTAAAGAAGTAAGAACCAAATGGAATAAAGTAAACGGATACGTTTTTTTATTATTCGGTATCGCATTCTTCGCTGCTATTTTTTGGGAGTTCAATACACACGGTCGTCAGCTTTTGCCAGAAGCAGCATCTGAGCACGGTGTGTTAACCGATAACTTGTTTAACATTACTCTTATTGTTACAGGTATTGTGTTTGTGATTACGCATATTTTATTGTTCTACTTCTCTTACAAATACAAAAGTACTGGAGAGCGTAAAGCATTTTTCTACCCACATAATGATAAGTTAGAATTATACTGGACCTTAATTCCGGCAATAGTATTAGCAGTATTAGTTATTGGAGGTTGGAAAACATGGACAAACATTACAAAACCAGCACCGGTTGAAGCCTTAACATTAGACGTTACTGCTAAACAATTCGGTTGGATTGTTCGTTACCCAGGTGAAGATAAAAAGTTAGGTACAAAAGCATTTAAATTAGTAAACGATGTAAACGAAACAGGTGTAAACTTTAACGATGCATCTGCAAAAGACGATTACTTTACTCGCGAAATTTACTTGCCAGTTAACAAACCTGTATCCTTTATTTTTGGTGCAAGAGATGTTATACACTCTGCATACATGCCACACTTCCGCGCACAAATGAACTGCGTACCAGGTATGCCAACATTCTTTTGGTTTACTCCACGTTTAACTACAGCTCAAATGCGTGAGAAAATTAGCGATCCTAAATTTGATTACATTTTATTATGTGCTAAAATTTGTGGATCTGCACACTACAACATGCAAATGAAAATTGTAGTAGTAGAAGAAAAAGAATACAAAGAATGGTTAGCAACACAAAAGCCATATTACACGGAAGACATTGCTAAGCAAATTACAGAAGCTGAAGTGGCTAGAATGAAAGCCGAAGAAGCAAGAAAATTAGCATTGAATTAATTAGAAAAAAAAGTTTAGAAATATATGTCAACTCAAGCTTTAGACCACACTGACGTGCATGCACATGCAGATCACCACGAACATCATCCTGAGACGTTCTGGTCGAAGTACGTTTTCAGTATGGACCACAAGATGATTGCTAAGCAATTCCTGATTACAGGTATTATCATGGCAATTATTGGAATGGTACTATCTGTATTGTTTCGTATTCAATTAGGATGGCCCGATGAATCGTTTCCATTCTTAGAAAGAATTTTAGGTAAATGGGCGAAAGACGGACGTATAGACCCTTCGTTCTATATGTCGATGGTTACCATACACGGTACCATTATGGTATTCTTTGTATTAACTGCCGGCTTAAGCGGTACGTTTAGTAACCTCTTAATTCCATTGCAAGTAGGTGCAAGAGACATGGCTTCGCCATTCTTAAACATGTTATCATACTGGTTCTTCTTTATGGCTAGTGTGGTAATGACAATTTCATTAATGGTTGAAACGGGTCCTGCATCTGGTGGTTGGACAATCTATCCTCCACTATCGGCAATACCGAAAGCGATGCCAGGCTCAGGCCTTGGTATGACGCTCTGGTTAGTATCCATGAGTTTATTCGTTGCCTCCTCTTTAATGGGTGGTATCAACTACATCAGTACGGTATTAAACATGCGTACGAAAGGCATGTCGATGACTAAAATGCCATTAACCATTTGGGCATTTTTCTTAACCGCAGTATTGGGTGTATTATCATTCCCAGTATTATTAGCAGGTGTATTATTATTAATTTTTGATAGAAGTTTCGGTACCAGTTTCTACTTATCTGATATTTATATTGGAGGAGAAGCCTTGCCAAACCACGGAGGTTCGCCTGTATTGTTCCAGCATTTATTCTGGTTCTTAGGTCACCCAGAGGTATACATCATCATCATGCCAGCATTGGGTATCACTTCAGAGATCATCGCAACAAATGCACGTAAACCAATTTTCGGTTACCGTGCCATGATCATCTCTTTAATTGGTATCGCATTCTTATCGTTCATCGTATGGGGTCACCATATGTTTGTAACCGGTATGAATCCATTCTTAGGTTCGGTGTTTATGTTTACCACTCTTATCATCGCGGTACCATCAGCAGTAAAAACATTTAATTATTTAGCAACACTTTGGAAAGGTAATATCCAGTTTACTCCAGCCATGATGTTCTCAATTGGTCTAGTATCATTGTTCATCACAGGTGGTTTAACAGGTATCTTCTTAGGTAATGCATCGTTAGATATTAACTTACACGATACGTATTTCGTAGTTGCCCATTTCCATATTGTAATGGGAAGTTCGGCGATGTTCGGAATGTTTGCCGGTATTTACCACTGGTATCCAAAAATGTTCGGACGTATGATGGATGCACGTTTAGGGTATTTCCACTTCTGGTTAACATTCATCGCAGTTTATTGCGTATTCTTCCCAATGCACTTCATCGGTTTAGATGGTGTACCACGTAGATACTATGCATTTACAAGCTTCGAGTTTATGAACGAGTGGTTAGCAGTAAACAAATTCATCAGTATCTCAGCAATCTTAGGATCTATTGCTCAGTTTATCTTCTTGTACAACTTCTTCAGAAGTATTTTCAAAGGAGAAAAATCGCCGCAAAATCCTTGGAGATCGAATACATTAGAGTGGACAGCTCCAGTAGAACATTTACACGGAAACTGGCCAGGAGAAATTCCATCAGTATACAGATGGCCGTATGATTACAGTAAGCCAGGAGCAGAAGAGGATTTTATCCCTCAAACAACTCCTTACTCGCAAACCATCTCATCAAACTTACCAATGGATTTTGGTATTCATGATGACTCGGATGCGAAAAAAGCAGCTGAAGAAAAAGTAAATTAATTTTCGATCGATGAATATTAGTTCATATCGATCGGAGTATAATAAAAATGAAAAACGATTCATAAGAATCAGTTTTATAACAATTTGTTCTTTGTTTCTTTTAATTCTTGCCGGCGGTATTGTTCGCAGTACTGGTTCGGGGATGGGTTGCCCAGATTGGCCGAAGTGTTTCGATCAATGGGTGCCACCAACTGAGGTTTCTCAGCTCCCAGAAAATTATCGCGAACAATACCTCGAGAAGAGACTACATAAAAATGAGCGCTTCGCAAACTTGTTAGAAAAATTAGGCGATACGGAAACCGCTAATGCACTTCGAAACGATGCTAGCATTAAGGCAACCGAAGAGTTTAATGTGGCGAATACCTACACAGAATACATAAACAGATTAATTGGAGCCATAACCGGTTTCTTTATGTTGTTGATGTTGCTTTTTTCAATACCATTGATGAAACAACACCTCCGCGTATTTTTACTCTGTATCGTGATTTTGGTACTCACCCTTTTTCAAGCTTGGTTTGGAAGTATAGTAGTAACTACAAATTTATTAGCATGGACCATTACCGTACACATGGTGTTGGCAATTGTGATTTTAGGATTGGTAATATTTACTTATAGTATCGTAAAATACAAATACCTAGAACCTGTAAAAGTATCCATCCCTAATTTAAGAGTAGCCTCCATGGTAACATGGATAAGCATTGCGCTTACTGTATTACAAATTGTTTTGGGAACCGACTTAAGAGAAAGCATAGATGTTTATGCCGATTTTTGGAAAGGAACCAACAGAGGAGCATGGGTAGAACTAACTGGTTTTATTTACAAACTACACAGAAGTTTTTCTATACTCTTAGTATTATTAGCTGTTTACTCTACTTGGTACATACGCATATACTTTGGAGCCATTAAAAGATTACGTAGATTTTCATCGGCCGCTATTTTAATTTTAATTACACAAATAGCAACAGGAATTATATTAGCAAATTTTGCTTTGCCACAGGCTTTACAACCTGTACACTTACTGCTTTCTACTTTATTAGTTGGAGCACTGGTGATGCAAATCATTATGATCAATATTTACAAAAGAAACATAGCACTCGATTTAATTAGTTAATTGTGATTGCAGAAAACTTACATACGAAATCAACACTAACACTGAAAATTCAGGATTATGTGCAATTGCTAAAATTGCGCCTAACCATGTTGGTGGTATTTTCTGCGGCTATTACTTTCGCTTACGCAGCCAAAGGAAACTTAGTGTGGAGCGAATTATGGTTGATGATATTAGGAGGATTTTTAACCACCGCTTCTGCAAATGGGTTTAACCAAGTAATAGAAAAAGAAACCGATAAATTAATGAAGCGCACGCAAAATAGGCCAATGCCTACTATGCGCATGAGCGCAACAGAAGGCATCATCGCATCCCTAGTAATGGGGCTTGCAGGTATTTCAATTTTAACATTTTCATTCAACATTATTACAGGTGTGTTAGCATTGTTTTCAATCATTTGCTACGCATTTATTTATACACCTTTAAAAACTCGTAGCTCTATTGCAGTATTTGTTGGAGCCATAGCCGGTGCAATGCCACCTTTGTTAGGGTACGTTGCGTATTCAAATTCATTCGGATTCGAACCGGGTATTATGTTTGCCATTCAGTTTATTTGGCAGTTCCCACATTTCTGGGCAGTAGCTTGGGTGTTAGATGAAGATTATAAAAGAGCAGGAATGTATTTAATGCCATCTTCAGAAGGAAGATCGAAAAGCAGCGCTTTTCAAATAATGTTATATACACTAATCTTAATTCCGGTAAGCTTGTTGCCATTAAAATTTGGCATGGCCGGAAATACCTTAGCCATCGTATCATTAATAGCTGGTTTCGTTTTCTTTATGCAATCGGTAAAATTATACCGACAATGCAGCGTAAAAGCTGCCAAAGAATTAATGTTTGGTTCGTTCTTATACTTACCAATCGTTCAAATAACATTATTAATAGATAAATTATAATAACATGTTCAATTCAATGAGTATAGAACAAGATAAATTTAACCCACGCCCTGTAAAGTTCGTGCTTTGGTTATTTGTACTGAGCTCTATAATGATGTTCGCCGGATTAACAAGTGCATACATTGTTCGTCAGGCAGAAGGTAATTGGAAGATTTTTGATTTGCCTGCTATCTTTTACATCAGTACAGTGCTAATTTTATTAAGTAGCGCAACCATGCACTACTCATACATTCAAGCTAAAAAATTCAACATCGCAAAACAGAAGTTGGGCTTATGGATTACATTTTTATTAGGAGGACTATTTTTAGTGAGTCAGTATTTTGGCTGGCAAGAAATGGTAGCTGATAAAGTGTTTTTCGTGGGCAACCCAGCCGAATCTTTTGTGTATGTAATATCAGGTCTACACGGTGCACACATTGTGGCAGGTTTATGCATTATGCTAGCTGCTATTATTGGCGCCTATCGTAAAATTAACCAAGTAAAGAACATATTCCGAATGGAATTAACTTCTATTTTTTGGCATTTTATTGATATTTTGTGGATATATTTGTTTGTGTTTTTATTAATTAATAGATAGTCTATATACAACATGACGACGAACACTTCTCAATTAGACGAGATCAAATCGACCCCTTGGAATGGTGGTAGATCACCTTTCAATGTAGAGTATGGAAAAATGATGATGTGGTTCTTCCTCCTTTCGGATGCATTCACATTTTCTGCCTTGCTAATTGCTTACGGAGCATTACGCTTCAGTAGCACTTCTTGGCCAGATCCAGACGTAGTATTTCAATCGGCTCCAGGTATTGCACACGGTGCACCCTTGGTGTTCGTAGGTATCATGACCTTCATTTTGATCATGAGCTCTGTAACCATGGTATTAGCTGTAGAAGCTGGCCATCGTAAAGCAAAAGCGGAAGTAGCAAAATGGATGGTATGGACCGTAATTGGTGGTTTATTGTTCTTAGGTTGCCAAGCTTGGGAATGGACTCACTTACACCACGAAGGTGCTTGGTGGGGTAGAAATCCGTTCTTAAACGCAGATGGTACAGTAGCCTCTACTAACTTTACTAACTTGTTCTTTACCATTACTGGTTTCCACGGTTTTCACGTGTTCTCTGGTGTGGTCATCAACATCATCATATTAATAAATGTATTAGGTGGTACTTACGAGCGCCGCGGACATTATGATATGATCGAGAAAGTTGGTTTATACTGGCACTTTGTAGATTTAGTTTGGGTATTCGTATTTACCTTCTTCTACCTAGTTTAATTAACCATTTACAATTCACAATTCACAATTTAAAATTATGTCAGACAACCATAGCGCAGCAGCACATCACGAAGAGCACGCAAGCATGACGAAGAAAAAAATCTGGTCGGTGTTCTGGATTTTACTAGGCATTACTACCATCGAATTTATTATTGCCTTGGTATTTATACCAAAAGGAATAATGGGTCAGGGTTTAGGTAATGTTTTATACATCGCCTTAACATTATTAAAAGCATTTTACATTGTAGCATATTTCATGCACTTGAAATTTGAAAAAGTAGGATTAATATACTCAATTCTTGTACCTACTACTTTTATCATCTTTTTTGTGATTTGGATGTTGTACGAAGGAAACTATTGGATGAATATTCGTCTATAAATAAATATTATGAATACTAGAGGACTAAAAACATTAATTATCCTCTTCTGCATACTGATTGTTCCGGTTGTTGGGTTTTTTCTACTCAGATCCGGAACAAATCATTTTAAGCCACTACCAATTTATGGTGAACGCTATGAAGAAGCAGGAGACACCGTGTACCACAACACTGGCAATTTCTCATTTACGAACCAATACGGCGAAACTGTTAGCTCAGAAACATTAAAAGGAAACATCAAAATTGTAGACTTCTTTTTTGTGGATTGCGAAACAATTTGCCCTAAAATGAGTTCCCAATTAAAGCGAGTTCAAGAGAAAATTAAAACCGTAAAAAACGTTGTAATTCTTTCGCATACCGTAAACCCCGAAGCAGATTCGGTGCCTGTTTTATTTAGATATGCAGAAGAATACGGTGCCATTAAAAACAAATGGCATTTGTTAACCGGTGATAAAAAAGAACTGTATAGAATCGCGAGAGAAGGTTACCTCGTAAGCGCATTACAAGGCGACGGTGGTCCGGATGATTTTATACATACAGAACTTTTTGTTTTGGTAGATCAACAAAACAGAATTCGTGGTTTTTATGATGGCACCTCTGCAGGTGCAGTAGATACACTCATCGACGAATTGAAAGTGTTGTTGAAAGAAGAAATCGCAGGAGAAAAGAAAAAAAGAAAATAAATGTGCCAATGAGTAAATCCCGAAAAATCGGGACAAGTTATGCAAATGCGTAAATGAACAAAGCAAGTATATTCATATTAACAATTATAGTAGTAGCAATGTGCTTAAATTTCACTTTAGATTCATGCAATTATAAACTACCTGAGCCTAAGTATAAATCTGACACCTTGTTACCAGCTATTACTTCCATAGGAGCGAGAACTTTTGGGTGTAAAATGAATGGGGCGTTTTGGTATCCAACTCCAAAGGTGAGTCACTCAGCTAATTATAAGAATGGGGGAATTTCAATTGAATGCGAAAGGGGAGGGGGGAATAATTATTGGGGCTCTATTTTTTTACAATCAAAAGATGGTCAAATTTTTCAACCAGGTAAATATTATTTCAACAAAAATATTAAGGCAATATATTTAACGACTGAAGCTATGTACGAAACTCCAGATTCATATGCAGTTGGTTTTATTGAAATTTTGAAATTAGACACGATTAATGGTATTATATCTGGAACGTTTGAGGTTTCACCAATTAATACTAGTATTAATCCTTCAAAAGTTGTAATAACGCAAGGCCGCTTCGACTTAAAAATTTGACGATAAATTAAGCAAGAGAAATTAAAACATATTATTGATAAATTAACTTATTAGTAAGTAGAAATATCAGGAGAAAATAAAAAACGCAAGTAGCGAGTAAATGGTATCGAGTATCGAGATTAGGCAACCTATCTCACTACCCGATACTCACTACTCGATACTCAATACTATAACATGACCGACAGATTTATATTTAGATTCGTAACAGGAATATCCATTTTTGTTTTTTTAGTGGTGGTTATTTTAAACCGCAAAATTATTCCTGTAACTATTGAAACGCCAAGTTTCGTTTTTTTCTTGCCGAAATTAAACGCACTTATAAATGGTTTATGCAGTTTGTTGTTATTGCTTTCTCTAAATCAAATTAGAAAGAAAAACATTTCGGCACATAAAAAATTAAACATCCTTACGTTTATATTATCGTCGGTGTTTTTAGTGTCGTACATCTTGTTTCATTATTTTGTAAAAGAAACTACTTACGGAGGCACAGGTGCAATGAGGTATGTGTATTATACCATTTTAATATCACATATTATTTTAGCAGCAGGCGTGTTGCCATTAATATTATTGAGTTTCCATAGAGGCTTGCAAATGCAAGTAGAGAAACACAGAAAGTTGGTAAAATTTGCATTCCCTATTTGGTTGTATGTAACTGTTACAGGTGTTATTGTGTATTTAATGATATCGCCATACTATACGTTTTAATCTAAATTTTATAAAGATGAAAACATTGAAAAAAATTATTTTTGTATTGAGCATTGTATTGTTTACGAGCATTAGTTTTAATGCCGCAGCGCAATGCCCCATGTGTAAAGCTGCCGTAGAGTCGTCTATTAAAGGCGGACAAAGTAATGCGGGTAAAGGATTAAACGATGGTATTTTATATTTACTTGCTGCACCTTATTTATTAGTAGCAGTACTCGGAGTATTGTGGTACAAAAAATACCGCGTAAAAACCAAAGTCGACGTAAAAGACGAAAAAATTATACTCAACTAATTAGTATATGTTTGAAGTTCGCAAAAGCCTTGCTTCAATTCACAATTCACAACTCACAATTCACAATTCACATGAGTAAACTCGGATCATTAATCGCATGCAAATGCCCACGTTGCCAAGAAGGCGAAGTGTACAAACACGGCGCATTTAGCAAAGATTTTAAAGCGATGTATACGTATTGCCCAAAATGCAATTTGCGTTACGAGTTAGAGATCGGTTTCTTTTGGGGAGCAATGTATATTGGCTATGCACTGAGTGTTGCAATTAGCGTGATTCTTGGTGTTTCCACTTACATACTTGCACACAATCCAGATACCTGGGTGTACATTACGGTAATTGTTACGGGAGTACTTGCCACTTCGCGTTTCAATTTTAGATACGGAAGAATGATTTTGCTTTACCTGTTTGCACCTAAGTATAGTGAATAGTGACTGGTGACTAGTGAATAGTACTTGCACTATGTCGCCCAATAACATAATAACTCAATAACTCAATAACTCATTTACTGTACGCTGTACAATGTACAATGTACAACATACAGCGTACAATTATGATACACAAACCCACCCTTGCCTTCCTCATCAACTTAAAGAAAAACAACAACCGCGAATGGTTCGCAGAGCACAAGCATGAATACGATGTGGCGAAGGAAAATGTAGTTTCATTAGTAGAAGAAGTGTTGAAACACTTAAGTAAGTTTGATGCTGGGTACAAAGAGGTGAACGCTGCAAAATCGGTGATGAGAATTTACAGAGATGTTCGTTTTTCTAAAAATAAAGATCCTTATAAATTAAATTTCGGAATTCCTATTTCAACCAAAGTAAAAGGAGTAGAAGGACCCGGTTTTTATTTACACATACAACCTAATGCAAGTTTTATTGGCGGAGGTTTTTGGATGCCACCTGCTGAAACCTTAAAAATGATTCGTCAAGAAATTGATTACAACGGAGCAGAGTTAAAGAAAATATTAAACTCGAAAACATTCAAAAAATATTACGAAGGATTAAGTGAAGAAGATAAATTAAAAACATCACCCAAAGATTATCCCAAAGATCATCCAGATATCGAATTGCTAAAACTGAAAAGTTTCACTGCATTCCATTCCATCAGCGATGCAGAGTTGCAAGAAAAAACCATCGCCAAAAAAATCGCCGATGCCATTGTAGCCATGCAACCATTGATTTCGTTTTTGGAAGCTGCCACAGAGAAATAGATTGTTTCACGCAAAGAGGCAAAGTAGCAAAGGAGCAAAGCCCCCCCAGTCCGAAGGACTGAACTCCCTAGCCGATAGCGCCAGCTATCGGATAATGGAAATGATATATCGTTTAATGGAAATGATATATCGGAAATATTAATATAAAATATCGAAATTAATTATCGAATAATTCATTCGGATTAAATTCGATTTCATGTTTGTTTAATATTCCGATAAATTCATTTGTGAATTTTGTTTTTTTATGATGTATTTTTTGATCCTGTATATATTTTTTTAATCTATCGGCCATATAAGACGTAACCGAAAATGCTGCATAACCATTTTGCCATTTTTTGAATTTTGGAAAGAGTTTGTTTTCCTTGATAAATTTATTGGTCGCAACTTTTAAATCGCGCATTAAGTCAGCAATTGAAAACGATTGATGAATGCGAACCAGCAAATGCAAATGATTTTCAGTTCCATTGATACATTCCAAATGTGATTTCTTATTTCTGAAAAATGCTCCAATATAATTGTATAAACTCTGCTCGTTCTCTTCAGTAATTACATTTTCCCTTTTATCAACTACCATAACAATGTGGTAGTACAAATAACAATAACTCCCCATAACAATATTCTTTTTTTGCAAATATCAAGTGTATACGTTTTTTGTCAAGTGGCGATTGTTGAGCCCTACGGGCTCTCTGTCGGCGTCAGCTTTTTGTAACTATGGGCTTGCTGCGCAGCGCCCATAGTTAGCTAGTTAAGCCCTTCGGGCATGTGCAACAATGAAAATTCTTGCTATATTTAAACTAATAAACTTTGCTCCTTTGCCCCTTTGCGTGAAATAAACCCCCAACCATGAACCTAACCTTCCTCGGCCATTCCTGCTTCCTCTTAGAAACATCAAACTCGAAAATACTGTTCGATCCATTTATTTCTGGAAACGAACTCGCGAAACACATTGACATCACTAAAATCGATGCCGACTACATCGTTCAATCGCACGGACATTTAGATCATATTGCCGATTTATTATCGATAGCCAAAAGAACGAATGCGGTGCTTATTAGTTCTTGGGAACTAACCGAGTGGGCAAAAAAGCAAGGCATAGAAAAAGTACACCCTATGAACATTGGTGGTTCTTGGAATTTTACCTTCGGCAAGTTGAAAATGGTATTCGCTGCGCATTCTAATTCGCTGCCCGATGGTAGCTATGGTGGAGTAGCGGCAGGATACCTCTTAGAAGTGGATGGGAAGCGTATCTATTACGCTGGAGATACTGCCCTCAACCAAGACATGAAGCTTATTGGCGAGTACTGGCGCCCCGATCTTGCCATTTTACCCATTGGCGATAATTTTACCATGGATGTTGACGATGCCATCCTCGCATCCGACTTTATTCAGTGCAAAGAGATTGTAGGAATGCACTTTGATACCTTTGGCTACATCAAAATTAACCATGAAGAAGCCATCCACAAATTTAAATTAAGAAACAAAACCCTACATTTATTGGATATAGGCTCCTCATTAGCCATTTAAGCACAAATTTATTGTATATGCACTGTGCTTGCCCTCCACTAGCACACTAGCACATTAGCAAACTAGCACATTATTTACTACCTTTGCGGCATCATGCAAAAAGTAAGAAATATAGCAATTATTGCCCATGTCGATCATGGAAAAACAACGTTAGTTGACAAAATTTTACACCAAACCAACCTTTTTAGAGATAACGAGGAGACTGGAGACTTAATTTTAGATAATAATGACCTAGAACGTGAACGTGGTATTACCATCGTTTCTAAAAACGTTTCAGTAAAATATAAAGACTATAAAATCAACATCATCGATACTCCTGGTCACGCCGACTTTGGCGGTGAAGTAGAACGTGTATTGAAAATGGCCGATGGCGTTTTGTTGTTAGTAGATGCATTTGAAGGTGCAATGCCTCAAACTCGTTTCGTAACTCAAAAAGCACTTTCATTAGGCTTAAAGCCAATTGTAGTTATTAATAAGGTTGATAAAGAAAACTGTCGCCCGGAGGAAGTTCAGGAATCTATTTTCGAATTGTTCTTCAACTTAGAAGCTACAGAAGATCAATTAGACTTCCCTTCTATTTACGGTTCATCTAAACAAGGATGGATGAGTACAGATTATACGCAAATAACAGAAGACATTACTCCATTGTTAGATGCTGTATTAGAATTCATACCAGAGCCAGTAGAAAACCCTGGAACTTTGCAAATGCAGATTACCTCGTTAGATTATTCATCTTTCGTAGGTCGTATTGCCATTGGTAGAGTTGCACGTGGTACGATAAAAGAGAACATGCCAGTTTCTTTAATGAAGAAAGATGGTAAAATAGTAAAGTCAAGAATTAAAGAATTATATACGTTTGAAGGTCTAGGTAAAATTAGAGTGGAAGAAGTACATAACGGTGATATTTGTGCAGTAGTAGGTATTGAAGGATTTGAAATTGGCGATACTATTGCAGATTTTGAAAATCCAGAGCAATTAGCAGTTATTAAAATTGATGAACCAACCATGAACATGTTGTTCACCATTAATAACTCCCCATTCTTTGGTAAAGAAGGTAAATTCGTAACATCACGCCATTTGCGCGAACGTTTAATGAAAGAGATGGAAAAGAACTTGGCACTTCGTGTAGAAGAAGCGGGTTCACCAGATGCATACTTAGTATACGGTCGTGGTATTCTCCATTTATCAGTATTAATTGAAACCATGCGTAGAGAAGGCTACGAAATGCAAGTAGGACAACCGCAAGTAATCATCAAAGTTATTGATGGTGTAAAATGCGAACCGGTAGAAACCCTAATTGTTGACGTGCCTGCAGAAGTTTCGGGTAAAGTAATTGAACTCGTAACTCAACGTAAAGGTGATTTATTAGTAATGGAACCAAAAGGTGATTTACAACATTTAGAATTCGAAATTCCAGCTCGTGGTATTATTGGTTTACGTAACAACGTATTAACCGCTACTGCCGGCGAAGCGATTATGGCACACAGATTTAAAGCATACGAGCCTTGGAAAGGTGATATCCCACAACGTATGAGTGGTGTATTAATTTCGATGGACAAAGGTAGTGCAACTGCGTACCGTATAGATAAATTACAAGACAGAGGAAGATTTTTTGTGAACCCAGGTGAAGAAGTGTACCAAGGAATGATTATCGGCGAAAACAGTAGAGAAACCGACATGACCGTGAACATTACAGAAGGTAAACAATTAACCAACTTCCGTACTACAAGTAAAGACGATGCAACTCGTATTGCTCCAGCGATTAAATTCTCTTTAGAAGAAGCAATGGAATACATACAAGCAGACGAGTACGTAGAGGTAACTCCACAATCGATGCGCTTGCGTAAAATTTACTTAACTGAGATTGAAAGAAATCAGAAGAAGAAACAAGTAGGACAGTAGGGCTAGACGCTAGTCTTTAGTCATTAGTCTTTAGAAGGGCTACGGCAGATCAACATGATCCACCGTAGCCTTTTGTTTTTTAAAAGCTTTTTCTCATATCTCTTATTTTCAAATTTCAGGTCTGCTTCCCCACAATTCACAATTCACAATTCACAATTTAAATTTTTCCTATTATCTTTATAATGTGGAAACATCAAAAAATAATAATACAAGCAATCAAAAAGTTCTTAATATTTATGAGCAACGTTTTTACGTACTTATGAAATTAATTCGAATTGATAGAATGCTAAAATCAGCAAAAATTATACATCCAAAAAGCAAATAAAATTTACAGACTAATTTCAAAATAAATTAACAAAGTGAATCGTCTAAAGACTAACGACTAATGACTAATCTCTATTCTCTCTACTTACAACACCCAACAATTTCTACCGACACTAGAAACATTGCAAAAGATTCTATTTTCTTTGCTTTAAAAGGTGCGAACTTTAATGGGAATACTTTTGCAGAACAAGCATTAAAATTAGGAGCGGCGTATGTAGTGGTTGATGAAAAAGAGTTTCAGTTAAACGATAAATGCATTTTAGTAAAAGATGTATTAACTGCTTTGCAAGACTTAGCAAAAGAACATCGATCAACATTAAACATCCCTATTATTGGCATTACGGGTTCTAATGGTAAAACAACTTCTAAAGAATTATTAAATGCTGTATTGAGTAAGAAATACAAGACTCTTGCCACAAAAGGAAATTTGAATAATCATATTGGAGTGCCCTTAACTTTATTGAGCATTACTGCTGATATTGAAATTGCCATAATAGAAATGGGCGCGAACCATCAAAGAGAAATTGCATTTTTAGCAGACATTGCAAACCCTACATACGGATTGATTTGTAATGTGGGCAAAGCACATTTAGAAGGCATGGGAGGTTTTGAAGGAGTGAAGAAAACAAAGAAAGAATTATACGATCACATCAGAATAAATAATGCTACCGCTTTTATAAATGCAGATGATATTAATTTGATGGAGATGAGTGAAGGCATTGAGAAAAAAGAATTTTTCGGTTCGCATGCAAAGGCCAGAGTTTGCGGCAGAATTGTAAACTTCGATCCATTTTTATCAGTTGATATAAAATTAAATAACGAAACAGAATTTACGCAGATACAAACTAAATTAGTAGGCGACTATAATTTAAATAATATTTTAGCCTCTATATGCATTGGCAATTATTTTGAAGTGAGCTTGCCCGAAATGATTGCGGGCATTGAAGGCTACGAGCCTAGCAACAACAGGTCACAAGCAGTAACCATGGGCAGCAACCACGTAATTATGGATGCCTACAATGCAAACCCAAGTAGCATGGCCGCTGCAGTACAAAACTTTTCTAAAATACATGCCGATAAAAAAATGTTGATTTTAGGAGACATGTTTGAGATGGGAGAGGAAAGTATGAGAGAGCATTTGGCCATGATAGAATTAATTCATCACCTAAAATTTGAACACGTAATTTTTGTAGGAAAAGATTTTTACGCATGCAAAAAATACGAGTTCCACTATTTTGAAACCACAGAAGAAGCAAAAAAATATTTGCAAGAAATAAAACCTTCTCATACGCATATCCTCGTAAAAGGCTCACGCGGCATGAAACTGGAAAGCCTCGCTGACTCCTTGTGTAACTAGGACCCTTAGTAATAATATCTAAATTCATACTACTCTAATTAATTGTACAATGTATTTTGTACAATGTACAATGTACAGCGTACAACATACATTGTACAATTATTTCACCGATTTTCATAATCTATTCCAACCATGAATAGGATATGAAAGCTATGCTATTTATTTTTAGCGCGTGTAGGATAATTATCGAATGGGATTATGGTTTTTTCAACAACAATTTAATAATAGCTAAGTAAAAATAATTTCTTCTTGATAATGCATCCACATGTTTAAAGTAAAATAACATATGGTTGAACATTAAAAATTGAAGAGTATGGGAAGAGTGAAAAAAACCATCATGACAAGTTTGTTCATTTTGGTAAGTGCGTTAATGAGTAAAACTACAAAAGCCGGAGATACAACACTGGTAGAAAGGTTTGATTTAATGGCAGAAAAGTTAGATCGAACAGAAATGCAGACAAGCATTTTATACAACAGGGTATTTCCATTTGCAAAACTAAACAAACAATTATTTAAACAAGAGGAGCGAGATTCTATTCAAAGAGATTACCATTATTGGAAACAAATTTATTTAGAAATGTATAATGCCGATTACGATAAGGATCATAAACTTAACTTTGATGCGTATACTTCAAAAGTAAAAAAGTACGTTATCCGAAATAGTAAAACACCCATCGGCATTATACATTTCAATTTTGAGTACATTGATTCAAATGCTTATAAAGACGGACGAATTAAGGAACTAGACAAGCAATTAATTAGAACAAAAACAAATCCACAATCGCCTTATTTGTTAGACCAAGTAACCAATTTGTCAATTCTCAGCAATCATATTTTTTCGGGCAAACAAACATTCGTATTTGATAAGTCTTATGTATTTTCTAACACTAAAGAGAAAATAGAATTTATAAAAATAGATTTTGAGAACGACGATCAACCGGAATATGTATTAAAGTATGGTGATAGTTTATCATGTAATTTCAATACCATCGGTAAAAATACATTTAGGTATACCATTGTATATTCTAGTTCTGAAACATACACCTCCGAATCTAGTTTTGCCGTGCTAAGTAGTGGAACCGCACCTTGCGATTTTAAGCAAGGCATTACCACCGCAACTTTTAATGATTTCTCTTCTTTTGTGGCAGGCTGCACGTATGAATTCGGTTTGTACTACAGCAAATGTACCAATACAGTGTCGGAGAAATTAACGAAACCTATTTTGGTATTAGATGGATTTGATCCGGGAGAAGTAAGAAAAGTAGGGAACATTTATGATTTGATGAATGAACAGCCTGTGAAATTAGCAGATTATTTAAGGGCCGAAGGGCATGATTTAATTGTGTGCAATTTCCCAGACGGTGCAGATTATATTGAACGAAATGCCTTAGGGGTTATTCAATTATTAGAATACATAAATGCAAGAACAACGGATAAAGTAATGATTGTGGGTCCGAGTATGGGTGGACTTATTGCAAAGTATGCATTGGCTAAAATGGAGAAAGATAATATACCACACAATGTTGGCACCTATCTTTCATTTGATGCCCCACACCAAGGAGCAAACGTTCCTATTGGTGCACAATATTTTTTACACTTTTTTGGAGAAATAATAGGTGAAGCAGGTGCATTGGAAGGCTTGAATAAAATTAAATCTCCAGCAGCTAGAGAAATGTTAATACATTATTATTTCCCTTTTAGTGTCAATCCTCAATCACATAATTTCCGAAGCAGGTATTTAATAAATTGCAGCACAAATTCTCTACCTGGAAGTAATGGATATCCCACAAAAACCAGAAACGTAGCCTTAATTAATGGAAGTGAAACTAAGCAAACACAAGGAATTTCTGGTTTATTGTTTTCGTTAAATATTGGAATTTTTGGAAACGCATTAAATGCAGCAAGAGGAAATGTGTATGCATCACCAAATAGTGGCACCGCGGTTGTCGCCGATTTAAGAGCAATTAATCCAAACAATTTTTATCAACTAGAAACTTATGTTAGGCAAGCATCTGTAATATTAAACAATCCATATCCAACAAGTTTAGATAATGCCCCTGGTGGAAGGTACGATACTCAATACCAATTAACACATAGTAATGGAGTATTAAGAAGCGGATTTACACTATATCATGCACATCATAATTTTATACCGAGTGTAAGCGCATTAGACATTAAATATGCTGATGGGCATACAAATTATATGTTTGGGATAAAAGATGCAAAAATACTGTGCAATAATCTTACTCCTTTTGTTTCGTATTACGCACCCGAGCAAAATGAAGCTCACGTGTTAATTACACAAAATAATTCAGCTTGGTTAAAACGCGAATTAAGAAATGGAACTAGAACCGTACATGCAAGTTCTGATACAAAAGTTATACGTGCTGGTAAAAATTTTAATTACGGTGTAAACACACAAGATTTCTACATCGAATCTTTTGAGGTAAAAGACGACGGAATTTTAGGAATAAATATTCATGAACCTACTGGATACAATAATGAAGCTCGCCCCGCAAGGAATTCTAATTTTGTAGTGGATGGATATAACGTAAAATGCAATCCTATTACCATAAAAGTTTCGAACAGAGGTATAATAAAAATTGGTCACTGGGGTTATTCCAATGGTGAATTGAGGATATCAGAAAACTCAATTTTACATTTAGATGATCTTGCAAAACTCGAGGTATTTAATACTTCTAAATTGGTGATTGAGAAAGGGAGCAAGTTAGTTATTGGTAAAAATGTTGATATTAATTTATTCGATAATAATTCAATTATCATCATAGAAGGAGCATTAGAAATTGAAGACGATGCTATTTTAAGTTTTACAGGTGCTGGGCAATTACACATAAAAACAACAGATATAATTCTTGGTAAAAATTCTAAAATAAAACTCCTAGGATCAGGTAAAAATGATGTGGTGTTAAGCATCGAAGATGGTAAGAATATTGGTTTTCCATTCACATTAAATAGCAATAACTTATTTGAAGTAAAAAATGCACGAATTGATTTGTTAGGTACAGCAAGTTATATTAATTCTGCCATCGCTACCTCTTTAATCAATTGTACAATTAATGGTGGGAATGGTATATTTTTAAATGGACAAGCTGATGTTCAAATTCAAAGTTGCACGTTCAACAATAATAGACATGGAATCACTGGGTACTTAACGAATATCGAATCTTACAATATAGTAGGTAATCCGCTAGTAGTTGAATCCTGTGAATTTAATAATAACGAAATCGCAATTCGAGTTTTTGGAAAAGGCTTTGATTTGAGAAATGTGATGAGTAACAATTGCAAAAAAGTAATTACCGCCGATGCAATGAATATAACAAGTTATATTACTAATTGCACTTTTACTGGTTCTAATTTACAAACTACTTTTCCTTTTAATAATGCGGCAGTACAATTTGTATCTAATTCAAATACCTCTTTAACTATTTTTAATACTTACATAAATAATTACAATGTAGGAGTGTATGCCAGTCAAGGTATTTTAAACTTAAATTGTTCTGAGATTTTAGATGCAAATTATTACAGCGTATGGGTTGCAAATAATGCAGTGTTAAATATGAGCCCTGTTGCAAATGCTGGTTCCAATACATTGTCGGTTAAAGCTCGATTAAACAATAGAACTATTTGTTTAGATAATGCTTCCAACATAAATATAGCAAATGGCTTTAATCGATTTAAAATTGATGCAGATCAGAATAACTTTTTTGTTGCTGGCACCATGACAAATATTCCAAATGCTATAAATTTTAAAGGCAACAATTGGTATACTCGAATCAATTCTAATACATTTTTAAATCCGCCATCACAAAAGTTCTATTTTGTCTCCTTAAATGCAGCGCCCTCTTCAGCCCGTATTCAAAATTTTTTAGTAGCACCTGTTATGGCTTTTGCTAGTACTAATGGTTGCGCCTTGGCAGGACAAGGCACTGGCCTCCCAATTATCGATTCTACTAAAGATCAAGAGGCATATGAGAATCACAACAATAAGAGCATTAATTTATATATCGAGAATCAAGAAAAATATAATCGCTTAGTTGAACAAGCTCAATTAAAATGTAATACGGGATTGTTCGAACAAGCACTTCAAGAATATAGAAATGCGCTGATGTATGTTGACAATCCAAGCACCGAAAATCATTTAAACTACTGGACGTGTATAACGGAAGCAAAAATAAAAATCAGTAGGAATTCCTATTCGATTCAGCAAATAGATTCGATACTTACTGAATGTCCTGAAATAAATAAATACAAAATCGAACCAGATCTACTTAATAATATAAATCAACAAAATAACATGAAGAAGGAGGAAGTTACATTAATGCCAAACCCTACAAATGGTTTGTTCGAAGTGCTTTTAAACGATGAGAATTCTAAAATATACTCAGTAAGTATATTTAGTTTACAAGGTAAATTACTTAAGGAAGTTGCCATTTCACAATCACCTTCTCTTGTTAAATTAAGCCTGAAAGGATATTCACCTGGAATGTATTTAGTACATGTGAAAACTTCAAAAAGTGAATTAATTAAAAAAATTGTACTAACAGCTGAAAAATGAAACAAATATTTTTTGCATTGAGTATATCGGTTTTGCTAATGTTTAATGCATGTGAGCAGTATGATGTTGCTACACTAAACAGTGCAATGTTGAAAGAAGAAATTGATACCATGCCCGCTTATTCTGAAGAAGGCAAAGATATATTTGCTTACCGTGTAAATAACAAAGTAGTAGTGAGTGGTAGCGAGTTCGATACCTTGCCGGGAATTATTAGAATGTACTTTAAAGATCTCTTTTCCGATAATTCAATATTTTATATTGAAGCTACTTCAAAACGTAAACGAGGTTACCAAGAAGTAATTTTAAATATTGAAAATTTGGTTGATACCGGTATTTACATTGCTCGCGAATCTGTTGAGGGTGCAAGAAATCAATTACAATACTCAGTAGGTGAAAATCATTTATTTAATTTAGCATATGTAACTACCAACGAACATTTAGGTTACATACACATTAAAAAACTAGATACTGTAAACAAAATAATTGCTGGCACCTTTAACTTCAAAGCAAAAATGTTTATGGTAGGCGACGAGTCGGATACAGTAAGTATTACCGATGGATGGTTTGATATTAAGTATTGGTGATTTTAGATATTAGTCCTTAGTCGTTAGTCTTTAGACTGTCTAAAGACTAACGACTAGTAACTAGCGACTTTTTTCTATTCTTACACCAATATCTTCTATACCTGCCAAAGGATTATCGCGCATATTTTGTTCGATGCTGAATGAGTAAACTCCCTTGCGTGGAAATTTTACTTTATCCATTATTTTAATTTGGTTAGCGTACATATCACCTAAGCCAGAGCCCAACCATTTACCATCTAACTCTGCTAACTTAAATTCTAAGCGCTGTGTTTCTGGTTTTGCTTTAGGGCCCTGTATCGTAAACAACACAAATAGATTTGAATACTTATACGTTCCTGTATGCCTCACATTAAAATAAATGTCATGTTCACTAAGCGTATCACTTACCTCTAAATAAAAAGTCGGTTTTTGGTTAATGTACCAATTGTCGTCTTTTATAGTTTGGTAATCTTCAAACACTCGAGCATCATCACAAGCATTAAACAATACCATCGTTAGTAAAATGAAAAAAGATACTCTTGCTTTCATTATTTTTTCGGACGGTTTTGTGGTGGCCTGCTATTTGGTGCAGCACCTCCTGCATTTGGTGTACTATTTGGTTTGCGATTATTGCTTTTTTTACGGTTGTTGTTTTTCTTTTTACGATTGCGCTCATCCATACGAGTAAGCGAATCTTGCCCAACAACATTATCGTAATCCAATACTTTTTCTATCAACTTTGGAACAATTATAATGTCCGATAAATCTTCCGGATATTCATTGTTTTTGTTCATCGCAATAATTGAATTTACTCTGCTCACATGCAATGGCACCCAAGGTTCATCGTGTCTATAACTAAACCACATGGTCTTTTTAAAGATGTCGGTTTTTTGTAAATAAGCAGAACCTCTTCTGGTTTTAATTTCCTTAATATCATCAGGGAAATCTTTCAAGGCATCCATGTACGTATCCAACTCATAGTTTAAGCAACATTTTAACTTACCACATTGTCCGGCAAGTTTTAACGTGTTTAAGGATAAGTTTTGATAACGAGCTGCAGAAGTACTTACTGTTTTAAAATCAGTAAGCCAAGTAGAGCAACATAATTCTCGGCCACAAGAACCAATACCACCAAGGCGGCTAGCTTCTTGTCGCATCCCAATTTGTCGCATCTCTATACGTACCTTAAATTCTTCGGCAAGTTTTTTAATCAACTCCCTAAAATCTACACGGTCTTCTGCTGTGTAATAAAATGTAGCCTTGGTTTTATCACCTTGGTAATCTACATCGCTTAATTTCATATCGAGTTTTAACTCAATAATAATTTTGCGGGCACGATGCATAGTTTCGTACTCCAAGCCTTTCGCTAGTTTCCATTTCTCTACATCTAGTGCGCTAGACTTACGATACAATTTCTTGATTTCGGGAGCATCTACCGCAACACCTCTTTTTTTCATCTGCATTCGAACCAATTCGCCTGTCATCGTTACGTGGCCAACATCATAGCCACCAGTACCCGATTCTACACAAACAAGCTCGCCTGCTTCTACATATATATTGTCGGTGTTTCGATAAAAATCTTTTCGTGAGCCTTTAAACCTCACTTCAAGTATATTAAATGCTTTGTAGTTCGAAGGCATGTCTACGTTTGAAAACCAATCGTATACATCTAACTTACTACATCCTCCTCCCGTCATACAAGAACCATTGCTGTTACATCCTGCCGGCACACACCCACCACTTGAACATGATCCACATCCCATATTTATAAAATTTAATTAATGCGAATTTACATTTTTCTTTGCAAATCCCTCATAACTTGTACGGAAAGGTCTAAAAATACAATTTTAGCGTTCGCATTACGCTCAATATGGTATATAGCCTTCTCAATATCATCTATGATATAACTGGCATTTTCCATGTTTAAAATGGATGCCATTTTTGCTATCTCAAAATGTTTACTCTCAAATCGTATAATTTCCGATGCCGATGCATTGTGCGTTAAACAATCTCTAATTACTTGTAAACCAAAACGCAACATATTTTTTTGATTCTCTCTTCCAAAAGAAGCCGGGGCTATTTGTTCAATTAAACCCTGTATTTCAATTCCCCTTTTTCCATAACATAACCTAAACCATTGCACAAACAATTCTTCCAAATTATTTTCTTCTTGGCTCATTAAATTAATTCCTGCTTGCATACTACCATCTGCTAAATATGCATACCTCGCCGCCGCTTGCTCTTCGCAACCTAGGCTCAATAAATGCTCTTTTATCTCCTCATCACTAAACCTATTAATTTTAATAAGTTGTGTTCTTGAAAGTATGGTATTTAATATCTGGTCGTATTGCTCCGCTACCAATATAAACAAGGTTTTCTCTGGGGGTTCTTCAATTAATTTCAACAAGGTATTACCGGTTACTCCTAAATATTCTGGCAACCACATGATTAATACTTTGTATTCTGCCTCGTACGCTTTATACGTAAGCCTCTTAATAATATCGTGGCACTCGGCAATGTTTATGTTCGGTTGTTTGTTTTCTGCTTCTAAAGCATCCATCCACTCTTGCAAATCCATATAAGGATGCTTCGTTAATGCTTCTCTCCACTCTTTGATGTAAACAGTGCTCACATCTTCCGGCTTCTTAGCTATAAATGGATAACTAAAATGCAAATCGGGGTGTATTAATTTCTGATATTTCCTGCATGAGGAGCACTCTCCGCATGAATCGTTCTCTACTCTATTCGTGCAGTTTAAATATTGAGCGTATGCTACAGCCATAGCTAAAGATCCGCTACCACTCTGTCCTAGAAATAATTGCGCATGACTAACGCGCTCTTCATTTATAGACCGAATCAACCTTTCCTTTACTTCCGTATGTCCGGGAATCTCTTTAAATAACATGCCGCAATTTATAAAATTTAAAATTCGTTTTCATCCCTTATCTTTGCATTATGGGAAGATGGTTAGCACTCGATGTAGGTGCCAAAAGAACAGGTATTGCAGTTACCGATCCAATGCGAATTATCGCTACGGCATTAAATACAATCCCAACGCAGGAATTAGTCTCTTTTTTAAAAGATTACTTCCAAAAAGAAGAAGTAGAATTGCTAATTGTCGGAGAACCAAAGCAAATGGATAACACTCCCTCGCAATCGGCAGCTCTGATAAATAAGGAAATAGATAAAATAAAAGTCGCGTTTCCCAATATCAATATTAAAAGAATAGATGAACGATTTACTTCGAAAATGGCCTCGCAAGTAATCGCTCAAAGTGGAATGAATAAAAAAAACCGTCAAAGTAAAGAACTAATTGATACCGTAAGCGCAACCATTATCTTGCAATCTTACATGTCGATGAACCAATAAAGAAATATGATTTTACCTATTATCGCATACGGCGATCCCGTACTCAGAAAAGTTAGTGTTGATATCGATAAAGAGTATCCGAATTTAAAACAATTAATTGCCGACATGTTCGAAACCATGTACCACGCTCGTGGTGTTGGCTTGGCTGCTCCTCAAGTTGGCCTAGATATTCGTTTGTTTATTGTTGATGCTTCTCCTTTTGACGATGACGATGAGGATAAACCGGAACTAAAGAGTTTTAAAAAGATTTTTATCAATGCTTATATCATTGATGAGAGTGGTAAAGAATGGCCTTTCAATGAAGGCTGTTTAAGCATCCCTGAAATTAGAGAAGACGTAAATCGTTTGTCAAATATTAAAATAAAATATGTGGATGAAAACTTCGTAGCACACGAAGAAGATTATAACGGAATTTTGGCGCGTATTATTCAACATGAATACGATCACATTGAAGGGAAATTATTTATCGATAAAATTTCACCTATCAAGAAAAGATTAATCGCTAAAAAATTAGATGCTATTACGAAGGGTTTGGTAAAACCAGATTATAAAATGAAGTATCCTGCTGCAAAAAAACGTAGATAATGCGTAAATATGCACATTATCGCATTTGCACATTTACTCATCTTTTTTCTCGTTCTTCAAACTAATTTTCCCTTCGCCGAGTAAACGAATAAACTGATTTATTTTTACTACATCTAATAGGGGGTTGTATCGCTCTTGGCCTCGCCAGTATAGCTTTTCAGACTGTTGCTGGAAATAATAGCGTGTATTTTGTGTGCCATCCCATGCCATTGCTGAACTCATTGCCATCATTAAACTAGCATCTAAGTTTTTCTGTGCAATCATTAAATCATCATCGGGCAAACGTAGTTTTATAAATGCTTGCTTAAACTGTTCAATAGTTGCATACGGGAAAATATAAATCATTGGCAAATCAATCGCATCCATCTTTAATTTAAAAATAGCACTCAAGGTATTATTCACTAAATCTTTCGGAATTATTAACTCTTGCTTTTTATATCCTAAGGATGAAATTTGTATGGTATCGCCTACACTTACTACCAATGAAAAAAAGCCACGCATATCTGTATACGTGCCTTTATAATTTCTAGAAATATTAATGATGTTTACAAATGGGAGCGGCTCTAAACTGTCCGCGTGTATTACTATACCAGAGAATTGTATAAGCTTCTTTTCTTGCGCATTTGCATTGGCAATACACATTGCCGATAAAATTATCAGCAAGAAAAAAAGCTTTTTAATCATAATACTTAATTATTGAATAAAGCAGAAACGTTGTTTTTAGCTTCTTAGTCTTTCAGGTAAAACTGCATTCGGATCGTCCATATCTGTAATATTGATGGCTTCAACCGAATTAATTTCTGGAATAGAACGTTTCAATGCTTGCTCAACACCCGCCTTTAAGGTCATGATGCTCATTGGGCAAGTACCGCAAGCGCCTAATAGCTTTAACTTTACTACCATGTCTTCAGTTACTTCTTGTAACGCAACGTTACCACCATCTGCTTCTAAGTATGGTCTTATTTGGTCTAACGCTGCTTCTATGCGCTCGATTAATTCTGTGTTTACTTGGCTCATTTGAATTGTTTTTTACAAAGTTAATATTATTTATAACAATTCTAATTAAGAACTGTTTCAGCCATTCCTGCATTTAATATAGCCACTTGTTGCGCTACTTTCGAAGAGATAGTCTCAAAAGCTTTCGCAGTCGGGTGCTCGTCATTTAAAATAATAGGCTCCCCAATTTCACCCGCTTGGCCAACTGCTTGCACCAACGGAATTTCACCTAAAAAGGCTACATCTATTTGCTGTGCTAATTTTCTGCCTCCTTCTTTACCAAATAAATAGTACTTATTATCTGGCAATTCTTCTGGAATGAAGTAAGCCATGTTTTCTACAATCCCTAAAATAGGCACATTAATGCCTTGCATTTTAAACATCGAAATGCCTTTACGTGTATCTGCCAAAGCTACATTTTGCGGTGTAGTTACAATAACAGCACCAGTTATCGGGAAATTTTGTGCTAAAGTAATGTGTACATCACCGGTACCTGGAGGCGTATCTACAATTAAATAATCTAATTCACCCCAATTAGCATCTTGGAACAACTGGCGCAAAGCGGTTGTCACCATGGGTCCTCTCCAAGGAATGGCTTGGTTTGGGTCTGTAAAAAATCCAATCGACAATAATTTTACACCGTATTTTTCAATCGGCATTAAACTTACTTTCTCTCCTACTTTTTCTGCCGCAGGTCTTGCACCTTCTAAATGGAACATCATTGGTATAGAAGGTCCATAAATATCGGCATCAATTAAACCTACTTTAGCGCCTTGTTTACTTAAGCCAATGGCTAAATTTACGGCTACAGTTGATTTTCCAACTCCTCCTTTTCCCGAGGCAACTAATATAATGTTCTTAATGTTTGGGAAATTTTTAGAACCCTCTTTCTGCGTAACTCTAGAGGTCATGTTTATTTTAACAACAGCCTCTTTGCTAATGAAATGATGGATAGCATTTACACATGCATTGTGTATGAGTTCTTTTAATGGGCAAGCCGGGGTGGTTAAAATTACGGTAAATGATATTTCTTGATCGTTAATTTTTACATCTTCAATCATATTTAACGTTACCAAATCTTTACCCAAATCTGGCTCTTCAACGTGGCTCAATGCCTTTAATACTTCTTCTTTAGTGTACATAACAAAATTTGTGCTGCAAATGTACCAAAAGAACCCAAAGGCTGAGGCAATTGTTTCAAAATTTGTGGCTTATCTTAAATGAATATGGCTACTTTGTAAGGCTACATTGCCCGCCGCGTCTACAGCTTTTATCGTAAAATCGAGGTCGCTAAAACGTAAATCATTCATTATAACAAAGGTGTCGATTCTTGCCGAATCAGCAGCAGGACTTTTTGCCGTAAATAAGATTTCCTCCTCTGTTTCTAAATACAAGCGCAGCGAAACGCTTGCTAATTGCTGGTTATCTTTAAATTTTATGCTAAAAAAGGCGGTGTCGCCAAAATCATACGATTGATGTGTAATACTTGGGTATATTTTTGTGATTACAGGCAATTCTTTGTCTTGTGGTTCAATAGGATCATCCTTGCATGCGCTTATAAATACAGCTATCAGTGTAATTAATAATAGACTAATTTTTAAATATTTCATACTTATTCAATAGCTAAGTTCGTGCCAATGTGTAATTTTTTCTTTGTTATTAATCAATAACGAGTAATTTCACCTATTGGTTTGCTATTATGAAAAAATTACGAATTGCAATTTATGTGTTTTTGGGGGTTCTGCTCTTGTCTTTTATATTGATGATTGCATTTCGCCAAAGTATTTTGGAAAAAGTAATTGATAGGGTAATCGCTTCTGAAAAACGCAAACATCAACTAACTATAAAAATAGAAAAAGCAGGATTTGTAGGACTAAGTACTGTTGAATTTAAAAATATAAGTGTAGTTCCCGATAGTGCCGATACACTTATCCGAATTAATCAGTTTAAAGTTAGTGTTGCAATTTTTCCATTATTTATTGGCAATGTAAAAATCGACGAATTAATTTCATCCAATGCCGTATTAAACATTATCAATAAAAATGGGAAGCGTAATTTCGATTTTTTATTGAAAAATAAAACACCCAAAGACACAGTTAAAAAAGATCAATCGGGTGTTGATTTAGCAAACCTTGCCGATAATTTGATTAACGAACTTTTATACAAAGTTCCCAACAACATGTCGATTACCAATTATCGTTTAAATGTGGTGGATGAGGAACATGCATTTACCATTAATGCAAATTCTATTTCGATAAATGATCATCAATTAAATTCAACCTTAATTTTAAATAACAACGAATCGGTATGGCACATGGAAGGGCAGTTGTATCCATCAGATAAAAAATTAAACGTTCGTTTTTTTGCTGATAACAAAAAAGTAGAGCTGCCTTATTTAGAACAAAAATTCGGATTGAAATTAAGTTTTGATACGGTTTCTACACGCATGGATAATATTGAATATGCCTCTGGTGAACTTCGTATTTTTGGTAATTGGGCATTAAAAAATTTAACCGTAAACCATCCGAGAATAGCACAAAAAGATGTTGTCGTAGATATAGCTTCTATCGATTGCAATATGTTTATCGGAGAGAAATCTATTTCTATTGATAGTTCTTCTGTGGCGTATTTAGGCATGATAAAAGCGAGGCCGTATATTAAGTACACCATTTCGCCATCAAAAATATACGAGTTGAAGTTTGATATTGAGGAGATGCCTGCACAAGATTTTTTCAATTCATTTCCTCAAGGATTATTCGCTACGCTAGAAGGCTTGCAAGTGCAAGGAAAACTTGGTTATCATTTAAACTTTTATTTAGATGAGTTATCACCTTGGAAGTGTAAATTTAATTCGGGCTTAACAAAAAATAGCTTCACAATTGTAAAATTTGGAGAAACGAATTTGCAAAAAATGAATTCGGATTTTGTACATGTACCGTATGAAGTGGGTTATGCTGCACGTTCCATTTATGTAGGGCCTTCAAATCCTAACTACACACCATACGAGCAAATATCCGATAATATAAAAAATGCATTACTCACCACAGAAGACCCTTTGTTTTTTAGCCATAGAGGATTTTACGAAGAAGCCTTTCGCCAATCGATTGCGACCAACTTTGTAGCAAAAAGATTTAAGCGCGGAGGGAGTACGATTTCTATGCAATTGGTAAAAAATGTTTTCTTGAGCAGAAACAAAACGGTGGCGCGTAAACTAGAGGAAATGATTATTGTTTGGTTGATCGAAAACAATAGACTTACTTCTAAACAAAGAATGTACGAAGTGTATTTAAATATTATTGAGTGGGCACCTAATGTTTACGGAATTACAGAGGCAGCACATTTTTATTTCAACAAAAAACCATCGCAATTAAATTTAGGGGAGAGTATTTTTTTAGCAAGTATCGTTCCGAAGCCTAAGAAATTTAAATATTCATTTTTAGCAGATGGTACGTTGAAACCCTACATGCATAATTACTTCCGTTTTATTGGAGGTTTGATGGTAAGGCGCGGCAAAGTTCCAGCTTCAGACACTGTTGGTATTTTCAATTCGGTTGTATTGCGAGGCATTGCCAGAAATTATGTAGTAGTAGATTCTTTGCAAATTATTCCAGAGTCGGAAGAAGAAATGGAAGAGTTGAAAACCTTGTTAGAAACGGAGTAAAAACTGCATATATCATCCTGCATATATCATCCACTATTTATCATCCACTATCTATCATCCTGCATAAAAAAACCTGCATATATGCAGTTGAGTAAATGAACACTGCCACTTAGTTTTACAGCATGTTAGTGAAAACTTATGGAAGTGCAGTACACGGGGTGAACGCAATTCTCATTACGGTAGAGGTAAACATTGTAACGGGCGTAGATTACCATTTAGTAGGGTTGCCAGACAGTGCGGTGAAGGAGAGCAATCTCAGAATAGAGTCGGCTTTAAAACATGTAGGATTGGTGATGCCAAGGATGAAGATTGTGGTAAACATGGCGCCGGCAGACATTAGAAAGGAAGGATCGGCATACGACTTAACCATTGCAGTGGGCATACTCGCCGCTAGTGAACAAATTCCAACAGAAAAACTAGATACATATTTAATGATGGGAGAACTTTCTTTAGATGGAAGTTTGAAAGCCATTAAAGGAGCCTTGCCAATAGCAATTGAAGCGAAGAAGAGAGGGTTTGAGGGATTTATACTTCCTCAAAAAAATGTAAGAGAAGCTGCAATTGTTGGAGGATTGAAAGTTTTTGGAATGGAAAACATTTCAGAGGTCGTAGCCTTTTTAACTGGTGCGAAAGAGTTTGAGCCTTATAAATTAGATACACGCGACGAGTTTTTTGCGAGAGCAGAAAATTTCGACACCGATTTTTCTGATGTAAAAGGGCAGGAGAACATTAAGCGAGCAATGGAAATTGCAGCCGCAGGCGGACACAATCTGATACTTATTGGTCCACCCGGCGCAGGTAAAACCATGCTTGCAAAACGCTTAGCCACCATACTGCCTCCATTAAGTTTATCAGAAGCATTAGAAACTACCAAAATACATTCGGTAGCAGGGAAATTAAAAAGCAGTGATGCCTTAATTTCTACAAGGCCATTTAGATCTCCGCACCATACCATATCCGATGTAGCATTAGTGGGCGGCGGAGGATTTCCGCAACCTGGAGAAATTTCTTTAGCGCACCACGGTGTATTATTTTTAGATGAACTCCCAGAATTTAAACGCCAAGTATTGGAGGTAATGCGCCAACCATTAGAAGAGCGCAGAGTAACCATTTCGAGGGCGCGCTTTTCTATAGAATATCCTGCCAGTTTTATGTTGGTTGCATCAATGAACCCATGCCCATGTGGGTACTTTAATCATCCAACTAAAGACTGCAGTTGCGGACCCGGCAATGTGCAAAAATATTTGAATAAAGTATCGGGGCCATTGTTAGATCGTATAGACATACACATTGAAGTTACTCCCGTTGGTTTTAATGAATTATCAACTAAAAAAGTTTCAGAAAAAAGTGCTGATATACGTGCTCGAGTAATAGAAGCACGAAAGATACAATCGGAGCGATTTAAGGAAAATAAATTAGTGCATTGCAATGCGCAAATGAGTCCTAAAAAAGTTCGAAGTATTTGCATCATTAACGAAGATGGAAATGCAATGTTAAAAAATGCAATGGAAAAACTTGGCCTATCTGCTCGTGCGTACGATCGCATTTTAAAAGTAGCACGCACCATTGCCGATTTAGAAAAATCAACAAACATAGAACTGGAGCACCTTGCGGAAGCTATTAATTACAGGAGTTTAGACAGGGATACCTGGCAGGTAAGTTAGTGTGCTAGTGAGATAATGTGCTAGTGTGCTAATAGGAGGTACATTTTCCGAAAGAAGAAATTTAGTAATTATTTCTTCCAAAAAACTCTGTAAAAAAATAAACTTGCATATATAATACCAATTCCGCTTAATATATTTCTGGTAATTGCACTGTTTTCATACCAATCTATTTTAACATTTGTTTCGATCATCAACAAACTTAAAATCCATAGTAAACTCACAAATAGCAATCCTTTGTTTTGCATTACTCGCTCCGAATAAAATTCCACTCCATTTTTTTTCACTCTGAAATAAGCAATGAAACAATAAATAGTAAATAAAATTGAGATGATGTGTTTGTCGATTGCGTGTATAGGAATGATGAATAATGAACAAACGATTAAGAGCAATGCGCCGGCTAAAATTCTGTTGGGTTTTAAGAAAAAACTAAGCATGTTTATTTATCAGTAAAAAAATTAAATACATTTTTCTTCTATGTATCCAATTAAGGTATGTATTATTTTGATGTGTATTTCTTGTGCGCGATCTGCAAAGTTAGCATGTGGTGCTCTAATTTCTACATCGCAATGATGAGCCAAGGCTCCTCCATCTTTACCTGTAAGCGCTACTACTTTCAGGCCTTTTGCTTTTGCTGCTTTTGCAGCCTCTAATACATTTTTAGAATTACCAGAGGTACTTATAGCAAGCAATACATCTCCTGCATTTCCTAATCCTTCAACAAAGCGCGAAAAAATAAAATCGAAACCATAGTCGTTGCCAACACAAGTTATGTGAGTAGGGTCACTTATAGAAATGGCAGCGATAGATTTTCTATCATCTCTATACCTTCCGCTCAACTCCTCCGCAAAATGCATCGCATCGCTCATAGAACCTCCGTTGCCACATGATATTATTTTGTTGCCTGCTTTTATTGCACTGCACATTAGTTCCCCCGCTTGCTCAATCTTTTTAAAATTTTCTTCGTTTTTTATAAAGGCATCGAGCAATACTTGCGCCTCTTCAAATTGCTTCTTAATGGAATTCATCTGTAATTATTCGGTTGCGTTTGTCAAATTTAAGAATCCTTTTTACTATATTGTATTAAATCCCTTATGAATGAGTAAAAAATATTTATGCACTTTAAACCCTTTGGCAGGCACGCATAAAGCACTAAAAATGCTTTCAATGTTGCGTAAAGACTTTAAAGACGATGTGTTTATTGTGTTAGAAAGCAAAAGTGCAGGTTACTTTTCTCGCTTTATAGATCAAACCATATTAACTGGAATAGATGCTGTATTAGTGCTTGGTGGCGATGGTACCATGCACGATGTGGTAAATGCACTATACATTAACAACCGTTTAGACTTACCGATTTTGCTATTCCCGGCAGGTAGCGGCAATGCATTTAACCACGATTTCGATTCGCTTACCTACCAAAAAGCAAGCGACAGATTACGTCAGTTCAGAACCATGCCCATCGATTTGATGAAAATAGAAATGGACAATCACTCGTATATTTCATTTAACATGATTGGTTGGGGATTAATAAATGACATTAGCAGATTAGCAGAAGAGCTTCGCTGGCTTGGTCCGCCGAGGTATACTGTATCTTCATTTATTCAAATGCTTAGTAACCCATCCGCTCGATTAAAAGTGGAACTTGATGATGTAAAATACAATGAAGAGTTTTCTTTTATTTTAATTCTGAATACTAAACATACAGGTAAAGGAATGAAAATGGCTCCAATGGCAGATTTGCAAGATGGTTTGTTGGATGTATTATTAGTACGTAAAACGGCACTCAGTAATTTGCTGAAATTGTTCCCCAAAATTTATTCGGGTAAACACATCAACTCAAAATATTTAGAATATAGGCAAGTAAAAACTATTCAAATTGAATCCGAATACCACCAAGCCCTCACCATAGATGGGGAGATTAAAGGCAGTGTTCCGTTTAAAGTTACGGTATTGCCAGAGAAGCTGATTGTTATTGCGTAGAACCGAAAATCCGATAGGCCGAAAGGCCGAGAATCCGATAAACCGAAAGACCGATAGACCGAAAATCTGAAAGGCAGAAAAACCGATAATTTAAATTTCGGAATTTCTGCCTTTCGGTTTTTCTAATTAACGGCTTATCGGTCTATCGGATTTTCGGCCTTTCATTTTTTCCAACTATCCAAAAACTCTATATATCCTGGTACATCTTCTTTATAGCCAAATGTTCCGGTTAACGCTTTGCCATCTGCATCTACAATTACATACAAGGGTTGTGCGTTGCTATTGAATTTTGAAACTTGTAAATCAACATTTCTATTGCCAATGGTTTTTACTTTTTTGCCAGTATAGGTGGATACGTATTTTTCTGATTCGGCAAGTTCCGTGCGATCATCCACATATAAAGAAATTACAACAAAATCATTTTTTAATCTGCGCAAAACTTCTGGATCTGGCCACACAGCATTTTCCATTTTTCTGCAGTTGGTACAGCTGTGTCCAGTAAAATCAAGGAATACAGGCTTGCCCACTTTTTTTGCATACGCTAATCCTTCATCGTAATCAAAGAAAGCATCTATGCCCAAGGGTGCATGTAATTTATCTCCGTATTTTTTTACTCCAGTACTGTGCGTGCTTTCTCCTGATGCTGCAGCAAACTTACTCGAGTACAAATCGAAATCTTGAGTTCCTTGGTGTGGTAAAAATCCGCTTACTGCTTTTAACGGTGCTCCCCATAAACCAGGTACTAAATACAAAGCAAAACTTAAGGTGATGATGGATAAAAATAATCGAGTTACCGATACGTGTTTCACTTCACTATCATGCGAGAATCTTAACTTACCTAATAAGTACATACCCAACATCGCAAAAATAATTACCCATAAAACAATAAATACTTCTCTGTCTAAAATTCCCCAATGATAAGCCATGTCAACATTCGACAAGAATTTTAATGCGAATGCTAATTCAATAAAACCTAAGGTAACTTTTACGGAGTTTAACCATCCGCCAGATTTTGGCATTGAGTTTAACCACGAAGGGAATATGGCGAATAAGGTAAAGGGCAAGGCTAACGAAATCGAGAATCCTAACATCCCTAAGAACGGACCCATGTACTGCCCTTTGTTTGCAGCGTCTACAAGCAAAGTTCCAATTAACGGACCTGTACATGAGAATGAAGCAATGGCTAATACAACAGCCATAAAAAAGATTCCTATCAATCCGCCTTTATCTGCTTTTTCATCTGCTTTGGTAGACCAAGAACTTGGTAAAGTAATTTCGAATGCACCAAAAAAGGAGGTGGCAAAAATTACCAGTACTAAGAAAAATATCAAGTTGAATATTGCATCGCTGGAGAGCTCGTTAAGCGCGCTTGCTCCTAATAAAATAGTGATGCCTAAACCTAAGCCTACATATATTACTACAATCGATAATCCGTATATTAATGCATTACGAATTCCAACTGCACGAGATTTACTTTGTTTAGTAAAAAAACTTACCGTTAACGGAATCATCGGGAAGATACATGGCATTAACAAGGCTACAAATCCAAATAAAAATCCTTGAAAAAATATACCCCACATCGAACTCTTCTCTTCATCTTTACTGCTCAATACCGTATCCGCAATGTTAGATACACTGTCTTTTTTAGAAGTATCAACAGTTGCTGTAACAACTGTATTTACTTTGCTTACAGCGGTATCTTCAACAGTTGTTTTAGGTTCTTCTGTTTTAGTAGTGCTTACACTAGTAGCTACACCTTTTACATCAAATGTAAATTCAACTTCTTCTGGAGGTAAACATTGTTTATCATCACAAACCATAAATTCTAAAGTGCCTTTAACTTTAAAATCTGTTTTGCTACTTACTTTTATTTCTTGCTTAAACGTAGCCGACTTTTCGAACCATGCTACTTGCATGCCGAATATGTCATCGAAGAATGGTTTAGCTTTTGGTACTTCTTTTACATTTCCAGAAAGAGTAAATGCATCCGACTTTTCAAATCTAAAACTGGTAGGTACTGGGCCTCCTTCGCCTACAAACTGAGAATACAAATGCCAACCTTTATCAATTTTTGCATTTATTACCAAGGTTGCTTTTTCGCTTCCATTGTTTTCAACAGAGTATGTCCATTTTACTGGATTTAATATTTGTGAATATCCAAGTACACTGATGGCACTCAATAAAAACAGAACAATTATTTTTTTCATTTGTAATAAATGGGTTAATGTTCAAAAATATCAATTTATTTTAAAGATGAACTCAATTTCTTTAGTATCGTAGCTACGAAGCCCTTCTTCCGTCAATAATACTAACTTTCCGCTTTCTTCAATGTCACTTATATTACATTTAATTGTTTTGCCTTTTACTTTGTACAGGGCTTCTTCCCCAAATCTGTACAATTTACTGAGGTATTTTTCTTTTAAATAGGATAATTTCTTGGCTTTTAAATTTAAATATTGAATTTCAATCTCTTCAAATAAACGAGGCAATAGCTCATTTATGTTAAATTCCTTGCCGGTAAGTATTTTCATTGAGCAAGGGTTGGGGGCTTCGCTGTTGAACTGTACTTGATTTACATTTAAGCCAATTCCGATGATACTAGATTTTAAATAGCTACCTATCAGGCTGTTTTCTATTAGTATCCCTGCAATTTTAGTATTTCCCACATAAATATCGTTCGGCCATTTTATTTTAACCTTCGTATTTAAAACATCTTCTAAAAAGTTACAAATGCCAATACTTATAGCCATCGACAAATAAAATTGCTTTTCAATCGTTAAGAATTCTGGTTTATAAAGTATACTGATGGTGATGTTTTTCCCGGGGCTGGACTCCCAAAATGTGCCGTGCTGACCTCTTCCATGGCTTTGTTCTTCTGCCATTATTACCGAGCCCTCAGCTAATGGCTTGGAATTTGACAACATTTCGGATAGAACGTTGTTAGTGGAGGTAACACGGTTAAAGTATATTATATTTTTACCTGTGAATATTGCCGACATAGTATAGATGTAAACGTATAATTTTTATTTTTGTGTAAATTAATCGCTTTTAATGCTTAGAAACAAACAGCTTAAAGAAACAAGCAACAATTTAGAAGAATCTAAACGCATCACCGAAGTTATTGTACTTGGTATGCAAGAGAAAAAGGCAAAAGATATTGTGAGCCTCGATTTACGAAACATCAGCAGTTCTGTCAGTGATTTTTTTGTGGTTTGTCACGCCGATTCATCTACACAAGTAAAAGCAATTGCCGATTCTGTAGAAGATGAGATGTACAAAGCATTCGGAGAAGAGCCTTGGCATAAAGAAGGGTTTCAGAATTCGGAGTGGATACTGTTAGATTTTGTAAGTGTAGTAGTTCATATTTTTAGAACAGAAAAAAGAGAACATTATGGTTTTGAAGATTTATGGGGTGATGCCGAAGTAGCAACCTATCAATCAGCTTAAATTATTTAAAAAGGAATTTTAAACAAATGGAAGATAATAAAAAAATAAATCCGGGTAATTCTAATGGAAAACCCAAAAGAACTTTGCCTAAACCCCCTAAATTTAATTTTTATTGGATATACGGGATCATATTAGTAGGTTTTTTAGCCTTCAATATAATGTACTCAGGTAATTCTGCGAAAGAAATTTCTTACCAACGTTTTACTAATGAAATGTTATTAAGTCATGATGTAGAAAAACTAATTGCCTTTCAACAAGGTAATATATACATCATAGAAATTTATTTGCAAAAAGATAAATTACAAAACGAAAAATACAAAGACATTAATACCAGTAAGTTTCTGTCTGGTGCAGGACCTCATTATTATTTCACAGAAGCAACTAGTTCTGTAAGTGATCTGAAAGAACAACTACGCGAATTGCAGAAAGGCTTTACTCCAAGCGAACAAATAAACATTCAGTTTATAGAACGCTCAAATTGGGGAAGAGATTTTTTATTGACATGGATTTTACCATTAGCAATAATGGCTGCTATTTGGATTTTCATTATGCGCAGAATGTCTGGCGGTGGATCTGGTCCAGGTGGTCAAATATTTAATATCGGTAAATCAAAAGCAACTTTGTTCGACAAAGAATCGCAAGTAAGCATTACGTTTAATGATGTTGCAGGATTAGAAGAAGCGAAAACGGAAGTAATGGAAGTAGTAGACTTCCTTAAGAATCCAAAGAAATACACAGCACTTGGTGGTAAAATACCGAAAGGTGTTTTATTAGTGGGTTCGCCTGGTACAGGTAAAACATTGCTTGCAAAAGCAGTTGCCGGCGAAGCACAAGTTCCTTTCTTCTCATTATCTGGTTCAGATTTCGTAGAGATGTTTGTAGGTGTTGGTGCATCACGTGTAAGAGATTTATTTAAGCAAGCAAAAGAAAAAGCTCCTTGTATTATTTTTATTGATGAGATTGATGCTGTAGGCCGTGCTCGTGGTAAAAACCAAATTATGGGTGGAAATGATGAGCGTGAAAATACCTTAAATCAATTGTTAGTAGAGATGGATGGTTTTGGAACAGACTCAGGTGTAATTATTATGGCTGCAACAAACAGACCAGATGTATTAGACCCAGCTTTGTTACGTCCAGGAAGATTTGATAGACAAATTGCAATTGACAGACCAGATTTAATTGGTAGAGAGCAAATATTTAAAGTACACATGAAGCCATTAACATTGGCTCCAGAAGTAGATACGAAAAAATTAGCTGCTCAAACTCCTGGTTTTGCAGGTGCAGAAATTGCGAACGTTTGTAACGAAGCAGCATTAATAGCAGCTCGTAGAGACAAAAAAGCGATTGACATGCAAGATTTTCAAGATGCAATTGATAGAGTAATTGGCGGCTTAGAAAAGAGAAATAAAATTATATCACCAGAAGAAAAAAGAATAGTAGCTTATCATGAATCTGGCCATGCTATTGCAGGTTGGTTCTTAGAACATGCAGATCCATTGGTAAAAGTTTCTATCGTGCCACGTGGTATTGCAGCTTTAGGCTATGCTCAGTATTTACCGAAAGAACAATATTTATATACTACAGAACAATTGTTAGATAGTATAAAAATGACGTTAGGCGGACGTGCCGCTGAAGAAATTGTGTTCGGTAAAATATCTACGGGTGCACAAAACGACTTAGAAAGAATTACAAAACTTGCCTATGCAATGGTAACCATGTATGGCATGAATAAAAATGTAGGGAATGTATCTTTCAATGATCCTCAAGGTGAATACGGTTTTGGTAAACCTTATTCTGATAAAACCGCCGAGATGATTGATATTGAAGTGCGTGCATTAATTAACGAGGTGTATGAGCAAACCAAAGAATTGCTTACAGAACACAGAGAAGGCTTAGAAAAAATTGCACAAGCCTTACTACAAAGAGAAATTATATTCCAATCGGATTTAGAGGAGTTATTGGGTAAACGTCCCTTTGATACTAGAACTACTTATGATGAATTTGTAAACGGTGCTATAATTGAAGAGGCTAAAGCTGAAGAGGTAAAAACGGAAGAAGTAGTTGCAGAAGAAACGGCAAGTATTGCGATAGAACCAATACCCGACATCCTGAATGAAGATACAGATAAGAATATCTAAAATACCAATGAAAAGGACGCGTTAAGCGTCCTTTTCTATTTATTTACTAAATTTGTGCTATGCGCGAAGCCACCCCTAAAGAAAGAATGTTGAAACAAATCAGAAAAGCACTGATTGAGAAAACAGACAATCCATATCCACGCCTAGAAGAATCAGGGCCTATTTATAAACAATCAGATGAATTATTAGAGATTCAGTTCGCTCAAGAATTTTCTAAAATTAACGGGCAGTTTTTATTTTGTGAAAATAAAGAACAATGCATTTTAGATTTACAGCAATTAATTGCAGAACGAAAATGGACCGAACTTTTTTGTTGGGAAAATTCATTAGCTTGGTTGAAAGAAAATATAAAAGACATACAACATACTGATGTAAATTTTGAACAAGCCAACGTTGGTATTACCACCTGCGATGCATTAGTTGCCAGAACGGGCAGTATTATTATTACAAATGCATCTGAGGCAGGCAGACGATTATCAATCTACCCACATATACATGTTGTAGTTGCGTACACCTCTCAGCTTTGTGCAGATATTGGTGATGCGCTAACTATTGTGCAAAACAGATACAGTGATAAACTGCCAACAATGATTAGTACTACTACCGGCCCAAGCAGAACTGCTGATATTGAAAAAACATTGGTACTAGGAGCACACGGACCACGAGAAATTTTTGTAATATTAATTGATGATCAACAATAAAAATGAACGAACATAAATCTATTTATTTTGCTTCCGACTTTCATTTAGGAGTGCCAGATGCACAAAGCTCTAGAGCAAGAGAGAATGCCGTAGTACGTTGGCTAGATTTCGTAAAGGCAGATGCAAAAGAGATTTATCTAGTAGGTGATATTTTTGATTTTTGGTTTGAGTATAACAAAGTAATTCCAAAAGGCTTTGCTCGTTTGCAAGGCAAAATTGCAGAAATTGTTGACAGCGGTATTCCTGTTTATTTTTTTACTGGCAACCATGATATGTGGATGTTCGATTATTTTGAAAAAGAATTAGGTGTTAAAATTTATAGAGATAATATTATCCGAGAAAACTACGGACACAAAGTATTAATTGGCCACGGCGATGGTTTAGGCCCTGGTGATTATACTTATAAATTCTTGAAAAAAGTTTTTGCAAGTAAACTTTGCCAATGGTTGTTCGCCAGGATTCACCCAAATTTAGGGATATGGATAGCCGACAAATGGTCGCGCAGTAGTAGAATTGCCAACGATAGTAAAGAGCAATTTTTAGGTGAAGAAAATGAATGGTTAGCCATTTATAGCAAAGAAGTGTTAGCAAAAGAACATTTTGATTATTTTATTTTTGGCCACAGGCATTTACCTTTGAATATACAACTCAACGAAAAAAGTTCTTATATAAATTTAGGAGAATGGGTACATCATAAAACCTATGCAAAATGGAACGAGCATGGAATAGAACTCCTAAAGTTTGAATCTTAAACATGAAAAAAATACTTCTACTTTTTTTAATCATTACCAGTTCTGTTTTTGTATTTGCACAAACAGAATTAAAAATTGCTGATGACGTAATCGATTATAAAGTAGACAGAATTGGGAACGTATATTTTTACGATGCAAAAAATATACTTACTAAATATGAAACCAATATACAACGCTATACTAAATTTGCAGATTTAAAAAGTGGCAAAATAAGTTCTATTGATGTAAGCAACCCATTGAGAGTGGTAGTGTTTTACGCGGACCAAGCCATTGTGAAATTTTTGGATGTGAACTTAACCGAAATAAATTCACTGCAAATTAGAAATACATATCCTGATGGTTGGGTATCAGCTATTGCCTCTTCAAACAACAACGGTTTGTGGATGTACGATAATTTAAACAGACGATTATTAAAACTCGACGATCAATTAAATGTAATATTTCAAAGCGGTGATTTATATTTAGTGTTATCGAAAAAAATAATGCCACATGCAATTGTAGAATATGGAGATGAACTTTTTTTAGTTGATAAAAAAAATGGAATTTTTGTTTTTGATTTATTTGGAGGATATAAAAAAACAATTCCAATTTTAGTGGATGATATTTTACAAGTTGAAACGAACAGAATTTTTTATCAAAAAAATAATAATTGGTTACTTTATCAATCATTAAAAACAGATACCTTATCTACCAACTTAAAAGAGCTCGAGAAACCCTATCTTTTTTCAAATCAAATTTATTTTTTCCTGAAAAATAAACAGCTCATACTTCAAACTAAAGAATAATAGTATATAGAAATGTAATTCTGTAATACTCATGTTCTATTTTGGGAATAATAGTTTATTGTTTGGATAATATTTTATTAATGACAATGCACAAATAAGAGTAAAACGCTGTTTTAAGATGTTTTTTGGCACTTTCTGAATCATGGTCCATTCCTGAAATTTAACGGCATGTATATTGTAAAATGAGTATTATAAAACCCCAAATATTTAATTTTATGTATACATTCATCACATTAAAGCAGTTAAGAGAATTGCGCAACTATACTCAGAAAGAAGTGGCAACAAAAATTGGTTTAACACAATCTGCGTATTCTAAAATCGAAAATTTCGATAGTCAAACAAACATGGAGAACTATAATAAGCTTGCTGTTTTATTTGATGTTGAAGTTGATCAAATTATAACAAACAGAATACAGGCTTTAATACATATTAAGTCTGCCACCACTACACGTGATCAGTTCATAGAAAAAAATGCACCCATGGTTGGTGAGATTATCAAATCAATTAAGGAGCAAGAATTCAAATTAAATATGTTACTGCAAGGCATTCGTCATGCGTAATTACCCAAAGCCGATTTAACAATCGGCTTTTTTGTTTTCACACATTTCTATTTTTGGAGATAATTTGATGTATTGAGCTAGTATCATAAAGTGTGCATTCTAAAACCTTCCATTAAAATTTAGGTTCTATATACGTGTATTTAAGCGTTTTTTGCTTAATTTTGCATTCTTTTAAAGGAGAAATACAGGATATGAACGACATGTTAGAAAAGCTTTTGGCTATAAAAAACCGCTTCGAGGACGTAGAAAAAGAACTTTCTAGCCCAGAAGCGATGAGCGACATGAAGCGTTTCGCTCAACTCAACAAAGAATATAAAGACTTATCGAAGATAGTGGCTCAATACAATATTTATAGTAATGTGATGAGCAACATTGAATCCAACAAAGAGATATTGGCTACAGAGAAAGATGAAGAGTTTAGAGAGATGGCCAAGTCGGAGTTAGATGATTTAATACAGCAGAGAGATACAATGGAAGACGACATCCGCTTGATGTTGATCCCAACCGACCCTGAGGATGCTAAGAATGCCATTGTAGAGATAAGAGCAGGTACAGGAGGAGATGAGGCAAGTATTTTTGCTGGCGATTTATTTAGAATGTACCAACGCTATTCGGAAACTAAAGGTTGGAAAGTTGATTTAGTAGATTACACACCAGGAACCGCAGGAGGATATAAGGAGATTGTATTGAACGTTTCGGGTGAAGATGTATATGGCACATTAAAATACGAATCTGGAGTACACAGAGTGCAACGAGTACCCGCAACCGAAACACAAGGAAGAATACATACTTCGGCGGCATCGGTAGTAGTATTACCAGAAGCAGATGAATTCGACATCGATTTAAAAACGAACGATATCCGTAAAGACTTATTCTGTTCATCGGGTCCTGGAGGGCAGTCGGTAAACACTACCTACTCTGCGGTGCGTTTAACGCATATACCAACGGGTATTGTGGCGCAGTGCCAAGACGAGAAATCGCAGATGAAGAACTACGAGAAAGCATTAGGAGTATTAAGATCGAGGATTTATGAGATGGAGTATGCGAAGCATTTAGAGGAAGTGTCTAAAAAGCGTAAAACGATGGTTGCTACAGGCGACAGGTCTGCGAAGATTAGAACCTACAATTTCCCACAAAGCAGGCTTACAGAGCACCGCATTGGAATGACCTCGTATAACTTGCCGGGAGTAATGAACGGCGATATACAAGACATAATTGATGGATTACAGTTCGCTGAGAATGCGGAAAGAATGAAAGAAGGGACTGTATAATAGTACATTAGTATATTTTTTCACTTTTTTATTGATAAAACGACATAAGACTGTATATTTGCAGTCCAGTAAAAAACGGAAAATATTTAATTGGTTAGAATGTCCCGATTGTATCGGGAAGGACGCTAAGTAAATATTTTAAAGAATTACAAAACGGAGTGGTAGTTCAGCTGGTTATAATGTCCCGATTGTATCGGGAAGGACGCTAGCTAAATTATTAAAAGAAAATAAAACGGAGTGGTAGTTCAGCTGGTTAGAATGCCTGCCTGTCACGCAGGAGGTCGCGGGTTCGAATCCCGTCCATTCCGCAAAGCCTCACAGAAATGTGGGGCTTTGTTATTTTATACTATATACAAAGTTCAGCTGATTAGAATGCTTGTCCCGACGCGTCGGGAAGGTCGCGGGTTAGTTCCCGTCTACCGATAAAATCGGCACAAGCTATTCCGCAAAGCCTCACAGAAATGTGGGGCTTTGTTATTATTACGTACGCATATATACCCACCAATGGGTATATACAAAACTGGTTTAGCACATAGCTTTGTAGCATAAACTAAATAATAAATGAAAAAATTAATTTACTCAGCTATTCTATTAGCTACTGTCTCAATTTTCTCGGCTTGTTCTAAAGATGATGCAGAGGATACATTAAATACTGCCAATGCTGGTTCTTTTGTATTTACAACAGATAACAACACTACCTCTGTTACTGCCGATTCTGCTTATTTCGATTCGCGATACAATACCATTAAAGCATTTAAAGGTGGTTCAGCAATGTTGGTTGAAATTAATTTAGCTGCTGATACGGTGGGTTTGTATACAATAGGTGGATTAAACGCTGTTTCTTATTTAAACGGTACTTCCTTATATGTAGCAAATGCAGGGGCCGTTACCATTAGTGCAATTACAAGTACAAAAACTACAGGTATTTTTTCTAGCGCAAGTACAACGGGTACTCTATCTGGAACTTTTACCAATATTGATGTAAAATAAAAGATTATACACTTAATAAAGCCTCTCTAATTTAATTTTAGTGAGGCTTTTTTTATCGCTTATTTCTCGGCTAGCTTACATTTTTATGATTTTAAAAGTTGATATTTGATTAAAACAGATATCATATGCATATTCGCTTCTTACTATTTTCTATTTTCTTATTTCTATATTCGGCTCAAACAATCGCTCAAGGTTGTAGTGATGCCGGAGTTTGTACCATGGGTGCTCCTCATTTGTACACAGGTGATAGTGTAAATACAAGCAACGAAAAAATATCTTCCATCAATTATAAAGTAACACAAAGTATCGGTCTTGGCGAGCAAAATACCTTACATTTTGTAGGTGTTGCCGAATTAAACTGGAAAATAAATCCAGCAATTTACTTGCAATTAAAATTGCCATATTTAGTTAACATAGGCAATCTTGCAAATACCAATGGCATTGGCGATTTATCTCTAAGTTCTACCATTTATAAAGAAATAAATGAGCGTTCATCCATCAGTACTATAATTGGGTTCAAAATTCCTGTCAATAATTCAAACTTAAGTGACAAGGGTAAAGCATTGCCAATGCCTTACCAAACAAGCTTAGGAACTTTTGATGGAATACTTGGGTTTGTTTATCAATACAAACAATGGAATTTTACAACCGCCTATCAAAAAGTATTAATCTCTTCAAACGAAAATTCTTTTTTGGCTAGCTCAGCAGATTGGGTTAATAATGCAGATGCTGCCAATTATTTTGGCTCGTATAAATTTTTTAGAGGAGATGATGCGATTTTGAAAGCAGAAAGAAATATCAATGTAACTAAAAAATGGATGGTAACTCCAAGTGTATTGGCAATTTATAGAGTTCAGAATGATCGAGTGCAAGATCCAATTACAAGTATTGAAAAAGACCTACCAAACTCAAACGGATTAACCTTAAATGTAATTGGGAATTCTTCACATCAACTAAAAAATAATAAGGCTATTGATGTAAGCTTGGCATTTCCTTTAATAGTACGTAAAGTACGTGCCGACGGATTAACTCGCTCACTTATATCAAGCGTAGCATTCAGATTCTAATTTCAAATGTCTAAATACTAAAATCTAATATCTAAATACTAAAATCTAATATCTAAATTCTAAAAAGCTACACTCCAAATTGCCTCAAATGATGATCTAAGTGTTTCCAAAGTAAGTTGTTCCATTCTTTTGCAGTTAATTTGCCTAAGCTAATTTGATACTTGTTTTCGAAATGTGCTTCACCTAATTCCAATGGTTTTCTTACATACTGAATCAATCGTTGCTTCTCTTTTTCAAAATCGCGTTGATCTACAATAATAAAAGAGGGAGCTGTAGGCAAATTAGGTTTATAAGGAATTTCATTTGTCATGGTTCCTTTAAAAAATAATTTCATTATTAATTTCATCACCGCATTTGGACCATCACTTCTTTCACCTAATAGCTGTTCATAAGGTACACAGCAATGTGCCAACATTTGCGATACATTCATTTTACCCCACCTGCGTTGGCTAATCGGACTTAATTGATTGATGCGTGCAATGAATTCATCCGTTCCTTTTTCTGTATAAATATTCGGTAATGCCATGTTCTCTTATTTTACAAACAAAATACAGAATTTATTATTTTTTTCAAAAACAATATTATTTGTATAGAATAATATCAGAATTAATAGAATTATTCAATTTTAACTAAAACTAATCTATAATTATTGTAAAGACGTATCAAATTCTAGAATTAATTTTAGAATTATGAAATCGACTATCGGAGAAAGAATTAGAATATTGCGAGCAATTAAAAGTTTAAGCCAAGAAAACATGGCAAATGAACTTGATATTTCTGTAGCCTCTTATTCTAATATTGAGAGAGATGTAACGGACCTTACGGTTTCTAGGTTACTAAAAATTGCTAAAATATTGGGAATTAAAGCAAGTGATATTTTAGAAATGGAAACTACGAATGTGATTGCAGAGTCGGATCAAAAAGGGTATAAAAGTGCTGTTCAAATAGAGAATTCAATTGACGACTTGAAAATTCAAATGATGAAAATGGCGGCAGAATTAGAAGCCTTAAAAAGTGCTAAAAGTCCGCGCAAACAAAAACGTAAATAAATTAAGAGAGAAGCTTTTGGCGAAGTAAAAATTCTAGCTGCTCATTTGCACGAATTAAACTCTTCAGTAATTCTTTGTTTTCCTGACGCAATGAAAATATTTCATATGCATTGTTAATAATCACTCGCATCTGCTGTTCGTCCCATGGCTTAGTAATGTATTGATAAATCTGACCTTTGTTTATCGCATCAATTACAGCTTGAATATCTGCATAACCAGTTAATAACATTCTGATAGCTTCGGGATATTCATTGATAATGCTTGCCAAAAAATCAACACCTGTTACACCAGGCATGCGTTGATCGGTGATAATGATTTCAAATTTTTTCTCTTTCAGAATTTCTTTTGCTTCAGTAGCAGAGATTGCAACACTTACGTCATATTCTCTTCTGAATGCGGCTTTGAAGGAGTTTAGGTTATTTTCCTCATCATCTACATAAAGTATTTTTATACGAGAATCAGTCATCTAAAATTGGGGCTTGGGGTGTTTAATTTTTCTATAAATTGATAAAATAAACGATTATTTCTATAAATATCGGATTTTATTTGGATATTTAATACTAATTTTAATGATTTTAGAGCCAGAGAACAACAACAAATGTTAAAATATAAAGAAAGTATATTGAATGATGCCTTCTTGCCAAGAGTTTTTAACATCAACAACCATAATGAAAAGCTTGAAGTTCAGCAACTAATCGATGAACATCAAGATACTATTGTAATCGACGAATTATATAGTCAATTACGTGAATTGGTTAAAATTCGTAACCCGAAGGCAGCTTTATCGGAACACGAGTACGAAGAGCAAATACAGGTGCTTTTAGCTGGAAAGCAAGCGCATTATTATGGATGTTGGGTGTATTACCCTTGGAACAAGAAGTTGGTTCATCTTTTAGGAAAAGATGAGTTTATTGAATTGAGAACTAGTAGGAATCTATATAAAATTACCCCAGAAGAACGTAGTATTTTATTGAAAAAAAAGATTGCAGTTATTGGCCTATCCGTTGGTCAAATGATTGCACTTACCTTGGTTATGGAGCGCACTTGTGGCGAAATTCGATTGGCCGATTTTGATCTTATAGAATTAAGCAATATGAACAGAATACGGACATCTGTTACAAACATAGGCATCTCTAAGGCTGTTATTGCAGCAAGAGAAATTGCCGAAATGGACCCGTACGTAAAAGTTAAAATTTATAAAGAAGGAATTACAGAGCAAAATATTGATGCATTTTTGACCGAAGATGGTAAAATTGATGTATTAGTAGAAGAATGTGATGGATTAGATGTAAAAATTTTAAGTAGAATTAAAGCTAGATCATTGGGAATACCTGTGGTAATGGAAACCAACGACAGAGGGATGATTGATATTGAGCGATATGATTTAGAGCCAAATCGACCGATGTTACATGGACTAATACCAGAAAACATGGGCGACTTAAATGCGCTAAGAAATTTAAGTAATCAAGAAAAAGTTCCATTGTTAGGTGCGATGGTAGGAATCGAAAACATCTCAGATCGCATGCGCCTCTCATTAGCAGAAATGGGTAAAACAATTTCTACTTGGCCTCAGCTTGCATCCTCTGTTGTATTAGGTGGTGCAATGGTTACTGATGTTTGTCGAAGAATATTATTAAAACAAACTACACTCTCGGGTAGATATTATGTTGATTTTAATGAACTCATTAAGTAAGCTCTAAAACTCATGGTAAAAATCAGAGCATTTAGAGCAGTTGACGATAAGGAGGCCTGTATGAAATTCATAGAAGGTCACCGTCGTTTGTTGGAGATACATTTTGGCGTAGCTAAAGTTACTTCTTCTAACAACGATTGGGTAAATAGTGAGAATACGATTGTAATAATTGTGGAGGATGAATCGGGTGAAAAAGTATACGGTGGTGCTAGAGTTCAAATGGTGGATGGCAAAATTCAATTACCAATTGAGCATGCGCTAGGGCATTACGACTCTAAAATATTTGAATTTGTAAAAGAAGGTTGTGCAGAAATTTGTGGGATGTGGAATTCCATGGAAGTTGCAGGCATGGGCATTGGAAGCTTAATATTATGCAGAGTGTGTGTATCTATTGTAAACCAATTACCCATTGATAAAATTTATGTACTCTGTGCACCGGTAACCACCAGAATGGGCAAACGTGTAGGCGCAGTAATAGAGGAATCATTGGGTGACAGGGGAATATTCTTTTATCCTAAAGATGATTTCGTAGCTACTGCTATGGCTATTTTGGATGTTGATGTTTTAGCACATGCAGAGGAGAAGGAACGCGAAAATATTTTCGAATTGAGAGAAAAACCTAATCAAATTAAAAAAGAAAAAGGACCGAAAGGAGAATTCGAAGTAATGTACCAATTAGAGATTCCTAATTTAACGAAACAATAAAATATGAAGAGATCAAAACTCTTGTTCCTGTTTTTTTTAGTACTACTTACGCAGCAAGTTTTCTCGAACGATACTATTGTATATAATAACGAGAAAACAATACAATCCATTGGGAACAACATCTATCTTTTGAAAGATGAAAGCAATTCATTGAATTTTAATGAGGTTATTAATTCAGATAAATTTGAAAAAAGTAAAGATAATGTTCCGAATTTAGGCATCAGTACCAACACGTTTTGGATTCGTTTTACGGTGAAAAATGAATTAGCCAATAGACGAATATTATTACAATTACAATACCCAATTTTAGATGAAGTAGTATTTTATTCGCCTATTGGTAATAATAAATTTGATAGTATTTTAGCAGGGGAACAGTTACCGTTTCATGAACGAAAAATTAACAATCAAAACCATTTATTTTATTTAGACATTCAAAAAGAAGAGGCCTCTACATATTACATGAAAGTAAGAAGTGGAGAACAAATACAATTGCCTCTGTTAATTGGCTCTCAACAGCCAGTTTATGAAGATTTAATACAAAAAGATTTAGTTTTTGGATTGTACATCGGAATTATTTTGGTAATGGCCATTTATAACTTGTTCGTTTATTTTACAGTTCGCGACAAAAGTTATTTGTACTACGTTTCCTACATTGTTTTTGTTGGATTAACTCAAGCCGTATTACAAGGATATGGCTTTAAGTATTTATGGCCAAACTCTACATGGTTGGTTTTACAAAGTACATTCTTAATACCAGTACTAAACGGCTGGACAGCCATTGCATTTGTAAAACATTTTTTAAACACCAAAGAAACGTATCCCTTAGGAAATAAAATTTTAAACGGCATTTTTATTTTTTATGCTGCATGTTTTGTTTTAAGCATTATGGGCGAATTTTATTACGCTCAAAATTTAGTACAACTTACCGCAATGATTGGTTCTTTGTTAACCATTTACATTGCCTATAAAATTGGCAGACAAGGTTACCGACCAGCAAATTATTTCTTAGTGGCTTGGACTATTTTCTTGCTCAGTGTGGTGGTTTTTGTATTGAGGAATTTTAACATGTTGCCGTATAACAACCTTACTTTTTATGCACTACAAATAGGTTCGGCGCTAGAAGTAACCTTGCTTTCATTTGCACTAGCTGATAAAATAAATATTTACAGAAAAGAAAAAGAAGAATCGCAATTAGAGGCTTTACGCATTTCACAAGAAAACGAAAGAATAATTCGCGAACAAAATGTAATGTTGGAAGTGAAAGTAGAAGAACGTACGCACGAATTAAACCTATCGAACTTAGAATTAAACACTGCATTAACGGATTTAAAAAATGCGCAAACACAATTGGTAGACGCTGAGAAGATGGCTTCACTTGGTCAGTTAACCGCTGGTATTGCCCATGAAATTAACAACCCAATAAATTTTGTGAGTTCTAATATTAAACCTTTACGCAGAGATATTGAAGACATACAATCGATTATTAAAAAATTCGAAGAGGTAATAGCTGCTCAAAACATTGAAGATAAATTTGCAGATGTAAGTCAATATAAAAAAGAGTTAGATTATGATTACCTAACTCATGAAATTGACGTATTGCTAAAAGGTATGGCTGACGGGGCTGGAAGGACAGTTGAGATTGTAAAAGGCCTTAAAAGTTTTTCAAGATTAGACGAGTCCGATTTAAAATATGCAAATATTAACGAAGGAATAGATTCTACTTTAATTATTTTAAGTAGCACTTTCAGAGGGAAAATTAACATTGTTAAAGAGCTTGGAATTATACCAGAAATAGAATGTTTTGCTGGTAAATTAAATCAGGTTTTTATGAACATTATTAATAACGCAGCACAAGCGGTGTTAACAGCACATGCAAATGATGACGAGGGGAAAGTAGTAATTAGAACACAAAGCAACGGCGATACTGTAAGCGTTCATATTATTGATAATGGAATAGGAATGACAGAGGATGTAAGAAGTAAAATATTTGATCCATTTTTTACAACCAAAAAAGCAGGAGAAGGCACAGGCCTAGGATTATCAATCGTATACAGTATAATAGAATTGCATAAAGGGGCAATAGAGGTGAAATCAGAATCGGGTGTAGGAACTGAATTTATTATTACACTTCCATTAATTCAATAAAATGAACAAAGATAAAATACGTGTATTATATATTGATGATGAAGTAAATAATCTTCATGCATTTAAAGCTTTATTTAGAAAAGATTACGAAATATTTATTGCGGAATCTGCGGATGAAGGAACCAAAATTTTGGGTCAAGAGCAAATCCATGTAATTATTTGTGATCAGCGTATGCCTGGTACAACAGGTGTAGAATTTTTCGAATCTATTTTACTTAGGTATCCACATCCAATACGAATTTTACTTACAGGATACACAGATATACAAGCAGTAGTAGAAGCGATTAACCGTGGCCAGATTTATAGATTTATTGATAAGCCTTGGGACCAACAAGTATTAGCGGTTGCAATACAAAATGCACATGAAATTTATCATACTAAATTTTTATTACGAGAACAAAATATACAATTACAAAAAGCATACGAAGAGTTAGATAAATTTGTATACTCTGCTTCACATGATTTACGTGCACCACTCGCATCAATTCTAGGAATTATAAAAGTTGCAAAAACCGACGATGCTCATAAAATGCCCGAATACATTGATATGATAGACCATACTGTAAATAGGATGGATGCTTTCGTGCAAAATATTATTAAGTATTACAGAAGTAACAGGTTGGATGTAGAAATTAATCACATCAATTTTGGAACGATAATTAATGAAATTGTTTTTGACTTAGACAATCATCTAAAAGATGTACATATTCAATATTTAAAAGAAATAGACGAGCCTGTATTTATTAGATCTGACGAAAGTAGAATTCGAATAATATTGAACAATATTTTATTGAATGCAATTAAGTTTCATGATGAACATTCAACAAGCAAAACAATTTACATTCGAGTAAAAACAAATTTAGGCGGTTCTATTATAGAAATTGAAGATAACGGAATTGGCATTGAACCCGAACATCAAGATAAAATATACGACATGTTTTTTAGAGGGGTGCATAAAAATGCAGGATCGGGTGTTGGTTTATACGTTGCAAAAGAAGCGCTAAAAAGAATTAACGGCTCCATACAAATGGAATCTACTCCCGGTGTAGGGAGTAAATTCATCGTACAAATTCCTACCTTATTATAATAATAAACCTGCGATAGTTGCAGATAAATAAGATGCAAATGTTCCGCAAATTAATGCTTTAAAGCCAAGCTTAGCAAGGTCTGCACGTCTGTTTGGTGCTAATTCTCCAATGCCTCCAACTTGTATGGCAATTGAACTAAAGTTTGCAAATCCACACAACGCAAAACTTACAATTACTATTGATTTGTGTTGCAAGGCTTTTGCTGCAATCATAGGTGATAAATCCGAATAGGCTACAAATTCATTGATTACTAATTTTGTTCCCATTAAAGAACCGACTGCATGTGTATCTTGCGCCGGCACTCCCATCGCATAAGCAAAAATGGAAAAGATAGAACCAAGTATTTCTTTCAAACTTAACTCTTTTAATGAGATGCCAACATAACTTAAATCTAAACTAGTATGCGAATATAAATAGCTACCTATCCAACCTAAACCTGCATCTACCATTGCTATTAAGGCAATAAAACCTAATAACATTGCAATTACGTTTAAAGAAATTCTCATTCCATCGCTAGCGCCATGAGAAATAGCATCCATTAAATTTTCATGTGCTTTTTTAATCTCGAGCTTTACATTTCCTTTTGTTTCCGATGCTTCTGTTTCAGGATAAACAATTTTAGAAATAACCAAGGCACCGGGTGCTGCCATTATACTGGCGGCTATTAAATACTCTGCAGGTACTCCCATAGAAATGTACACTGCCATTACACCGCCTGCAATACAAGCCATACTACCCGCCATGCTGGCCAGTAGCTCCGACATTGTCATTCCGCTGATGTATGGTTTAATCATTATTTGTGCTTCTACTTGACCAACAAATGCACTGCCTACGTTTGATAACGCTTCTGAACCACTTACTCCCATTAACCAATGCACCGCACGTGCAAATACTGCAACAATACGTTGCATTAATCCGATATGATACGCAATACTTACCAATACAGATACAAATATGATGGTTGGTATAATTTTAAAGAAAAAGATAAATGAATTACCCGGTCCGAATAAGGGCGATAATAAATTTGAATTCACCAAAGGTCCGAATACAAAGTCTGCACCTTTATTGGAGAAGTCGAGAATCTTAGTAATAAAATGACCAATGTGATAAAAGATGGTTTGGCCCAATGGAATTTTTAATATAAATACCGCTAATAATGCTTGTATAAATAAACCTGTAAATACTAAACGGTAATTAATTGCTTTTTTATTATTCGATAGTAAAAACGATAAGCCTAAAATCAATATAATCCCAAATATTCCAAAGTAACGCTCCATAGTTTAATTTTTTCTAAAAATAAGATTATTTTAAATACCTCCTAACGAGTATTCCTAAATGATGCTCTAAATGCCCTGCAATAATATATACTAAAGCTTTAGCGCTGACGGGCAGCTTATTAGCATTGCCAAACATGCCGAGTTGCTCTTCTGTAAGTGCTTTTATAAGCAAGATGTTTGCAGTTCTTAAGGCAATAAATTCTGAAATGATGTCGTCCCATCGTCTTTTATCGTAATCCGATTGACTTATGTACTCGTTTTCATCGAAGCCAGGAAGTTCCGTTTTATCAGCTCTAGAAATGCGAAGTAAGCGATATGACATTATTCGTTCCGTATCTATGCAATGCCCAACTACTTCCTTAATACTCCATTTACCCTCTTCGTATTTATACAAAGTATTTCCCTCCGGAATATTTTTACAAATATCATTAAAGCGTTGTAACTGTTTTTCTAAAAATAGGTAAACATCACCCTCCACTAAGTCAACGTACGTTTTATAAAAAGGTGCAAATTCGATATCTGTTGGTTTATTCATGTTAAAATTTATTTACAAATACTTTTAAATCACCAGTAGATTGAATAATTACTTGCACACCTTGCTCAGAAAGTGAAATACCATAAGGCGAAATCTTTTCTACTTTTCCGTTTAATTTGATGTTCGGAATTTTAGCATTTTTCAAGGCATCGTCGGCTGTTTTTACTGCCTTCTCTATTTCTTCTTTCATAGAGTATTGCAATTTCGCTTGTATTGTTTTCTTGAAACTCCCTTTTAAAAGCCACTCAGCTGTACCAATTAATGCATCTTTAGATTTTATATCAAAATCAAAATCTTTAATGCTTAAAATTTGTGTACTATCATTGTAAACAGGGGTTCCTAGCGCATACACAGTTCCTTTAAATTTCTTTTTGAAAAAGCCATTTCTAAAATATCCATCAAGGTTTATCATCATCCCCAATTTGTTTCCGTTGTTAAAAAAATTCAAATCGTTTATAGTTACTACTTGAGTTTCGTTATCAAACTTTAATGTTTTCCCAACAAATTGTTCTTTCGCTAATTGTGTTGCATACGCATAATTCATCGTAGCAGAAAAGTATAAGTTAAAGGTACTATCTATACGTGTTTGTTGTTGTAATTTTGGTAAAGGTTTTATCTCTACTAAATCAGGTTTTGCTCCGGCAATCAAACTAATATCTGATCTAAATCCTAAATTTACATCAATCTTTTTTCCATCGCTGGTAACGTTCGACATTGAAATGAATTCCGGAAATATTTTCAAATACGTTTGGTAACGTTCGCTTACTACAATTGGTGCTTGTAACTGATTCCACAGTTGAGTAGCAATTGGTTTTATTTTAATGTTCTTAGTAATTTCTAAATCTAATTTTTTGTTGATGTCTGTAATCTGATTGTTTACTACTGTTTCAATGATACTACCAATCGGAATTTTAACAGGGCCGAGTTCTAAATAAGGTTGTTCTCTCCATTGAAATCCTGCTTCAGATTTTGTAATGATGTCCCAATCTTGATTTACATTTATTTTAGTATTGATCACTACATTCAGTTTAAAAGTAGCTTCTTTATTTTTATCAATACCAAAATCTTGATCGAATAAACTAAAAAAATCTTTTTTTAATCGTCCGTTTACATAAACTTCTAAGGGTGCAATAATTTTAATTTTATCGCCTGAAGCTGATAGTTTAAACACATCAATTTTTTTAACTTTTACAATTAAATTATCATTGTCGTTATTTTCATAAGAGTCATCATTATAAAGCAAACCGTTAAATTGTTTATTGATGGCATTTTCTAACTCTTGTATGGATAGACTAATAGGGATGTTGATGGTTGACAAAGGCCTGTTTACTTGAGTGGCAACCATCTTTGTTGGTACGGGTGCCTCAGCAGTTTTAACCTTGCATGATTGCTGTGCAAGCATAAAAATGACACAAAACAGACATAAATAAGCTCTAAAAGGGGATTTCTTCATATTCAAAGGTAATAAAATCTTATATCTGGATTCAATAATCAAGATTTTTTGTATTTTTATTATTCAATTGAAAACTATTTATTTATGGAAATAAATTTACTCTTAAAAAGAACACTCCTTGTAACATCTGCAATCGCAATTTTTACACAAGCAGATGCACAAGAAGCAGGTGTTACAAGTCAGCAAGGTATTGCTGATGCGAAAAAGGAAATAAACTTCATGCAAACTGCATTAGTGGATGCCTACAACAAACCGGCAGCAAAGCCAATTCAGTTTATTGGCAATAAAAAAGCTAGGGAAATTCCGGAGATGGATGCCGACCTAAGCAATGTTAAAATGGACCCTTTTGGAAAGTACACAGAAGCTAATAGAACTAGCTCAGGTATTTCATCTCCAGGGCCTATCAACAATTTTAATGGGTTAAATGATAACAGTACTTCTATTCCACCGGATGTAAATGGAGCAGTTGGTCCTAACCACATTATGGTTACCTTAAACACACAAGTTCGTATACAAGACCGCAGCGGAACCACTTTGAGCACTGTTTCGTTAAATTCATTTTGGGCACCATTAGGTGGCATCACTTCTACATACGACCCAAAGATTTTATACGATCATTTTTCAAATCGTTGGTTATTCTGTTCGTCTGCAGAACCACAGTCAAATAGTTCTAGCACTTTATTAGCAGTATCTAAAACATCAGATCCTACACAAGGCTGGAACTTGTATAAAATTGATGTAGATGCAACTAATACAAAATGGGTAGATTATCCAAGTATCGGATTTAATGATAGATGGATTACTGTTCAAATGAATTTATTTTCTATGGCAGGATCTACCGCTACATCACATCAAATTTATGTTTGGGATAAAGCAGATGTTTACAATAATGGAGCAGGTGTATTTACAAAATTTGAAATCACAAATGAGTCTACAGCTATTGTTTGTCCATCTATACATTATGATAACTCAACAAGTAAAATGTTTTTAATGCGAGTAGCGAGTGGTAACAGTGCAGGTAAAGGAACATTAACCATGAGAACAATTAGCGGAACGGCTACAGCACCAGTATTATCAGCACCTGTAACTATTCAAACTAACAATACTTGGGCAAGTTCTGGCGCAAATAACACTAACTTCGCACCTCAATTAGGAGTAACAAGTTTAATTGCAACAAACGACCATCGTATGCGCCATGTAGTGGTTAGAGATGGGAAAGTTTGGGCAGTGCATTCAGTGTTTTTGCCATTAAGTGGAGCCACTAGAAGTGGTGTACAATGGTGGCAATTTGATACCTTAGGAAATGTTCAGCAAAGAAATATTATTGAAGATCCAACTGGTCAAAGATTTTATTCATTCCCAAGTATTGCGGTAAATAGCAAGAACGACGTATTATTAGGTTATGCAAGTTTTGCACCAACACAATATGCATCTGGGGCTTACTCTTTTAGAAAAAGTACCGACCCGATAAATACTTTTAGAGATGAGTATGTATTTAAATATGGAGAGAACACATACTTTAAAGATTTTGGTGGAACGCGTAACCGTTGGGGAGATTATACCAATACAGTTATTGACCCAACAAACGATTCAACTTTTTGGAGTATACAAGAGTATGCAGGTGGAACTATAAACACTTGGGCAACTTGGTGGGCGCATGTAAACCCATATACAGATATTCCTGATTTTAGTGCAGACAACAACTACGTTTGCCCTGGTGAAAGTGTAGTATTTACAAACAAATCTAATTTTACTGGAAGTAGTTTCCAGTGGACATTTGCAGGGGGTACTCCAGCAAGCTCTACGGATGCGAACCCAACTGTAACTTACAATACATCTGGTAGATTTAGGGTTACTTTAGTAGTTGACGGTAAAACACAATTAAAAGATGGTTATGTAGTTACCTTAGCAAATCCTGTGAGAGGCATCAATAAAAACAACGTATTGCCATGCGAAGGGAATACCATTACACTTACAGCATCACAAGCATCGGGAGTTTACTCATGGAGCACTGGTGCTACAACAAGAGCAATACAAGTAACTCAATCTGGTACTTACTATTGCGACATTACTTCACCAAATGGTTTATGTAGCAGAAGAAGTGATTCGGTTGTGCTTACCTTTGCACCAGCACCAACAGTTACCTTAGCAGATTTTAACGCAATAAATCCAAATGCAACTCCATTACAATTAACTGGTGGAACACCAGCTGGCGGTACGTATGCAGGTCCAGGTGTTAGCAACGGAGTATTTACTCCATCGGTTGCAGGATTAGGTACACATACTATTACCTATACATTTGTAAGCCCAGAAGGATGTTCTGCATCAGCAAGTAAAACAATTGAAGTTACCAATGCAGTGGGTGTAAATACAAACACGAAAATTACTGCATTCTCTGTAACTCCAAATCCATCGAAAGGCCTAATAAACTTAAGCATTACAGGTGTATCAAATTCGAACTTAAAAGTTCAAGTAATTGATCAATTAGGAAGAATTGTGTGGACTAAAAATTATGATGACAATAGCCAAAACATCAAAAAAGAAATTGATTTAAGTTCGTTGCCAAAAGGTGCTTATTTTATTAAAGCAGATTTGGGTGATGCATCAGAAACTCAAAAATTAATTATCGAATAATACAATACTATTCATCATAAAAGGGGCTAAGAATTATTTCTTGGCCCTTTTTTTGTGCTCAACAATTTAGAATTTAATGTGTTATAAGGAATATTCCGTCATATTGTGTAAATTTAACTTTTATTGAAAAAATTAAGCCTCATGAATATAACTCTACTTACAAAGAAAATTACATTATCGGGCATTGTTGCATTAACAATGTTTACTGCAAATGCGCAGGATGTAAATGTTACTAAGCAACACGGTGTTGCCGATGTAAAAAAAGAAGTAAACTTTATGCAAATTGCATTAGTTGAATCGTATAACAAACCTAGCAGAAAACCGATACAATTTATCGGAAACAGAAAGGCTAATGTTATACCTGAGATGGATGCAGATTTATCAGGAATTGTAAAAACAGATCCATTCCCAGCATACAATGCACAGAATAGAACAAGTTCTGCAATCTTATCAATTGCACCTGTTAAAAGCTTCAATGGCTTAAACGATAATAGTACTTCTATTCCCCCAGATGTAAATGGTACTGTTGGTCCAAACCATACTATTGTTACCTTAAATACTCAGGTTAGAATTCAAGATAAAACAGGAGTTACTATTAGCACTGTTTCTTTAAATTCTTTTTGGTCGCCTATAGGTGGCTTAACCAGTACATACGACCCTAAAGCTTTGTATGATTATGCTGCTAACAGATGGATCATTGTTTCATCTGCAGAGCCGCAATCAAATAACTCATGTACTTTGTTAGCAGTTTCAAAAACTTCAGATCCAACGCAAGGTTGGAATATGTATAAAGTAGATGTAGACCCAACGAATGTGAGATGGGTAGATTTTCCAAGTATTGGATTTAATGGTAAATGGATCGTAGTTCAGATGAACTTATTCCCAATGCCAGGTAGTTCAAGTACATCTCATCAAATTTATGTTTGGGATAAAGCCGATGTTTACAATAACGGAACAGGTGTATTTACAAAATTTGAAGTTACCAATGAAGGTACAGCGGTTGCATGTCCATCAATACATTATGATAATTCTACAGACAGAATGTTTTTAATTCGTTCGGCAAGTGGAAACAGTGCAGGAAAAGGCACCTTAACAATGAGAACAATTACAGGTACAGCTGCTAACCCAGTAATGTCTGCAGCAGCAGCAATACAATCTAATAATACTTGGGCTACTGGCGCGGGTACTAACGGAAACTTTAATCCTCAATTAGGTTCTGCAAATTTAATAAACGCAGGCGACCACAGAATGCGCCAAGTGGTAGTTAGAAACGGTAGAATTTGGGCTACTCATGCAATATTTTTACCCTCTGCCGGTCCTAACCGTAGTTCTGTGCAATGGTGGGAATTAGATACATTAGGAAATATTATTCAACGTAATGTTATTGACGATGCTACAGGTGTTCGCCATTATAACTATCCGAGTATAGCTGTTAACAATAAAAATGATGTGTTAATTGGATACACTAGTTTCTCTAATGAGCAATATGCTTCTGCTGGTTATTCTTTAAGAAGAGCAAACGATCCTATCAATACGTTCAGAGATGAGTACACCTACAAATTTGGCGAGAATACTTATTTCAAAGATTTTGGTGCAGGCAGAAATCGTTGGGGCGATTATTCGAATACGGTTGTAGACCCAACAAACGATTCAACATTTTGGACTATACAAGAATATGCAGGTTCTACTATAAACACTTGGGCAACTTGGTGGGCAGAAGTAGATCCGGATGCTGCAGTTGTAGACTTTACAGTTGATAATAACTATGTATGCCCTGGTGAAAGCGTAAACTTTACGAATACCACTCCAGGCGCTAATATACAATGGACTTTTGCAGGTGGTACACCAGCGAGTTCAACCCTTGCGAACCCAAGTGTTACCTATAATACCTCTGGTAAGTTTAGAGTTACATTGGTAGTTGATGGTAAAACTCAAATTAAAGATGGCTATATAGTAACCTTAACAAATCCTGTAAGAACTATCAATAAAAACAACATATTGCCATGCCAAGGAAATACAATTACACTTACTGCTTCACAAGCATCGGGTGTTTACTCATGGAATACAGGTGCTACAACTAGAGCAATACAAGTAACTCAATCTGGTACTTACTTTTGCGATATTACAGCGCCAAATGGTTTATGTAGCAGAAGAAGTGATTCGGTTGTAATTACATTTGCGCCAGCACCAACAGTTACCTTAGCAGATTTTAATGCGATAAACCCAAATGCTACTCCATTACAATTAACAGGAGGAACACCAGCAGGCGGTACGTATGCAGGTCCGGGTGTAAGCAACGGAGTATTCACTCCATCGGTTGCAGGATTAGGTACACATACTATAACGTATACATTTGTTAATACAGATGGATGCTCTGGATCGGCAAGCAAAACAATTGAAGTTACCAATGCAGTGGGTGTAAATACAAACACTAAAATTACTGCATTCTCTGTAACTCCAAACCCATCGAAAGGCCTAATAAACTTAAGCATTACAGGTGTATCTAATTCGAACTTAAAAGTTCAAGTAATTGATCAATTAGGAAGAATTGTGTGGACAAAAAATTATGATGACAATAGCCAAAACATCAAAAAAGAAATTGATTTAAGTTCGTTGCCAAAAGGTGCTTATTTTATAAAAGCAGATTTAGGTGATGCATCTGAAACACAGAAATTAATAATAGAATAAATAATTAATTAAAGATATTTTTTTGAAGGGTGTATCTAATTGATACACCCTTTTTTTATTTCATAATAATTAATTTCAAGCTCGAACTCCTGTTCTCTTCATTAATTAGTAAGGTGTAAAACCCGTTTTCAAAATCTCTTAAATCTAATTGTATAAAATTAGTGGGTTGTATATAGTTAGTTGATTTAAATACTTGTTCTCCTAAACTGGTAAACACCTCAACAGAATTAATTAATATTTTTTTATTTAAGTTTATATTTATTAATCCATTTGTAGGATTAGGATAAGTATCTATTAATAGTTTATCAAAATTTTCGAACTCCGTTATATTGCTGATTTTGTATTCTGCAAGCAACCATTTATCTGGATCTACATTTACATCTGTAACCTTAAAAGTTAAGGGAGTATTAAAATCCTGATTAGAGTAAGTATTGTTAAACACAATAATAGTATCTAAAAATGCATTCTGAAACCTAATAGGCACGGGCATTTCAAAGAAACTTACGCTAGAGTTTGTACTTAATTGTTTGATGTTTACTTGTAGGTTTAACTCATTAGTTTGCTTCCATTGTATTTCATACTTCGGATAACCTTCTCCATATAACCAATCGGCAAAAAACTCATCTAGGTTAATTCCTGCTGTTTGTTCAAAATGATTTTTAAATCTATCTGTATTCGAAAATGAATAGCTCAGTTCATCATCATTTAAATAATTTTTGCATGCTGCAAAAAACAAATCGTCGCCGAGTTTCCATCGCAGCATATGTAAAATTAAGGAAGCTTTTACATAGCTTAATCTGTAATCGAAAATCCTACTTACATTACTTGTATCGTCTACATAAACAGAACCTTGTTTAGCTTTTAATGCTTCGGTAATAGATTGAAGTTTGAAAATATTCCAGAGGGTATCGTTTTTCCCGAAGTCGTGTATGATGCCTGCTAGGTAAGTAGCAAACCCTTCGTTCAGCCAAATGTCTTGCCAGCTAGCACAAGTAATTTTATCGCCAAACCATTGGTGGCCGAGCTCATGAGCAATTAAGCCTTTATTAAAATTACCCATAAAACTCATGGTTTGGTGTTCCATGCCTCCACCAATATTACATTGAGCATGCCCGTATTTTTCTTTATAAAATGGATAGGCCCCGAAAAGATTTTCGAACAAATGAATAATTTCTTTGGTTTCGTGTAATTGTGTTTTTGATAATTCTAGTTGATGTGGGTATACATAATTCAAAAATTGCATGGCACCGTTTTGTAATTGCAAGGTGTCGTCTAAAATTGCATAATTAGAAATAGCAATCGCAATTAAATAACTAGCAATTGGGTAACGGTGTTTCCAATGATAGATGTACGATGTGTCAATAGAATCTAATTTTACTAGCAAACCATTACTACCAACAATATATGGTTTAGGCGTTTTTACGTGTATATCAATACTGTCTATTTTATCAGATAAATTAGATTGACATGGCCACCATTCTTTATCACCGTAAGGCTCTGAGAGGGTCCATAATACGGGCCCCGACGAATGAGTGCCAATACTAAACGCACCGAATCCGGTTTGTTTTGGTTCACCTTGGTAGTAAATTACAATCGAATCTAATTGTCCTTCATTAATAAGTGAAGGCAAATTTATTCTAATTTGATCATTCACTTCAGTTACCACACAAAATTGGTTTTTGTAAATCACGGAATCAACTTGCATGTTACTTGCCAAATCAAATGTAATGGCATTTAAATTTTCAACTGCAATAAAATGATACGTGATTTTTCCTTTAATATAATTTACTTCTGGCTTGGCTTCCCACTGAAAATTGACATAATGTAAATTGATGTTTGATATTCTGGCTTGCTTACTTTTATTATTAGATAAAGCTTTGTGTAATTCAAATTCTTGAATTTCTTTAGCAGTATTTTGTGCAAAAACTGAATTCTGAAAAATTAAAATTAATAATAAGATAATACCCTTACGCATTTAATATAATTCTAAAAGTAGTGCCTTTGCCTATTGTAGATTCTTTCACAAAAATCTGTCCATAATGATAATTTTCTATAATTCTTTTTACAAGAGATAGGCCCAATCCCCAGCCACGCTTACGTGTGGTATAACCGGGTTCAAATACAGTTTCGAATTTAGATTTCGGAATTCCAACACCGGTATCCGAAATATCGATGTATACTTTTTTCTTATGCTGCCTAATAAAGATGCTTATTTTACCTTCGGTACCAATGGCATTCGCTGCATTTTTACATAAGTTTTCAATAACCCAATCAAATAAAGAAGGGTTTAATTTTGCCTCAATAGTAGCATCTCCATTTACTTCATAAATAATACGAGCCGGACTTCTTTTTTGTATGTACTCAATACCATGTGTAACCACTTCTAACACATTTTCTGGTTTAAGTTGAGGCATAGAACCGATTTTAGAAAAACGATCGGCAACCAATTCCAAGCGTTGTATATCATGTTCCATTTCATTAAAGGAGCTTTGATCTTGGTCGGCATATTTTTCTTTTAAATAGTCCATCCATGCGAGTAAAGAGGAGATGGGTGTGCCCAATTGGTGTGCAGTTTCTTTCGCCATTCCCACCCAAACTCTGTTTTGTTCTGCTTTTCTGCTGGAACTAAAAGCGAGGTATGCTGCAATTAAAAAGATCGCAATAATGGTTAATTGAAGGTATGGATAAACTTTAAGCTGAGTCAAAATAGAGGAGTCTTTGTAATAAATGTATTGTTTCTCACCAGTAAATACTTCGTAAACAATTGGCTCATGTTGAGATTTCATCTCTTCTAATTGATTGGCAAAATATTCAGGGTCGAGTTTCTTATCAGGTTCAATCTCAATATTTAGGGTTTTAGTAGAGTCGAGCCCGCGAGTTTGTAAAATTACATCGTTAGAATCTGCAATTATGAGGGCCGTATTATTTTTATTGATGATGTAGTCGAACAAGAAAACAATAAATTGACTATCAGTGGTATCTGTAGCTTTTATTAATTGTTTGGTCGCTTCTAAACGTAGTTCAATCTTTTCTTTTTCTTGATTTTGTAGCTTTTTGACCAAAATATTGGTGTAAACCAAGGAGGATAATCCAATAATTCCGGCAAAGCTTAACAGCCCAATTTTCCAACGTTTTTTCGATTCTGTAATATTCATCAAGGTTAAATTACGAAAAAAACGCATTTCCACGATATTTAGCTTAAAATCCTATATTTGCGGTGCTATGGAAGAAAGAAAAGTACGCGTAAGATTTGCCCCTAGCCCAACGGGCCCTTTACACATGGGTGGAGTGAGAACAGCTCTTTATAATTATTTATTTGCAAAGAAAAATGGTGGTGATTTTTTATTGAGAATTGAAGATACCGACCAAACCAGATTTGTACCTGGAGCCGAACAATATATAATTGAAGCACTAGAATGGTGCGGAATGAAGTTTGATGAAGGTGTACATGTAGGTGGTCCGCATGCGCCCTACCGCCAATCGGAAAGAAAAGAAATGTACCGCCAATATGCGATGCAATTAATAGAAGCTGGGCATGCCTATTATGCTTTTGATACTACCGAAGAGTTAGATGAAATGCGTGAGCGCTTAAAAGCAAGTAATGTTGCTTCGCCACAATACAATTACATTACTCGCGAGAGTATGAAAAACTCCTTGAGCTTGCCGCATGATGAAGTGGAGAGAAGATTAGCTGCCGGTGATGCTTATGTAGTACGTATTAAAATTCCTCGTAAAGAAGAAATTCGTGTTACGGATATGATTCGTGGAAATGTGTTGGTACATAGTTCACAAATGGACGATAAAGTGTTGTTCAAATCGGATGGTATGCCAACGTATCATTTAGCAAATGTGGTAGATGATTACTTGATGAAAATTACACATGTAATTAGAGGTGAAGAATGGTTACCATCTGCACCTTTGCATGTATTGCTTTACAGATATTTAGGATGGGAAGAAGTAATGCCACAATTTGCGCATTTACCTTTATTACTAAAACCCGATGGAAATGGTAAGCTGAGCAAACGCGATGGCGATCGATTGGGTTTTCCTGTATTCCCATTAGAATGGAAAGATCCATTTTCTGGCGAAATAAGTTCTGGATACAGAGAAAAAGGATACTTCCCAGAAGCCTTTATTAATATGTTAGCTTTACTAGGTTGGAACCCCGGTACGAATCAAGAAATATTTAGCATGACAGAATTAATTGAAGCTTTTTCTGTTGAAAGGATTTCTAAGTCTGGTGCTAAATTTGATGCTAACAAAACCATGTGGTTTAATCAGCAATATTTAAGAGCAAGAGACAATTCAGTATTAGCAGAAATATTTACAAAAGAGCTCTCATCAAAAGGAATTAATGCTGATATAAACTACGTTGAAAATGTTTGTGCTTTAATTAAAGAGAAAGCACAATTCATCACAGAATTTTGGTCATTGGCTTTTTACTTTTTTGAAGAACCAACGGAATTTGATGCCGAAGTAATAAAGAAAAGATGGAAAGATAATGTTCCAGACTTTTTATTGAATTTAACGAATGCATTAAAAACCTTAGAAGATTTTTCTCATACATCCATAGAAAATAAATTTAAAGAAATAGCGGAGCAAACAGGAATTTCTCCTGGCTCGGTAATGCAGATTTTTAGAGTGGCAATATCTGGAGTAGCAGCAGGACCGGCTGTTTTCGAAATGATATCATTAATAGGGAAAGAAAAAGTAGTTGCTCGCTTAGAGAAAGCAATTAAATATTTCAACGAAACAAAATAATGAAAATTAAATTATTAATACTTTTAATAATTGTAGTAGCTACGGGCTGCCAATCGTTGAAATTCGATAGGTACCCTGGTGAAAAACAAAGTTCTTTCCCTCAAGAATTGCAAGGCAAGTACTTATACATTCATGAAAGTAATAACAAGTCGGACACAGACACAATTATTGTTTCTAAAAATTCTTACAGTGCCATTGAGTCGGGTATTACTACGTTGAAAGTACTAGATGCAGAAAATGTTTTTTCGACCTACTCATCAAAATATTTTTACTTTACGAAAAACGAATCTAATTGGATTGGATTCGAAATAAAAAAACAAAAAGAAGGATTGATATTAATACCAATTATTAACCCTACTAAAAAAAGTACTAAGCGAAATCAGAAAATCTTAAATAAGTATTTTGAAGATGTGAAATTAGTGTCAAGCAGTAACACACTAGAAAATAGTACATTTAGTGTAAAGATGAATGAGGAAAATCTATTGAAGTATAGTAAGAAAATTAATCGATTCTCTATAAAACTTATTCAAGTAAAAGAATAATGAACAGACCAATAAGAGTATTAGTTGCAAAATGCGGATTAGATGGACACGATAGAGGGGCGAAAATAATAGCTACAACCTTGCGTGATGCAGGCATGGAAGTTATTTATACTGGCCTAAGACAAACTCCCGAAATGATTGTAAATACTGCCTTACAAGAAGATGTAGATGCAATTGGAGTGAGTATATTAAGTGGTGCGCACAATACCGTTTTCCCGAAAATTATTAAGTTGATGAAAGATAAAAATTTAAATGATGTATTATTAACAGGCGGAGGTATTATTCCGGAAGAAGATATGCATGATTTAAATGAAATGGGAGTTGGTAAATTATTTCCTCCAGGCACACCTACTATAGAAATTGTGCAATATATTAGTTCTTGGGTAGAGCAACATCGTGCTTTCTAATATGAAAATCATTTTTGCATTCTTTTTGCTTTTTACTCCCATCGCATTAACTGCTCAGGTTAATAAATCTGGATATGGGCAATTTAAGTGGGGGCAATTACATGCTAAAACTACCATGCTTACTAGCTGCAATTCTAAATTATCTGGATTAGATTTTATGAATTGCGATTTTGTAAACAAAGATTCCCTGTTTTTAAAAAAATACAAATACATATTTTGCAATGTTCGTTTTTATAAAGAAAAACTTGCAGAAATACAATTTGATATTAAGCACAACGACTTAGCATCTGTTATTTCTGAACTTACAAATGAACATGGTTTGCCAATTGTAAAAGAAAAAAAACACGAAGCCTTAGATAAAGAAAACCAATCAACTGGATATTTGTGGGTTATTGGCGATACACAAGTTTTTATTATTAATGATGGAAATAAAGTTCCCGCAATTTGTATTTTATCATCACTTTCAATTAGAAAAAATTATCCTGAGAATACATTAAGTTTAGAAAAATTAATTTTTGAATAATGACATACGAAAACATCTTAACAGAGAAAAAAAATGGTACACAGTATATTACCATTAACAGAGCGAGTAAATTAAACGCCTTAAACAAGCAAACATTAGAAGAATTGAACCATGCTTTTAATGCAAGTTTTGCAGATGCAGAAGTTCGTACAATTTTATTAACCGGCGACGGTGAAAAAGCTTTTGTAGCAGGTGCTGATATTGCAGAGTTTGCAAACTTTACTATTGAAGAAGGAAAAAGATTGAGCGCAGTTGGTCATGAAAGTGTTTTTAATTTAATTGAAAACTCTCCAAAGCCTGTAATTGCCGCAGTAAATGGTTTTGCACTGGGAGGTGGATTAGAACTTGCAATGAGTTGCCATATTAGAGTGGCTAGCGAGAATGCTAAAATGGGCTTGCCAGAAGTAGGATTAGGAGTAATACCTGGATATGGAGGAACACAGCGTTTAGCTCAATTAGTTGGCAAAGGCAGAGCATTAGAGATGATAATGACCGCTGATATGGTGAATGCACAGGAAGCTCATAGAATTGGTTTAGTAAACCATGTAACTACTTTAGAAAATTTAATTGCTAAATGCGAAGAGATTATCTCGAAAATACATACAAAATCTACTACAGCTATCAGTCATGCGATACGTTCGGTAAATGCTGGCTTTGTTGATGGAGTAAATGGATACGAAGTGGAGATAGAAGAATTTGGCAAGTGTTTTGGTACTACAGATTTTAAAGAAGGCACTACTGCTTTCGTTGAAAAAAGAAAGCCGAATTTTTAATACGTGCCAGTGGGTATATAAAATTACCCAATTGAGGGGATGTTTTTGGTTTGTGAGATACTGTAATATTGTATCAACAAACCAAAAACAAATTATGAAAAAAGTATTGCTCTCTCTATTTACGATTGTTACAATCGCATTTAGCGCACAAAAAACACAAGCACAAGAGTACTCTCAAGGCTCTTTAGTTGCTAACGTTGGTGTTGGCTTAGGTGGTGGCTTAGGTCTTCCTATTTCTGCTAGCGTTGATTACGGATTTAAAGAGAAAATTTCTCTCGGTGGTTTCGTAGGCTTTTCTACTACAAACGAAGATCTTGGATTTTTCAAAGTAAATTACACTTACATTTTAGTTGGTGCACGCGCTGCATATCACTTCGATTTAGGAGTTGATAAATTAGACCCTTATGCAGGTGCAATGTTAGGTTACAATGTTGCAAATGTAGGCTTTGAACCAGATCCAGGACCTCCATTTAACAACATTACTGCAGGTGGTGTTATCTTAGGTGGTTTTGCTGGTGCACGTTATTATATTACTGATAACATTGGTGCTTTCGCAGAATTAGGCTACGGATTAGGAACTGCAACGATTGGAGTTGCGTACAAATTCTAATTGAATTGTGAATGGTGAATAGTGAATTAGCACTGTTAATTCACCATTTACCATTTACAATTTTTTAAGGAAGTCTTCATAAGCCAACTCAATACCCTCTTCTAATTCTATTTTATGTTTCCATCCTAGTGAATGCAACTTACTTACATCCATTAATTTTCTTGGAGTTCCATCTGGCTTGCTTTCATCAAAAATTAATTCACCCTCATAGCCAATAATTTTTTTAATTAACACGGCAAGTTCTTTAATGCTAAGATCATGTCCAGTGCCAATATTAATGAATCCTTTTTCATCATAGGTGTTCATTAAAAAATAACAGGCATCAGCTAAATCATCCGAAAATAAAAATTCTCTCAAAGGGCTACCTGTTCCCCAAATTACAACATTCTCTGCTTTGTTAATTTTAGCTTCATAGAAGCGTCGTATAAGCGCAGGCAACACATGCGAATTCTCTGGATGATAATTATCATTTATGCCATATAAATTTGTAGGCATAACGGATATAAAATTACAATTGTATTGATCTCGGTAGGCTTCGCACATTTTTATACCCGCAATTTTTGCAATGGCATAGGGTTCATTGGTAGGTTCTAATGTGCCTGTTAATAAATACTCTTCCTTTAATGGTTGTGGAGCAAGTTTGGGGTAAATACAACTCGAGCCTAAAAACATAAGTTTCTTCACTCCACTTTCATAAGCGGCATGTATCACATTATTTTGCAATTGTAAATTTTCATATAAAAAATCGGCACGGTAAATATTATTCGCCATTATGCCACCAACTTTTGCTGCTGCTAAAAAAACATATTCAGGCTTCTCCCTTTCAAAAAATGCTGCAACCAATGCCTGTTGTCTTAAATCTAATTCTTTTGATGTTCTGGTAATGATATTCGTATATCCTTCAGAAATTAATTTTCTGTGGATCGCAGATCCAACCATGCCTCTGTGGCCTGCTACAAATATTTTAGCTGTTTTTTCCATCCTGTGTTAATTCTTTCTTACTAAATAAAGTTCCCCCCATCATTAAAAATAATGAAATAATAATAATTACAAATATAGAGGGTTCTGCAAAGCCAAAAATACGTTTATCTGCCGGAATACTATAAAATAACAATACCGTAATTAATCCCTTCGGGGCAATAAATAAGGCAGGGAATAGTAATTTTTTGTCGATAAAACGTAGTGTTACATACCTAAACACAAATAGTACTCCAATTATTATTAAACCAATTTGCCACATACCAATGTTTTGGATACTATTTAGCTCAAGCGAAAAGCCAAATAGTAAAAAGAAAAATGTTCTGATTAAGAATGCTGATTCGCCCGTGATGCTTTTTAATTGTTCCAACTCTTTATCAAACTTATCTTCTTTTAACCATTTCTGAATCCATTCTAATTGAATTAATTTGTAATTATTTAATAATAGTCCAAAAAACATTACCAATAATAAGGATGGGAGGTGTAGTTGTTTCACCAACGCATATACTAAAATTAATATGGCGAAAGTGAAAATGAATTTTATGTGGAGTTTTACAAAGTGTAGAAATACAAATAACAGAATGGAGCACACAACAGAAATTAATACAATTAATAAAGTATCTCCACCAAATTTGAAAAACGACATTGCAGAACCTGCATCATCCATTAAGGCAAAATTAAAAATCATGATACCTATGATGTCCGAAAACGAAGATTCGTATATCACGAATTCTTTTTTGCTTTTTTCAAAATTTGCTGCAGAAGGGATGGCAACCGCAGAACTAATTACCGCTATGGGTATCGCATTTAACCATGCCAACCTAAAACTTCCTCCAAAATAATATTGTAAAATAAATGCGATGGCTACAGATCCCGCAAGTAAAGGTAAAGTAGAGGATAGTAAACTTTTTTTGATAACGGGGATTTTGCTTTTAATAAGTTCTAAATCTAAAGAGCCCTCGAGTACAATTAGTATTAATCCTACAGTGCCAAACAACTCGAGAAGTGGTTTTACCTCATAAGTAGGCAAACCTGAATTTTCCCATATTATTTTAATAATTAGCCCGCTACCCAGTAAAAACAATACAGAGGGTATTTTGACCCATTTTGAAATGATATCAAAAAAATAAGACGCAATTACCAAAATACTAATTGTGATGAGGATTTGTTGAGTCATGCCATCAATATACTAATTTTATAAACGTTTAAATCAGAAAATTGATTTATTATCTTTGCAGAAAAATTATAGAGTTTTGGGTAAAGATAAATTAAGAAGATTTGCAGAGTTAGAAACCTTTACAAATGTATTTCAGCTAAATCCAGTACATAGAAGTAACTGGAATAAAGATTATTTTAAGAACAACCAAGATATTGTACTCGAGTTAGGCTGCGGCAGAGGAGAGTATACCGTAAGTCTTGCACAATACTTTCCGGCTAAAAACTTTATAGGTATTGATATAAAAGGAGCTAGAATTTGGAGAGGAGCCAAAACTGGCATGGAAGAAAATATTTCGAACATGGCATTTTTGCGAATAGAAATTGAAAAACTCGAAGAACATTTTGCAGATGCAGAAGTAAATGAAATCTGGATTACCTTTCCGGATCCTCAACCTCAAATAAGCAGAGAGCGTAAACGATTAACTTCGGAACGTTTTTTATCCATGTATAAAAAAATACTCAAACCTAATGGTATTGTACATTTAAAAACAGACAACGACGGATTATATGAATACACACTCGAAAAAATAAATGAACAAAAGTATACCATTCTGAAAAATTCGAATGATTTGTATAAAGAAAGCTGGTTAGATGAAGTATTATCGATACAAACTACTTACGAAAAAATTTACAGGGATAAAGGAAAAAATATTAATTACATTCAATTTCAATTTTGATGAAAGCCGACGATTCCTTTTTTCAACGTGTATTTGAAGTAGTAAAAAAAATTCCCTATGGAAGAGTAACTTCTTATGGAGCAATTGCCGAACACCTCGGAATGAAAGGCTCTTCGCGCATGGTAGGCTGGGCTATGAATGCTTCTCATACTGCGGATGATAACATACCTGCACACAGAGTTGTAAATAGAAATGGATATTTAACAGGCAAATTTCATTTCGCTAGTCCAACTTTAATGGAAGAACTCTTGCTTTCTGAAGGGGTAAAAGTAGTAGATGATAAAATAATAGATTTTAAAAATATTTATTGGAACCCAAACATTGAAATAGCTCAATAGCAATGGCAGCTCATTATATGGTCATTCACCATACCTGTAGCTTGCATATGTGCATAACAGATAGTTGTTCCAAAAAACTTGAAGCCTCTTTTCTTTAAGGCTGCACTAATTTCATCAGATTCCTTGGTACTAGCTGGAATATCACGCATCGTTTTTCTTTTATTGATGATTGGTTTATTATTTGGCATAAACGAATATAAATAGGTATCGAAAGACCCATACTCTTTTTGGATTTCTAAAAATATTTTGGCGTTAGATATAGCTGCTTTTATCTTCAATCTGTTTCTAATGATTCCTTCATTCTGCATCAATTCTTCTACCTTTTCATCATTAAAGTGTGCTACTTTTTTTACATCGAAGTTTGCAAATGCTTTTCGGTAGTTCTCGCGTTTGCGCAATATAGTTATCCAGCTTAATCCTGCTTGTGCACTTTCTAAAACTAGGAATTCAAACAAAACCTTATCATCATGTGTAACTTTCCCCCATTCCTCATCATGGTATTTTTCATACAATGGGTCGCCAATGCACCAGTTACATCTAATAAGTTCTTTGGCCATGTTATTGTTCGTTTAGTTCGTCCCAATATTCTACCGCTCTGCGGAAATGAGGAATAACTATAGATCCACCAACTAAATTGGCAATCATAAACACTTCCCAAATTTCGGCATTCGAAACGCCTTCATCTTTACATTTCCCTAAATGGTACTTTATACAATCGTCGCAGCGTAAAACCATAGAGGCAACCAAACCTAACATTTCTTTGGTTTTTACATCCAATGCCCCGGCTGCATAACTTGTAGTGTCTAAACTAAAAAAACGGTTAATATTTAAGTTTTTTTCATCGGCAATGCGATCATTCATCTTAGAACGATACTCATTAAATTCATCGGCTAATTTTCCCATGTATTAAAGGTATAAAATTTAGTTTGATGAAAGGGAGCTCATTGCCTAATTTTTCTATCTTTGAGTAAAGCAAATGATATGACTAAGAAGTTATTTTTATTAGATGGGATGGCCTTAATTTACAGGGCTCATTTTGCATTGAGTAAATCACCTAGGTTTACCACCTCAGGATTAAACACATCCGCAGTATTCGGATTTGCAAATACCTTGTTAGAACTTATTAAAAGAGAAAATCCTACACACATAGCCGTTGTTTTTGATACCGCTGCTCCTACAGAAAGGCATACAGATTTTGTAGATTACAAAGCGCACAGAGAAGCAATGCCCGAAGACCTATCAACTGCAATACCTTACGTATTTAAATTGATAGAAGGTTTTAACATCCCGGTAATTACAAAAGATGGGTTTGAAGCCGATGATATTATCGGAACATTGGCAAAAGAAGCAGAAAAGCATGATTTCGATGTTTATTGCATGACCCCTGATAAAGATTTTGCACAATTAGTCTCCGATCATATATATATCTACAAACCCGCTCGTATGGGTAATGATGTAGAAATAATGGGCGTGCCAGAAGTATTAAAAAAATGGGAGATTGAACACGTACACCAGGTTATTGATATTTTAGGTTTATGGGGAGATGCGGTTGATAACATCCCTGGAATACCAGGAATAGGCGAGAAAACAGCCAAAGATCTTATCAAAAGATACGGATCTATGGAAAACATTATTGCTAACTCGCATGAATTAAAAGGGAAGCAAAAAGAAAATGTAGAAAATTTTGCAGAGCAAGGATTGCTTTCGAAAAAACTAGCAACCATTATACTTAACGTACCAGTTGAGTTTAACGAAGAGAAATTTACCCTTGATCCGCCAAGTAAAGAATTATTAGAACCTTTATTTGCTGAATTAGAATTTAGAACTCTTGGTAAACGTGTGTTTGGTGAAAGTTTCACCATTGCTGAGGCTTCACAAAATGCATCGAATTCGCAAATGGATTTATTTGGGCAGCAAGTATTGCCTTCTAAAAGAGATGCATTACCAAGTGCAGATGCAGATGATGAATCTGTTCGAGTATATAAAACGATAGAACAAGTGCCGCACGAATATTTTTTAGTTGAAACAGAATCGGAGATTAAAAATTTAGTTGAAAAATTAAGCAAAGCAAGTTCGATTTGTTTTGATACAGAAACGACTTCAACAGATGCAAATACTGCAGAAATGGTAGGGATGTCTTTCTCTATAATAAAAGGAGAAGCCTATTATGTTCCGGTTCCTGCCGATAAAAATAAAACAATAGAAATTGTTCATCAGTTTAAAAATATTTTAGAGGATGAACGCATAGAGAAAATTGGTCAGAATATTAAATATGATATCATTGTTTTCGCATCATACAATGTACAAGTAAAAGGGCCTTTATTCGATACCATGTTAGCGCAGTACATTGTAGATGCAGATGCTCGTAATAACATGGATATAATGGCTAATGCTTACTTAGATTATTCCCCTGTTTCTATAACCACACTTATTGGCGCAAAAGGGAAAAATCAAGGCAACATGCGCGATGTAGAAGTGGCCAGAGTAAAAGACTACGCTGCAGAAGATGCAGATGTAACCCTACAATTAAAAGAAGTACTCTCCTCTATATTAAAAGAAAATAATGGAGAAGAATTGTTTTACAAGGTAGAAAATCCATTGGTATATGTATTGTCTGATATGGAAATGACAGGTGTAAAAGTGGACGAAGAAACCTTAAAAGTATTTTCTAAAGAATTAGAAATTGATATAAAAAATTTAGAAGAAACGATTTACGAAAAAGCTGGAGTGAAATTTAACATTGCATCCCCTAAACAATTAGGAGAAGTATTGTTTGATAAATTACAACTCGACCCTAAAGCTAAAAAAACAAAAACAGGTCAATACCAAACTGGAGAAGATGTGCTTTCGGCATTATCATCCAAGCATGACATTGTACAATATATTTTAGATTTCCGCTCTTTACAAAAATTAAAATCTACTTATGTTGATGCATTACCAGAAATGATAAATGCTACTACAGGTAGAGTGCATACTTCATACAACCAAGCAGTAGCAGCCACTGGAAGGTTAAGTTCCAATAATCCGAATTTACAGAACATCCCAATTAAAACTGCTCGTGGCAGAGAAGTGCGAAAAGCCTTCATTGCTAAGGATGCAGAACATGTAATATTAAGTGCCGATTATTCGCAAATAGAACTTCGTGTAATTGCCGAAATGGCTCAAGAGAAAAACATGTTAGAAGCATTTGCAAACGGCTTAGATATACATACAGCAACGGCTGCAAAAGTATATGGTATAAATTTAGAAGAGGTAACAAGTACACAAAGAAGAAATGCAAAAGCAGTGAACTTTGGAATTATTTACGGTCAATCTGCATTTGGATTATCACAAAATTTAGGAATTCCAAGAAAAGAAGCCGCGGAAATTATCGATAATTATTTTCTACAATATCCGGGTATTAAAAAATACATGAATGATACCATTGAGTTTGCAAGAACACATGGCTATGTAGAAACAATTATGAAACGCAGAAGATATTTGCGCGACATAAATTCTGCAAACGCTACCGTTAGAGGTTTTGCAGAGCGAAACGCTATAAATGCTCCTATACAAGGCTCGGCAGCTGATATGATAAAAGTTGCCATGATTAATATTTATAAGGAATTAAATAAACGTAAGTTGAAATCTAAAATGACCATGCAGGTGCATGACGAATTAGTTTTTGAAGTACATCAATCAGAAATTGAAGAAATGAAAACATTGGTGATGGAAAAAATGAGAACCGCCATCCCTCTTAATGTACCAATTTTAGTAGAGGTAGGTGTAGGTAAAAATTGGTTAGAAGCGCATTAATATTTAATATAATTTATATGGAAGAATTAAAATATCCAATTGGCAAATTTAAAGTGCCAGAAGTTTACGATGAAGCGTTTAGAAAAAATGCTATTCGCGATTTGGAATCGTTACCAACAACATTAGTTGATACTGTTCTTGGTTTGCCTTCAAAACAATTATTAGGCAAATACAGACCCGATGCTTGGAGTGTTAGGCAAGTGGTACATCATATAGCAGATAGCCACATGAATTGTTTAATTCGATTTAAGCTTGCATTAACAGAAGATCATCCAACCATTAAACCATACGACGAAAATAAATGGGCTATGTTAGCGGATGGAAATAACGACGACATCGAAGATTCAATTTTAATTATTGAAGGTGTACACAAGCGTTTAGTAAAACTTATAAAATCTATTAAACCAGAAGAATGGGAGCGAAAAGTTCATCATCCAGAAAGTAATAGAGATATGAGTTTGAATTTCCTATTAGCTTTATACTCTTGGCATGGCAAGCATCATTTGGCACATATTGAAAATGCAATAAGAAAACCGTATTAATGGCAGAAATTGGGGTCGATATTAACAAAGCAAAATTATTATTAGATAATGCTGAACTAGTAGCCATACCTACAGAAACTGTGTATGGCTTGGCTGCTAATGCTTTTAATGTTGACGCTGTTTTGAAAATTTATGAAGTAAAAAATCGACCCAAATTTAATCCATTAATATTACACAGTAATTCACTAGAACGGTTTGCAGAATGGGGAATTGTAATTACAGATCAATTAAAAAAATTAGCAGATGCGTTTTCTCCAGGCCCCTTAACATATGTATTGCCAAGTAATTCTGCGATACCAGATATAATTACAGCAGGGCAATTGAGTGTAGCCATTAGAATCCCTAATCATCCATTAACACTTGCACTGTTAACAGCACTTGATTATCCATTAGCCGCTCCAAGTGCAAATCCATCAGAATATGTTAGCCCTACAAGTGCAGAGCATGTACAAGCACAATTAGGAGAAAAAATTCCATATATTTTAGATGGTGGTATTTGTTCGGTTGGAGTAGAATCAACCATCATAGACTTAACTCAAAATAAAATCCGATTGTTAAGATTAGGTGGAATAAGCAAAGAAGAAATCGAATTATGTATTGGAGAAGAAATCGAAGATTTAGTAATTTCAGATAATGTTATTGCGCCTGGAATGATGAAACGCCACTACGCAACTTCTCATCCAATGGTTTTCGAAGATCAACTTTCTACTGTATCTATTACACCAAAAACATGTGCAATACGGTTCCAAACATTTGCTGATTATTTACCTAAAGAAAATCAATTTTTACTTTCAGAAAGCGGAAATATAAAGGAAGCAGCAGCAAATTTATTTTCAACAATGCGTAAAATTGATGCAATGCAAATTGACTTTATAATAGCAGAAAGGTTTCCCACTATTGGTATTGGTAGAGCAATTAACGATCGTTTAGAAAGAGCAACAAGCAAGAATTTACATTCCTAATAATTCTTTTAATTTCTGATAGCCACTTTTACTCACTGGTAATTGAATACCGGAACTTAGCACCGCTAAATGTGATTCTTTATCGTAGGCATCAATACGAGTAACTAAACTTACATTTACTAAATAAGATCTATGTATTCTAACAAAATCATTAGTCGATAATTGTTGTTCAAAATAACTCATGGTTTTATTTTTAGAATAACTCCCATCACTCGTCATAATTTTTACATTATCGCCATTTGCTTCTATGTATTGTATTTCTTGGGTAGGAATGATTTTTATTTTACCATCAGATTTTACTACCACTCTATTTTGTGTATTTGTATTAGCTGGTATTTGTAGTTGTTCGGTATTTATTTTCGGAATGCTATTTGAACTGAATTTTTGTATCGCCTTATCAAATCTATCTTTATTAAATGGTTTTAATAAATAATCAATCGCGTTTGCCTCAAATGCTTTTAAAGCATACTCATCAAAAGCAGTTGTAAAAATAATACAAGGAGGGTTGTCTATTAATTCGAGCAGTTCGAACCCATTAATTTTAGGCATTTGCACATCTAAAAACACAAGGTCTGGTTGATGTTGTTGAATAGCTTTCATCCCTTCAAAACCATCAGCACATTCGGCAAGAATTTTAATTTCAGGATAAGCCATTAAATACTCAATAACTATTGAACGCGCTAATGGTTCGTCGTCTATGATAATACAGGTACTCATTGTGGGATGCTGATTTTAGTGATGAATAAATTTTCTTCTTCTTTAATTTGCAAGAGATCATTTCTTGCATATAATAAATATAATCTTCTTTGAATGGAGTTTAGTCCAAAGCCCGTTCCTTTGTCATTCGCATATCGTGTGCTAGGATCGTAAGGGTTGCTCACTTCAATTGTTACAATTTTATTAGAGTGTGTTACTTTTATATTGATGTCTACTGTACCAGTTGTATCATACAAACCAAACTTAATTGCATTTTCTACAACAGGCTGTAAAATCATAGCAGGTACTTGCGCATCTATGTTGTTATCAATTTCAATTTTTGTATTTAATCGATGCCCAAATCGTACCTTTTCAATTGCTAAATACAAATCAAGTTGATTCATTTCTTCTACTATACTAATTTTTTTATTTTCTTCCTGGCGTAAAGTGCTTCTTAAAAAATCAGATAACTGATGAATCATTGTTCTTGCTTGCTCCGGTTTCACTACAACCAATGCAGATATAGAGTTTAAACTATTGAATAAAAAATGAGGTTGTAATTTTTGACGTAAACTCAACAACTCTGCTTCTTTAGCTAAATCTTCTAGCTTTTGTCTGCGTTTAGATTGTTCCTGCTGTTCCTCGATTCCATACCAAAACCAACTAATACCAAGTACAGATGAGTTAATCATCAATCCAAAAATAAATCGAACAGAAAATGATTGGTTGATAAATTCTAAATAATTTTTTTCACTAATATTTACAAAACTTAAAAAGAATGGGCTTTTTTCAACCCAAATATAAGTGATTATCAAAACCATCAATAAGCTAATCCAAATAGATTTTGCTACAGGTTTATAGAATAGCAAAACTAAGCTTATGATTACTGCACAACCAGCTAAAATCGTATTGTAAATTATACTATCCCAAATAGAAGTTAGCCATGAAAATTTAAACACATTATGTACAATCCATATGTGTGTAATTGTCCAACTTAAAAAGAGAACAATAAATAAAGCATTAAACTTTCGATATGCAAATAAACTTTTCGACATGTTAATAGCTACGTATGTCTATGCCACCTAATATGGAAACCCCTATAATCACTAGGATTTTAGAATCGTCGTTATTGTTAAAATCAATTATATTTCTTTTATCATCTAAGCCACCAAACACACTAACAATTTCAGATTGAATTCTCCAGTTAGAAGGAACAATTAATTTGGTACCACCAAATACTTGAACAATTTCTAATTGTACTCTTCCATTAATATCGCATTTACTTAAATTTATTTCATTACCCCCAAAAACAGATACAATTTCACCACCTTTAAAATTTTTGCTCACCATAATTTTTTTATTGCCTGCAAAGACTGCAATTAATTCCAAGCGATCATCACGCGATTCATCGTTTTGTAATTCAGTAAAATTACCAGAGGCTTCATCAAATTGATGCACCTTAACAGTTTTGTTTTTTTTCAACATTCGAATTCCAACGGCAATTAAAATAGCCGGGAAAATGATAGAGGTCATGCGAACATCATAGCCAGCAATTTTATCAACTAAAAACAGTAGGCCAAATCCTACTATTACTGCCCAGGTCCAATCTTTAAATTTATTGCTGATGCCAAGCATCAATCCGATGCCTACAAGAATCATCGGCCATGTAGTTATCCACTTTGGAATAGGTAGTTCAAATGTTCGAGCTAGAAACAGTACACCAACTATTATAATAAAGATGCCAAGCCACTCTTTATTTTTCTTGTTCTTATGTATTATATGAGTCATTTTCTTGTAATTATTGTACTAATGTACGCTTAGAGGCAAACCAACACAAATGTATTTCGTTTATACTATACAAATTACCGATGAACGCAGGATTTTCGGGGTTAAAATTATACCTTTGAGCATGTTACAATATATTATAGTTGGCGTATTACTAATTTGGGCAGTGTTTTACATTGTTCGTAGTCTTCGTAACCAATTCAAAAAAGATAAGGGCTGTGCCTCCAATTGTAAGTGTGGAATAGATTTCGAGCAAATTAATACGAGTAACAAATAGCTATGAAAATCGAATCAATTAGTAGTCTACAAAATCCAAAAGTTAAAAATCTAGTAAAACTTATTGAAAAGTCTTCTGAAAGAAGGTCGCAAAATTTAATTGTTGTAGAAGGACTACGAGAATTGGGATTAGCAATTTCTGCTGGCATGGAAATAGAGCAATTATATTTTTGTGCAGATTTGGGAGCGAATGAACACGAATTAAAAGCCTCACAATATTTTGAAGTAAGCAGGGAAGTATTTGCAAAGGTTGCATACAGAGAAAAATCAGATGGGTACATAGCCTTGTTGAAACCAAGGTATTATGCATTCGATACTTTAGTTTTATCTGAAAATCCATTCATTATCATATTAGAATCTTTAGAGAAACCAGGTAATTTGGGTGCAATTTTAAGAACGGCTGATGCAGCAAACATTGATGCTGTGGTAATTTGCGACCCAAGAACCGATATTTATAATCCAAATGCAATTCGCTCAAGTGTGGGTTGTATATTCACAATACCAATTGTGGTAACCACAAATGAAGATGCAAAAAGCTGGCTTGTAAAAAACAACATTAACCATTATTCTGCAGCCTTAACTGCTCGAAAAATTTATACCGAAATTGATTTTAATTTACCCAGTGCCATCATCATGGGCACCGAAGCAACAGGCTTAAGCGATTTTTGGCTAAACGACATGAATAATCAAATTAAAATTCCGATGGAAGGGAAAATTGATTCCTTAAATGTCTCGATATCAACAGCAATTTTAACATTTGAAGCCAAGAGGCAGCGTAACTGAAATTTTACAATAGTTGATGATTTTTGGTGGCACGACTTAAGTGGTGCCACCGCTTAAG
>CALRTZ010000002.1:0-107959 GCA_943371235.1 Sphingobacterium thalpophilum | reverse complement strand
CCAATTAGCACTGACAAGTCTGAATAAAGGAAGCGGGACTGATGCAGCTTTTAGGACTCGACCCTACAAAACGTTATAGTTCACCCGTTTCCTTATTCTTAATTTATTGTATATTTATTATAATTACAAACTAAAGGCAAAACGTTAGCTGCAAACCGTGCCAACATGACACCAAACATCATTGAGGAAAAGAATTATACTTATACCATATAAACGACATTAAATATGCTGACAGAAATTAATCCAAAGTTACCAATGAGAAATAAGGCGGCAACGAAAGAATACTATGTTGACAAATTAGGTTTTCAACTTTTGGGCGACAGTGACTTTGATAGTTACCTAATAGTTTATAAGGACAACGTTCAAATTCATTTTTTTGAGTTCAAAGAACTTGACCCAAAAGAAAACTACGGACAAGTTTATATCAGAACAAATGAAATTGATAAACTTCACCAATCGTTTTTGGATAAAAAAATTTCAATTCACCCCAACGGAAATTTAGAAACAAAACCTTGGGGACAAAAGGAATTTGCTTTACTCGACCCAGACAACAATTTATTGACTTTCGGACAAATTATAAAATGAAATTAAACTTAGCGTCAGTGCGAAGATCGGCAGCCACTAACAGCACATTTGCAATAGGTGGGGTTTCGTGCTCTGCATCAACTTTAATGGTAAAAAACTCGCCTATCGTAAATCTACCAAATGATATATTCCATTTTATAACCTACTAACCAAAAACAATAAAAAATAACAACCATGAAATATATTTTAATAATCGCAGCGGCACTTCTAACCAACTTAGCTCTTGGACAATCTAAGTTGGAAAAAGATATCATAAACTCGAACCCCAATTACGACAAAGCGATGGCTGATAAATTGGGCGGTGATGATTATGGAATGAAAAGTTACTTTTTTGTTATCCTAAAAACAGGAACTAATAAGATGGAGGATAAAAATTTAAAGAGTGAATATTTTAGAGGTCACATGAATAACATCGACCGATTGGTTAAAGAAGGTAAACTTATTGTAGCAGGTCCATTTGGAAAGAATGACAAAAATTACAGAGGGCTTTTCATTTTAAACAACATCAAAACAATAGAAGAAGCAAAAGACATGTTACAAACAGATCCGGCCATAAAAAACGGACTGTTAGACTATGAAATATTTCCTTGGTATGGTTCGGCAGCACTTTCCGAATATTTACCTTATTCAGATAAAATATGGAAATCAAAACCGTAGATATTTACAATTGAAAATAAACAGAGGGATAAACGCCCTATGATATGGATTTTTTTTCAGGCGATTAGCAAGCAAACTTTGACTTGCGAACCGTTACGCTTCTTACCAACCCCAAATCAATATCACTACAATCTCAACCTAATAAATTATCTTTATCATAGAAAATACAATAAACGAAATGACTAAAAATAAACTTAGTGTAAAAAGAGTATTTCAGTTTGTATGCTTATTTATTTTACTCTCTATTCACTCAGTAGGAATTGCACAAGTTTACGGCCAAAACGGAATGGTAGTTTCTTCCAATGCCTTGGCTTCGAAAGCGGGTATCGACATTTTAAAAAAAGGTGGTAATGCGATTGATGCCAGCATCGCTACAGCCTTAGCTTTGGCAGTTACACATCCTACCGCAGGAAACATTGGTGGTGGTGGATTTTTAGTATTCATGAACGCGGCTGGTGTGGTTACTACAATCGACTTCCGAGAAAAAGCGCCTCTTGCAGCAAGTCCAACTATGTTTCTGGATGCTGAGGGTAAATTAATTAAAGAAAGTAATCATGAAGGCATAAAATCAATTGGTGTGCCTGGCACCATAGCGGGTTTATATATGGCGCACCAGAAATATGGTAAGTTGCCTTGGCGCGAATTAGTACAACCTTCTGTTGACCTAGCTAAAAATGGTTTTAGAATGCCTTGGGGACTTTATAAAGAAGCACTTCAAGTGCTTGACGATAATAAGTCGAACGACTTTATGAAAAGATATTTTAGTTCTGCAAAAGATGATGTAACAAAGCCGGGTGAAGTTTGGAAACAGCTAGCATTGGCAAAAACACTTGAGCTGATTCGTGATAATGGACAAGATGGTTTTTACAAAGGAGTAGTTGCCCAAGAAATAGAAAATTATATGAAGCAAAATGGTGGCATCATCACCAAAAAAGATTTAGAAAAATATACTGCCATTGAACGCAAGCCAATAAAAGGTACATACAAAGAGTATGAAATTTACTCTATGCCTCCTCCAAGTTCTGGGGGTGTTGCTTTAATTGAAATGTTGAACATGATGGAACTTGCAAATCTTGATTCAATAGAATTTAATTCCAGCTCTTATGTTCATTTACTAGCAGAAGTGATGCGCAGGGCATACGCAGATCGTGCAGAATATATGGGCGACCCCGACTTTAATTTAGAAATGCCTTTGGATCGATTAAGCTCAAAACAATTTGCGAAAATGCGTTATAACAATATTGATAGGAGCAAAGCTTCTCTGAGTGATTCCTCCAAATTCGGCCACCCTTATGATGGTGACAATACAACTCATTTTTCTGTAGTCGACAAAGAAGGCAATGCGGTTTCGCTCACCTACACATTGGAATATTCTTACGGATCCAGAATGGGCTCCAACAATCTTGGATTTATTTTTAATAATGAAATGGGAGATTTTAATCCAGTGCCAGGCATTACCACAAATAGTGGCCAGATAGGAACAGACCCTAATGGTATTGCTCCGGAAAAGAGAATGCTATCAAGTATGACTCCAACAATCGTTGTTAAAAATGGCAAGCCTTATTTAATTATTGGTACTCCGGGTGGTAGAACAATTATCAATACCGTATTTCAAACTGTTTTAAATGTACTTACATACGACATGCAAATTGACAAAGCGATAGAAGCAATGAAAATTCATGAGCAATGGCTACCAGATGAAATTGTTTATGAAAAAAACCTAATGTCTCCCGATACAAAACGTGCATTGGAAGCCATGGGGCATCACTTACGAGCAGTTGGCAATTTAGGTTCTCTGATGGGCATCACTTACGATGATAAATTAAAAGTCTATATTGGATATTCAGATTCCTCTAGTCCTGACGGCGGAGCAGCTGGATATTAATTATTTTTGAATATAAAATAAAATGATGTTGAATCTATATGGGATTCAGTGGTGGAAGAAAGTTCTGTACTTCAAAACCGCCAGCTTCTTGTAACTGCGAAACGTTATAAGAAATTTATACAAACAAGTTATGAAAAATAGAATTATAATCTTGATGGCAGTTCTCTTTGTTCTAAACGGCAAAGCATTTGGACAATATTGCACTAGCGATGAGAGATATACAGAGGTGGAGTATTTCAATTCTACTGAAATTACAACTGGAGCTAATATTCAATTTGGTATCGCTAATGATCATCTGGGAAATCCTTATTCATTATTAATGGACTTATATTATCCTAATCTCGGAATTGATACATCAGCTAAACGCCCATTTATAATGTTGTTTCACGGTGGAGGCTTTTCATCTGGCGACAAGCAAGCAGGTGATATAAAAGATTTATGCATTCACTTGGCAAGACGAGGTTTCGTTTGCGCTTCCGTAAATTACCGGATTGGTTATGACTTTACTGAATACGGACAATACAAAGCAAGATATAGAGCTATACAAGATGGACATGCCGCAATGAGGTATGTTGTTAACAATGCAAATGCAGTAAGAATTGATACTAATTGGATATTTGTTGGTGGGCAAAGTGCAGGTTCATTATTGGCACTAGGTATGGTATATGCAGACCAATCTGAACTTGACAGTATTTCTTTATTGTATAGCGCAACTGCTACAAGTGTAGAATTAGGAAACCTGTATACTTCAGGTAATAATTTGTCTAATAGGTATTCTTTTAAAGGAATTTTTAATAATTGGGGAGGAGTTGCTGAAACTGAAGTAGATTATAATGAAATGCTTCCTACTGTTGCTTTCCACGGAGAGCTTGACCCTATTGTTCGAATTGATGCAGACAATTCCTTTTTGCATTATACATTAAATGGTTCTAGGGCTATCCATAATAATTTAATTGCAAATAATATTTGTAGCGAATTAACAATAGATACAACAGGCGGACACGGAATTTATAGAAACACTAGTAGTGTATTCAGGGCAAGTAGAGCTAGTTGCTTTTTTAAAAGTATTTTTTGTAATTCTTGTTCGAACATTTATACAACAGATTCTATTCCATCAAATTGTTCTACGCCATTAAGTGTTGACGAGTTTAATGTAGGTTCAACCATTAAGGTCTATCCGAATCCCTTTGAAAATTCTTTCAATATTCAAGGTATTGAAGGCTCTTTGGAAATACAAATTTACAACTGTTTCGGACAATTAGTTTACAAAGACAAAATATTTAATAGAATTATTCAGATTGATTTAATCCCAGGAATATATTTTTTAAACATAAAACAAGTTGACACTAATAAATCATTTACAACTAAATTGATAAAAAATTAACTGCATATAAATAATAATTAGTAACCATAAAAAATATTATCATGAAATTAAGAAACAAAGCATCTCAAATAACAATGATTTTTATATTCATTGTTTTAGGAACTGTAAAATTATTTGGGCAGGCTCCACCGATAGGTAAATATGACACCACTAATTATCCTGAAGACAGAAAATTCATCAATTCTATTTCAAATATTTTTGACCCTTCTTTATCTTTAAATGATAATTCTATTAGCATTGGTGCTGATGGTTCAATAGCTTACGGACTTGAAGAAGAATTTCAAAAATTTGCTAGAAACGGGATGAATTTTAAATCTGTTGTAACTGTTCCTGGTACTGAATTGGTCAGAATTTTCAATGGTCAAACGGCTATTAAAACGAAAGTGGCTGATGTGGTTTTTTCAACACCCGAAGGTGATCTACATTTTAAAGTGATTAGAGCCGAGACGTATATTAAAGATAAGGGGAAATGGTATTTTGTATTAGGCCAAGGTACAAACTTTATGACTCAAGAAGAATTTAATGAATACAAAAAAGTTCATACTACTAAAAATTAATAGAAATACATATAATTACATCTATCATAAAATAAAATGATCGAATTAAAAGATAAAAATGCCTTGGTAACAGGATCGAGCCGTGGCATTGGGCAACAGATAGTAGAGGGTTTAGCAAAATTAGGTTGCAATGTAATTGTGCATGGCAGGACAAAAGAAAGTTGCGCTACCACGCTTCATATTTTAGAAAAATATCCGGTAAAAAAATATTGTGTATATGGAGAATTGTCGGATGAAAACCAAGTGAATGATTTGATTAAACAAGTACAAAACTTAAACATTAGCATTGATATTTTATATAATAATGCAGCAATAATGACTCCCTTTCAGAACGATTATTGGAAACACAGTTGGGAGGATTGGATGTTGAGTATGAAAGTGAATGTTTTTGCCATGTATAGTTTGTGTAGAGCATTTATCCCGTCTATGATAGAGAACGGTTTCGGACGAGTTATTAACCTTTCATCGGGCATTAAAGACGAACCAGAATTGGCTCCTTATGCTGCATCAAAATGGGCAGTTAATAAACTAACTGATGATATTTCTGCAAAACTCGAAGGAACCGGCGTTAGAATAAACACCCTTGACCCCGGTTGGCTACGAACCGATTTAGGAGGTGAGTTTGCCGATTATCCTGTTGAAGCAGTTATGCCAGGTGCACTTGCGCCAGCGCTAATTGACGATGATGGTCCAAACGGTATTTTATTTTCAGCAATTAACCATCAACTTAATTTATAATTTCGAAAAATAGTTCAGAAATTTACGAAAGAGTAGTGGTAAGTATATAAAACTGATTGGTTATGCCAATTGATAAGCTTTCATCATATAGAATATAAAAACATAACAACAATACAATGCGAGAAATACTATTTGATTTTATTTCAAAATACATTACGCTAAATGAAGATGAGAAAAACGCAATACTTCATTTAGATATATTTCGTTCTGTTCCGAAAGGCACCATTTTACTTAAAGAAGGGCAGAAATCAAAAGATAGCTACTTTGTTCTTAAAGGGTGTATTCGTATATATTATATTTTAGATGGTGAAGAGAAAACAACTGCTTTCTATACAGAAATGGAAGCTTTAACACCCCATTGCGTAATCGACAAAACTCCATCTGAGTATTATGTGAGTTGCATTGAAGATACTATTATTTCTGTTTCAAATTCTGATATGGAAGTAGAAGTAAATACCAAATTTCCAAAGTTTGAAACCATGTGTAGAATGTTTTCTGAAGAACGTTTTGCTAAACAGCAAATAGATTTCGACAAGTTTAAAACTTCTTCACCCGAACAACGATATTTGAATTTATTACAATCGCGACCAGACCTCATTCAGCGTGTACCACAGCACCAATTGGCTAGTTTTTTGGGTATAAAACCTCAATCTTTAAGCAGACTAAGAGCAAGAATCGTCGAAAAAAAGAGCTAAAACGTTTTTCTTAACTTAAGTGAACGAAATGTAGTATCTCGCCTTTCTACTTTTGCTATATCATTTAACGTTTAATAAAAGATATGCAAAAGAAAATTTTATCGATTGGGCTTATTTTAGTTTTAGCTAGCTTTTTACAAGCAAATGCACAGTATTACAAAAATGACAGCATTTACAAAAAGTTTTTTGTGGGTAGCAGTTTATTTTTGTTAGGCAATTTATCACCTGTAGAAAAACCAGATTTTTTTCAATTAAATCTAGGTTATCGTATTACAGGGAAAGATGTAGTTTCCCTTGAATTCATTACTTGGAAATATGCTTGGCCACTTGGTATTAATCCATTTTTAAGCGAAAAATATGGAGAGCCAGCAGAGAAATATCCGGGATATATCCGTGAGTATGGGATGGCGTTCGTTTATCAACGATATTTTTGGAAAGGACTTTACGCAGCAGTTCACGTAATGCCTATGTTGCAAAATTTTGTGAATGAGCAGGGCAATAAAGTGGATAATGGCTTCCATATATTCAACACCAACCGAATTGGCTATCACTGCAAACTCTTTAAGGATAGGTTTTTTATAGAACCATCTATCGGTATTGCAGGTCGTCCGTATCACTCTGAAATGCCTAATGAATTTAAACAAAAAGACGACAAGTGGTCTAAATATACCCCAGAAATTGGGTTGCATTTCGGATATAATTTTTAATTGAAATAATAATTATTTGTTGACGTTTTTATTGAAAAAACGTAGCAACTAGAAATAAAAAAATTAGAGAAAATGAAGATAGAAAATCCAGCTTTCAATTATGACAAATTAGGTCACAAATATTCTGGACATAGACAAACAGAACCAAAAATTGCTGAATATGTAAACAGAGCATTGGGCAATGCTAAAACAGTATTAAATGTTGGAGCTGGTTCAGGATCGTATGAGCCTACAGACAGGTATGTAGTTGCTGTTGAACCCTCTTTTGTAATGCGTAAGCAACGACTTAAGAATAATATTATACCTGCAATAAATGCAAAAGCAGATCAATTACCATTTGATGATCATTCATTTGATGCAAGCATGGCCATGATTACGATTCATCATTGGCCTGATATTGACAAAGGATTAAAAGAACTTAGAAGAGTTACGAAAGAACGAGTCATTATAATGACTTTTGATCCCGATTCGTTAGATAATTTTTGGAATGCAAACTATTTTCCTGAATTAATTGCTGTTGAGAAAGCACGTTACCCTACAATAGATTTTATTAAAAATTCCTTAGGAGGAAACTGTGAAGTGGTGGAAATTCCTATTCCATTAAATTGTATCGACGGCTTTCAGGAAGCTTTCTACGGCAGACCCGAAGCCTTTTTAGAAAAAGAAGTTCGCTTATCACAATCAGCCTGGGGATTTTTATCTGAGGAAGTTCAAAATAGATTAGTAAAAACACTTAAAGATGATTTACAATCTGGTGAATGGGATAAAAAATATGCTCATTATCGCACTCAACCTTTTTTTACATGTGCCTTAAGATTAATAATTTCAAATTTAGGATTTAATAGGATATAGCTTTTAGAACTCTACCCTGCTAAATTTTTAGTTCAGCCTATTCCGTATTCTTATTTTTTTGTATATTTAGTATAATTAATCAAGGAGCTACCATTAGTTTATCATCAATATTATTATAAATCTATAAAAAATATAAAATGGAAAAATTAGGCACCACAACCAATGCTTTAAATTGGTTTGAAATTCCTGTAACTGATGTTGCAAGAGCAAAAAAATTCTATGAAACTGTATTCGACATTGAAATGCAACAAATCGAAATGATGGGTACACAAATGGTTATGTTTCCATCAGAAAGTCCTAAATCAGGCGGGGCCTTAGTAAAAAGTCCAGATCATATACCAAGCAAAGAAGGTTCTGTCATTTATTTAAACGGAAACCCAAATTTACAACTAGTGCTTGATAGAATTGAAAGTGCAGGTGGTAAAGTAACCATGCCAAAAACAAGTATTGGAGAAAATGGCTACATGGGCTTTTTTATCGACACAGAAGGCAACCTTGTTGGACTTCATTCTGGACAGTAAGGAAATATTTTTTCGACGTTTATTTTATTCATACATTGATAAATTATCCATATTATGAAAGCAATGGGAACCACTGTAGAACAAATTCTAACAAACCTACCAGAGGATAGGATAGAAGCTTTTAATAAACTTCACAATACCATTTTAAAGAACATGCCCAAAGGCTTCGAAGCTGCTATTAGTTACGGCGGTTTAGGTTATGTAGTGCCACATTCTATTTACCCTGCAGGTTACCATTGCAAACCTATAGAACCGCTTCCCTTTGCTGGGCTAGCGTCGCAAAAAAACTCCATTAATTTTTACCATATGGGAATTTATTCAGACCCGAAACTCTTAGAGTGGTTTGTAGCTGAATACCCAAAACATAGCAAACAAAAATTAGACATGGGTAAAAGTTGTATTCGATTTAAAAAATTCGACCAAATACCTTACGATTTAATAGCTCAACTGATGAAAAAAATGAGTGTAAAAGATTGGATAGGTATTTATGAAAAGAATTTAAAAAAGTAATGGAATACTTAACTCAATGCCTAGCCTGCAACTCCACAAACATTAATGCTTTTGAACATACCAAAGCAATGATGCACGATCATTTACCGAGCACTTTTAAGTTTGATAAATGTGATGATTGCGGATTGGTATTTTTAAATCCTCGTGTACCCGAAACAGAATTAGGACAATATTATACGTCTGCTTATTTGCCATACAGGGTAGAGGAGGCTTGGGGCAAATACGCTTCCTTTGTAAAAAAAGATCAACAAAATATAGACGAGGCAAGGGTTAAGCGCGTATTAAAACACCATAAACTTACTACGCAGAGTAGAGTGCTCGATGTTGGTTGTGGCAAGCCCACCTTTTTGGCAGCGCTTCATAACAAAATAAAAGCTCAACTTATTGGCTTAGATTTTAGTAATGAAGGATGGAAAAATGATGAAGAAAGCTATAAAGAAATTGAGTTGAGAACGGGTGAAATTTCCGATTTGCAAAATGAACAACCAATGGATGTAATTACCATGTGGCATTATTTGGAACACGATTACAATCCTCAGAAACATTTGAAACAATTATTAAAGGTATCACATCCACAAACGAAATTAATTGTAGAGGTGCCTAATTTTGATAGTTATACTCGCCGAAAATTTGGAGCACATTGGTCGGGTTACCATACTCCCAGACATACTGCATTGTATTCGCCCAACAATATAGAACTATTGTTAAAAAACAGTGGCTGGCAAGTAGAAGAAATTCTTACATACGGAACTTTAGACCCCTATACGCTGCATTGGATGAGCCGTATGGAACAAAAAGGCATTAAGTGGAGTGATTCTATGGAACCCAGATTTGTTGGCTTTGTAGCGGGTATGCTGTTGAATGCTCCGATATACAAATTGCAAAAATATTTTTCTATGGGATTTATGACCGTAATTGCAAAAACTTTGTAGCTAATTTATTTGTTTAAATAGTTTGATAAAAGATCTTTGCCTCCCCACACGCCAATAGATTGGTAGGGTTGAAAGCGTGCAAACATTTCTTCTTTGTACCAATTGAGTTGATGCGTTTTTTTAATTGCTTGTTGATGTTCCGGACTTTGGTAGGCGAATTTTTTTAGCGACTCTATATTTTCCCAAATACTAAAAGTAGCCATTTGTATTAAGGGCGCTTCTCCTACACCTTTAGTGTAAATGAGTCCTTCGCAACCTTGTTGTATAGGCCTTTGAGAAGTTGGCACATAACGCCAAAATTTTATTAATTTATTGGTACGTATGGTAGCACGAGTTATGACGGCTATTAAAGAATTATTTGAATCTAATTCTACTGAAGGCGTAAAGGGATTTGCACCAGACCAAAGTCCTTTGGTATTGATGGGTTTCATAAAAACAGTCCATTGTTCTGATGACATTTTTTGATAACGCTGGTAAATTTCTGATTGTTTAAAAAAATTAGTAGCAGCTTGTTCATTTTCCCAAACACCTAACAATGCATAAACTCCCCAATCTGGAAAAGGGCTAAACCCTAATTCACGTCCACTGCCCATTAATTTGTAAAAGGTAAGTCCTGGAGTATTCCGAATAGAGGAATGGGCAAATTGCATTTGTCCGAATGCCCATATTTTAGGTAATATACCGGGGAAGCGAAATAAAGTAAGTGTGGTAATTGAACTCATTAGTGCTATAAATATAGCCAAAAAATCACAAGGAAATTTTATATAACATAAGGTGTTTAATATTGATAAAAAAACAATCATCATACATTGCGATTCAATTAAATTCCTCAAAATATGTGAATCATACAACTTAATTGAAAAGTTGTGTAATGCAATTCGTGCCTAAGAAACTCAACTTTACACCATAGAAATTTTGTTTTTAATACATCAGAATGTATGCAGGTTTCGGAAACAATTAAAAAAAAATACCATGGAAAAAGAAAAACAAATTGAGGTGTTAAACTCACTAATCACTATCAACCACGATAGAATAGAAGGTTACGGAACTGCAAGTAAAGAAACAGAAGAGCATGATTTAAAAACACTGTTCTCAGATTTTGCTTCAACAAGTGAAAAGTCTAATAAAGCATTAGTTTCTGAAGTCACCAAACTAGGAGGTAAGCCAGCAGAAGGCACATTAGCCTCTGGCAAATTTTTCCGTGTGTGGATGGATGTAAAAGCAGCGCTTACAGGTAAAGACCGCAAAGCAATACTTAACTCTTGCGAATATGGCGAAGACATTGCAAAAGCACGTATGAAAAAACCTTAGAAAACAATTCAGCGAATTTAAACGCCGAACAAAAAACAATGTTGAAATCACAACATACTTTGTTATTAGCCGACCATGATAGAATCAAATCGTTGAGGGATGCTGCTGCTGCACATAAGGTTTAATTTTTTTTATAAGGTTTTAAAATAAATTTTTACAAACCCATTTTGTTGAATACATTTCATTTCAACAAAATGGGTTTTGTATGTTTGGTGCTTTTTCTTACTTTAACCTTAAGAAATCTCAAGTATGCATATACGTAAATATTCAACCTCAGTTTTAATCAATCCCTTACTTTATATTTTAGTTCTAGTTGTTGGCATCAGCTCTCGCAAGAGTTTCGCCAAAGACATTCCCGATCAATCAGTACGCATAAAAGATGGTAAAATAACATATGAAGTACCTGGCATACGAACTAATGCACATTGCCATGGCATTATGCGATACAAACATTGTAACTAATGGATACAACGTTTACAAGGAGGTGATTGAATACGAAACAGATTATTACAAAGAAGTAATGAGCTATTTTGGTCCGTATAAAAATCACTCTTTAATTATTAAACCAAACAAATCGCTGAAAGAAAATGCCAACAATTATATTTCTAATTTACAGTTGGCTTATAATTCTGCAAACATCAACAATACCATTGAGCGAAATGTGATTTTACCGCTGAAAAATCGAATAGCCTATCGTTTGAGTTCTGAAAGCAGGACTGAACTGAATGAATTTGCTAAGATTACAAAGTTTGCAGAGTTCTACCATCAACATAAAGAATACTATACTTCCATGTTAAAAGATGTTCAACTAATAGCCGATGTGAATAATCAGCAAACATGGTTAGAAAAACAATTCACGAAAAGATACGAGCGATATTTCATTGTAATAAGTCCTTTAATGGGTGGAACGCATTTTACCACACGATTCACGGAAGACAAGAAGAATAAATGCATAATGTATGTTTCAAATTTTTACCATAATAAAAACAGAAAGGCTTCAGTTAATTTTGCAATATATACTGGTGTAGTAATGACCGAAATTGATCATAACTATGTAAACCCTGTAAGTGATTTGTACAAATCGGAATTAAAGGTAATAATGGGAGGGAAGTATAGGAGATTTTGGGCCGATGGAGGTTTTAGTAGTTCTTATAAAAACGGGTATAAAGTGTTTAATGAATACATGACGCACGCTGTTTATTTACTATACATTCTTGAACGCTCGAATATAAACGATCATTCTACTATTGAAAGCCTAAAAATTGATGCCATGATTAAGCATAGAAGTTTTATACAGTTCGATAAATTTTATACTGAACTTAAGCGACAGTATGCAAATAGATCCAATACACAATCCATTTCGGATTTATATCCTGCCATGATTGATTGGTGTATGAATGAAAACTAACATGATAGTACTCTCTCGCCTAACTCACAACTCACATTCACAATTCACAATTCAATTATATTTTCCCCATCACATACATTTGCTCCATCGTTGGATTTACACTACCCCCTTTGCGTTCTAATGTAATGGCAAATGCTTGTGGTGTTTCCACCGATTTCATCTCAAACATATTCATGTCGTTATTCCCTGGGCTAAACACACCTAAATCTACTGGTTTGCCGTCAACAATTGCCCATAATTGGTAATCGTGCATGTCATCCGTAGCTGGTAAATTCATAGGGTCGACCATTACTTTTTTACTGGCTTTATCCCAGTGCACCATGGCTTGCGATTGTGGCGAAATAGCTTGGCCTGCTAATGGCAACTTCATTACCATTGGGCTGCGTAAGCTTTCCATCACTTTTTTGTTTTCTTCAAAACTTGTATTTAATGAAGCATATTGAGTAGTTGTTTCTTCTAATCGAACTTTAAGATTCGATAACTCATCTTTCGTTTGCGACCAGTTGTTCCAGGTAATTCCTAAGCCTGCCACACTTGCAATTAATAAGGCTAATGATGCTGCAAATGCAAACTTATAACTCGGTTTTTCTGGCTTAGCTAATTGTATAACCTTTGCTTCTTCTTCTTGTACATTTTGTGGAGTTGTATTCAACTCTACTATCTCTTCTTTTGGTTGAATTTTTTGTCCAACGCTTTGTAACTTTACGTTTTTTAATAATTCATCTTTTAAAGAAGCACGCGGACCAATATGCAACTCATTTGCTAAGGCAAAAAAACTAGCTTCAATTTCATCCAGTTCTTGTTTTACTTCTGGATATAGTTGAGCCATGTGCTCCACTTCGCGCATCTCCTGATCGGATAATGCCCCCGAAACGTAAAGTTCCAATACTCCGGTTGCTATGTATGCTTGTATATCCACTTAATTAAAATATTTTCTTAGTTCTATAATTGCTGCTCTAACTCTCGTTTTTACAGTACCCAATGGCATGTCTAAATGCTCTGCTACTTCGGCATGTGTAAATCCGTTGAAATAGATCAGCTCTATCAATCTTTTTTGTTCGGGTTTCAAGTTATCTACCAAACTTTTTATTCCTAAAGTATCTGGGTTTAACTTGTTACTCATTCGAATGTCTATTCCACTTACGTGATTTTCGATGTCTTGGTTTTGGTTCTGGTTTCTGAATTCTTTTGAACGTACTTTATCTATTGCCATGTTACGTGCAATATTGCTCATCCAAGTATACAAACGACCTTTTGTAGTATCGAACATATCAAAAGAATTCCATACTTTGATGTACATTTCTTGCAATACATCCTCTGTGTATTCTTCGTTTTGTAATACTTGGTAAATGATATTGTACAACGCTTTCGAATAATGATCGTACAAATATTCTAAACCTGCCGTATCTTTTATTTTTAAAAGATAGACCAATTCTTCTTCCGAAATTTTACTAGTAATTCTAGGTGTCAATGGTTGCGATTAAAATTCGAATAAATGTTTTTCAGCATGGTATGATGAACGCACCATTGGTCCACTTTCTACCACCCTAAATCCTTTTTGCATGCCTATTTCTTTATACTTTGCAAACTGATCGGGATGGATGTATTCAATTACACTGTGATGCTTTCTGGTAGGTTGTAAATATTGTCCGAGCGTTAATATATGCACACCGTTCTTTAATAAATCGTCCATCGATTCTAACACTTCATCTTCCGTTTCACCTAATCCCAACATAATACCCGATTTAGTACGTAAACCTGCTTCCGAAATATGTTTCAAACACTCTAAACTTCTGTCGTATTTGGCTTGTATTCTTACTTCTTTGGTTAATCTTCTAACGGTTTCTAAATTATGCGATACTACTTCTGGTGCTTCTTCTAACACTCTCGCTAAATTATCCCATTGACCTTTAAAATCTGGTAATAAAGTTTCTAAAGTTGTTGATGGAGATTTTTCGCGAATGGCTCTAATCGTTTCTGCCCAAATAATAGAACCACCATCTTTTAAATCGTCTCTATCTACAGAAGTAATTACGCAATGTTTCACATTCATTAATTGCACAGAGGTGGCAACTCTTTCTGGTTCCTCTAAATCAACTGCAAGAGGTCTGCCGGTTGCTACCGCACAAAAAGAACAAGAGCGTGTACAAATGTTTCCTAAAATCATAAACGTTGCTGTACCTGCACCCCAGCATTCGCCCATATTAGGGCAATTGCCGCTCTCACAAATGGTATGCAATTTATGCTTATCAACCAAACTCCTTACGTGAGCATATTCTTTACCTACTGGTAATTTTACACGTAACCACTCTGGTTTTCTTTCTTTTTTTTCTTCTGATATAACTGGTAAATCAATCATTTTACAAAACTAGTATTTTTTGCCGAAAGTGAATGTTGCATACAAGGAGATGAACGTAGATTTGTTTTCTAAATCCTTAAAGTCGGCCATAATTTGTACCGGTTTAAAAAACTGGTCGATTACTCCACCTACTTCTAAATTCAAAATCCGATCATCTTTTGCGCTCCAATCAAAATTTAAACCCGATTTAATATACAATCCAGTATTCAAACTTAATTCGTCGAATCCTCTAGTAAACCCAGAGTACCCTAAAATGTTCGATTCGTTGTGTTGAAATTTGTCAAACTTCTCAGATACAATGTCTGGATTAAAAGGATTTCCGCTGTCTTTTATAATTTCCAAATAAATGGGCTTCAATAAACCCCAAGAGATACCGCCCATAAAGGTTGCACTAATTTCTACGCCTTCTTTCGGTGCTCTATCAAATACCAACAAATTAGTTCCAACTCCAGTTCTTATGTTGTACAAAGAGTTTTGTTTCCCGTACACATATAGTTTAGAATTATTGAAATATGGGTTAGAAGTTTTAAATTCTTTTGGATGTTTGATGTTGGATATTTCTGTTTCAAACTGAATTTTTAAAAAATTTTGTGTGATGATTGCGTGCCGTAAAATGAGACCGAAACCTCTGTTGCTGATGGTTCCACCACCCGACCATTCTTTTTTGTATACAAAGCGGGTGTCTTCATCAGGTTTAATGCCAGCACCCTCTATTTGTGGTATGTTCTGCGAAATAACAAGCTTCGTTGTACTCAACAGTACAAGCACTAAAAAGGAAGTATAGAACAATGTTGTTCGCATATTCAATATTAAACATTATTTTCGAATTGTCGAAGAGTCGAAAGGTCGAATTTTCGAACAATCGAATAGTCGAAATTTTGTAATTAAGTACCTAAACTCACAATTCACAACTCACAATTCACAACTCAATCATGATTACCATTCAAACTCACTACATCGACGAATTAAGAACGGAGGCAGAGCATATTTATTCTGGCACTCGTTTATTAACCGACGCACCTCTAGATAACCAAGGAAAGGCAGAATCGTTTTCGCCAACCGATTTATTAGCGGCATCATTAGGCAGCTGTATGATAACGGTAGTTGGCATTGCTGCCAGAACACATGGTTTCGAACTACGATTGCGTGGCACTAAAATAGACATCACCAAAATAATGAAATCAGACCCGCGCAGGGTAGGAGAGATACAAGTGGAGATTTATTTCCCAGAAGGTAGTAATTTTGATGATAGAGAGCGAAAAATAATTGAAAATACGGCTAGGAATTGCCCAGTGGCAAAAAGTTTACATCCAGAATTAATTCAATCCTGGAGCTTTAATTGGTAACAAGTATTTCTGCAATTTCTTGTGCAGAAACATCTTGGTGTGATGCATCTAAAATACACTCACCATTTTTAACTACAATAACTTGAGGAGATTCGTGGTGTACTTGGAATGTTTCCGCCACTTTGTTTGATAAATTTCGGTAAGCAATTAAGTCGAGGTAGTACACATTTACACCGTCCAATGCCTTCCATTCTTTTTCAAAATAACGCATTACCATGTTGCTTATATGGCAACGGGTGCTATGTTTAAAAATAACAGACGATTCTGATTGGCTTTTAATAATGTCGATTTGTTCCTCAGTTTCTAAGGGAATCCAATTCATCATTATCTCCAAACTCCGCGAGAACGACCTGAGTATTTGTAACTGTCAGACATTGCTGGGCAACCTTGGCGACCAGAGCAAGCGCTCAAGCCTATCATTACAAAACTTGCTAAAATTACAGCTGCGATTATCTTTTTCATTTTTTCAACTTTATACAAATGTATTTATTTTTACGTGGAATTAAAAATTCGATTTTAATTCGGCCATTTTAATAGCAGTAACGGCTGCTTCCGCTCCTTTATTGCCGTGTTTGCCTCCTGCTCTGTCTTTTGCTTGTTCTAAATTATCAGTAGTTAAAACCCCAAAAATTGCAGGAATACCTGTTTTATGGCTTACTTCTGTAATTCCATTCGCTACAGCATTGCAAATAAAATCGAAATGGCGGGTTTCTCCTTGGATTACACATCCTAAGGCTATAATAGCATCATATTTTGCCGAATCGGCTAAAATATATGCGCCAGAGCTTAATTCGAAACTCCCTGGAACCGGGAAAACATCAATTTTAGCTTCACTTGCTCCATATTTTTTCAAAGTATTGATGGCGCCCTCTAGTAATGCCCCCGTAATTTCTGCATTCCACTCAGCCACTACAATTCCGAAACGATAGTCTTGTGCACTCGGAACTTGCATATGACTAAAATCTGATAAGTTTTTATTTATAGATGACATAGAAGTAAAAGTAAAAAAAAATAAGCATCGTGTAGACACGATGCTTATCAAATTTGGTTAAATTTTAATTAAATTTTTGCCGAAGCTCTAGCAATGTATTTCTCAATATCTCTTGCCTCTGTAGATTCAGTATATTCTTTTTTAATTTTTTCGTAATTCTCTAATGCTTTTTGTGGCTCGTTCATCATTTCGTATGTCATGCCCAATTTCATTAATACTACTGGTGTTGTAAATTGATCTTTACTTTTTGCAGCTGCTTTTTTGTAAAAACTTACTGCATCTTCCAACTTATTTAATTCTAAGTAAGCATCTGCAATGCCACTGTATGCAAGAGTTTGCAACACTTCATCTGCAGAATTAAATTCTTCTAATGATTCAATTGCAAGTTCGTATTGCCCCTGACGTAAATATGCATAACCTAAATAGTAATGTGCAATTGCACCTGCTTTTGTACTTCCGTATTCATCAGCAATAGCTGCGAATCCTAAAAAGTTACCATCACCATTAATTGCTTTGTCTAATGAATCTTGCTCGAAATACTTTTCTGCCATGAACATTTGTCCGGCTGCTTCTTTCTCGCGTGGGTTTATAATTAAGGTTTGATACCCTACATATAATAGTATTAACGCTACAATTGTACCGCCAATAACTAATAAACTCTTTTTATTCTCAACTACAAAGCCTTCTGCTTTTGTAAATTGTTCTCCAATTGGGTTGTTTTCCTGTTCTGCTGACATGTCTTTTTATTAATCCTAAGGTTTGCAAAAATACGTTTTTCGAGCATACATACAAGTAAGCGTTAAAATTCTCCTAAATTTAGTTCAAATGGGTATATTTGAGGCTCAAAATGCATCTTTCAGTACTATCTTTCATCAATTTTAAGAACTACCGCGAAGCGAATCTTCAATTTTCGTCGGGGGTGAACTGTTTTACAGGCCATAATGGCGCCGGTAAAACGAATATTTTGGATGCCATCCATTATTTATGTTTATGTAAAAGTTTCTTTAACCCCATCGATTCTCAATCCATTTTTCATGAAGAAGCCTTTTTTGTCATTCAAGGCGATTTTGAGGTCGACGCAGAAATACAAAATGTGTATTGTGGTTTTAAGAAAAATCATAAAAAGCAATTTAAAAGAAACCAAAAAGAATACCAGCGCTTAGCAGACCATATCGGATTATATCCTTTGGTGATGATTTCACCTTCCGATCAGCAATTAATTTTAGAAGGAAGTGAAGAACGTAGAAAATTTATTGATGGTGCAATTTCTCAAGTCGATAACCATTACCTCGACGATCTAATTTATTACAATAAAATACTTCAGAATAGAAATGCATTGTTAAAAAAGATGAGTGAAAACCCGGGCTATGATGAAACCGTACTAGAAGTATTTAATCATCAATTAGCTCAATATGCCGAAAAAATTTACGCCAAAAGAAAACAGTTTATAGACGAGTTCATCCCTTTGTTTAATGAGCTTTACCAACGTATTTCATCTGGTATGGAAGAAGTTTCTATAGCCTACGAATCTCAATTGAATGAACATCAGATTTTAGATTTATTAACGAAAAATACCCGCAAAGATGTAATTACACAACGCAGTAATTACGGCACACATAAAGACGATTTAGAATTTAAATTGGGAGAATATCCACTTAAAAAATTCGGTTCTCAAGGACAACAGAAATCGTATTTAATTGCCTTAAAATTGGCCCATTACAAATATCTTCAACTAAAAAAGGGGTATAAGCCCTTATTATTATTAGATGATATTTTCGATAAATTAGACGAAGCGCGAATAAAAAAATTATTAGCCATGGTGAGTGAGGATGCCTTCGGACAAATATTTATTACGGATACGGAGAAAAATCGTGTGCAAAGAATTTTTGAAGAAATAGGGGTGGACGCACGTATCTTTAGCATTGACAAAGGAACGGTAGAAGCGAACAAATGAGAAGGAAAAGCAATGAACTTACACTTAAAGATGCGATTGAAGCCTTAATGGAGCATTACCATTTGGCCGATCGTTATCATTTTGAACAAGTAAAACAGCGTTGGGAAGAAATTGTGGGTAAAATGATTGCTCAGCGAACCGAAAAAATGTTCGTAAAACATAAAACCTTGTACTTAACCGTAAACTCCTCTATAATTGCCCAAGAATTACAAATGATGAAAGGCCTCATTATAAAGCGAGTAAACGAAGAAGCCGGCAAAGAGATTATTAATAATGTGCTAGTGTGCTAGTATGCTAGTGTACTAATAAGCAACACAGTGCCATAATTAGCACACTAGCACACTAACCACTAGTACACTAACTAGGCTCTTTCAAACGCACTGAAGAAAAAGTTTCCTTCGATTTGTGCATTTTCATCAGAATCTGAACCGTGTACCGCATTTGCATCAATAGATTTTGCAAATTTCTGACGGATTGTTCCAACTTCTGCCTTTTGAGGATCTGTAGCTCCGATTAATTTACGGAAATCTTCAATGGCATTGTCTTTTTCTAAAATAGCTGCTACTATTGGTCCTGAGCTCATAAAGCTTACTAAATCGTTGAAAAAAGGACGTTCGCGGTGGATATCATAAAATAGGCCAGCCATTTCTGGGCTTAATGAAGTGTACTTCATTGCCACAATTTTGAAACCAGCTTTTGTAATTTGATCGATAATAGCCCCGATGTGTCCGTTTGCCACAGCGTCTGGCTTAATCATTGTAAATGTTCTGTTCGTTTGCATTTTATTTCTTTAAATCGTCGCAAAAATAAGAACAATTACGTAATAAGCTAATTAACGAAAGGTTAATTAAATAATTTGTTAAAAAAATGATAGTTTTGTTCCTCTTCACAAAAATGATGACTTTAAAAGAACTCCGCGAGGAATTAGCAGAAAGCAAAAAGATTGTAATTACCACACATCATAAACCAGATGGAGATGCCATGGGCTCTTCTCTAGGGCTTTACCATTTCTTGTGCTCTTTGGGTCATGAGGTACACGTAGTTACCCCAACAGATTATCCTTATTTTTTACATTGGATGCCTGGGAACCCCGAAGTAATCGACTTTACAAAAGATGCAATTAAAGCTGCAGAATTAGTAGCCAATGCCGATTGGATTTTTTGCTTAGATTTTAATACACTTAGCAGAATAAATGAATTAGGTGAATTAGTACGTAATTCAAATGCTAAAAAAGCAATGATCGACCATCATTTAGAGCCGGAAGGCTTTGAAGATTTTAGGTATTGGGATACAACCGCTTGTGCAGCTGCAGAGATGGTGTATCGTTTAATAGTTGAATTAGAATTAACTGATCATATAAATGTTGATGTGGCTACTTGTTTGTATACAGGGATAATGACCGACTCTGGTTCGTTCCGTTTCCCGAGTACAACTTCTAAGGTGCACCGTATAATTGCAGATTTAATTGATGCAGGTGCAAACAATTCGCACATACATGAATTAATATACGATACGAATTCTGAAAACAGGTTGAAGTTTTTAGGGCGAGTGTTAGGAGAGAGAATGACTGTTTTGCCAGAATATAATACTGCATATATTTCCATCGAACAAGATTTGCTGAAACAATACCATATCGTTACGGGAGATACAGAAGGGATTGTGAATTATGCATTATCCATACACGGAATAAAACTAGCGGTATTGGTAATTGATAGAGGGGAGTTGCGTAAATTATCTTTTAGATCAAAAGGTGAATTTCCGGCAAATGAAATTGCGAAAAAATATTTTGAAGGGGGTGGGCATAGAAATGCGGCAGGAGGAGCCTCTAAAGAATCCTTAGAAAACACCGTAAAAAAGTTTTTAGAAGTATTGCCAGAATATCAATATTTATTAACATTGTAACATATAAGAAAAAATAAAAATGACAAAAAGATTATTAATCGCGGCTGCTGTTGCAGTAACATTATTTCAAGCATGTTCGGATGGATTTAAAACATCTGATGATGGATTGCAATATCAAATTCATACCGAAAATTCGGGTGAAAAAATTAAGGTAGGTGACGTTGTTACTTTACAAATGGTATATCGCACAGATTCTGACTCTGTATTATTTGATACATACAAAATGGGGCAACCTGTTAAATTAATGGTTACAGAGCCAACATTTAGAGGCGACTTAATGAGCGGGTTGACATTATTAAGCGAAAAAGATTCTGCAACATTTTTATTAAATGCAGATTCATTATTCGAAAAAACATTCAACTTCCCTCGTCCAGAATTTATTAGAGCAGGAAGTTATTTAACGTTCATCGTAAAAGTTGATAAAGTACAAAGCAAAGAACAATTAGAAACAGAAATGAAAGCCGAAGCCGAAAAGCAATCAGCTTTAGAATCTGTAAACATTGCGAAATACATTGCTGATAATAAATTAACCACTACAAAAACTGCCAGCGGTTTACAATATGTAATTACCAAACAAGGAGGTGCTGATAAAGCAGTTGCTGGTGATACGGTTGTAGTACATTACACTGGTAAATTATTAAACGGTAATAAATTTGATTCGTCACTAGACAATGGCAAACCAATTGAATTCCCTGTAGGTCAAGGCATGGTAATTAAAGGATGGGACGAAGCATTTACAACCCTTACCAAAGGAACTAAAGCTACGGTAATTATTCCATCAGCTTTAGGATACGGTCCAAGTGCAGTAGGAAACGGTGCAATACCAGCTTTTTCTACCTTAGTATTTGATGTAGAATTTGTGAATATTAAAAAAGCTAAATAACAATGAGAAAATTAATTGGACTCGTAGTATTACTATGCATAAGCACGGTAGTATTTGCACAAAAAGTAACTTATAAAAAAACGGACAAAGGTGTTCGTTACTCGATAGTAAAAGCAAACAAAGGCGATAAAATTAAATTAGACGACATTGTTTTTTTACAAATTAAATATGCTACTGATAAAGATTCTGTATTGTTTGATAGCTGGAAAATGGGTGGCCCAATACAATTAAAAGTTGCAAAGCCAAGTTTTAAAGGCGACTTAATGGATGCCTTAACAGTGTTAACTGCAGGAGATAGTGCATTGTTTTTGTTTAGTGCAGACTCTATGTTTACCAAAACATTTAACATGCCATTGCCAGAATTTATTAAGCCAGGATCTGATTTAAAATTCACAGTTAAAGCAATCAGAATTACAAACGATGAAACATTGAGAGCAGAAGAAATTAAAGTTGAAAAAGAAAAAAGTATGGAAGAAACTATTTTAATTGATAAATACATTGCCGATAATAAATTAACTCCTGTTACTACACCATCAGGATTAAAATACGTGATGTATGCAGAAGGTACAGGTGCTAAAGCAGAGGCTGGCAAAACTGTACGTGTACATTACACTGGTAAATTATTAGACGGTACAAAATTCGATTCATCATTAGGCCGTAACGATCCTATTGAATTTCAATTAGGAAAAGGAATGGTTATTAAAGGCTGGGACGAAGGAATTGCATTATTAAAAGAAGGTGGAAAAGCTTTGTTGATAATCCCTTCAAACATTGCTTATGGCGCTAGAGGCGCAGGAGGTGTAATTCCTCCATTTGCACCATTAACTTTCGAAGTAGAGTTAGTTAGTGTGCAATAATGTTTTTAGCAGATACACATACACATCTATACATCCCCGAAATGCGCGAGCAAATCGGGGCTATGATGCACCGAGCTCAACACAACAGAGTTCAAAAATTCTACCTCCCAAACATCGATTCACAATCGGTGCCTGATGTGTTTTCTCTTTGCGATTTATATCCGAATACATGTTTTCCAATGATGGGTTTACACCCTTGTTCGGTAAACGAAAAATTTGAAGAAGAGCTAACTTTTATTCAGAATTATATTGATGAAAAAAGAGTAATTGCGATTGGCGAAATTGGAATGGATTTGTATTGGGATAAAACTTTTATTGAAGAACAAAAAAAAGCATTTAGAACTCAAATAAATTGGGCAAAAGCTCGCAAACTCCCAATTGTAATACATTGTAGAGATGCCTTCGATGAAATTTATGAAATTTTATTGGCAGAGAAAGATGAATTACTAAAAGGTATTTTTCATTGCTTCAGTGGAACAGAAACACAGGCAAATAAAATTATTGACCTTGGATTTTATTTAGGAATAGGTGGAGTGTTAACCTATAAAAATTCAGGTTTAGCAGAAGCCATTAAAAACATCGACTTAAAACATATTGTACTCGAAACGGATTCCCCTTATTTAAGTCCGGTTCCACATAGAGGTAAACCGAACGAAAGTTCGTACTTATTACATGTAGCCGAAAAACTTTCGGATGTAAAAAACTGCTCTTTGGATGAAGTAGCAAATATTACAAGTAATAATGCCCTCACAATTTTTGGAGTATAAAATCCTATTTTACTTCAGTATTACTCAATACTATAATAATAATTCTAGTAATAAATGGCTATAAATAAGCTATTTATTTTTAATTCTATTTCATCGATTTTATTGATGTTCTAATAATCTCTCATGCCATATTAAATTTATTATCTATGGCTTTTAAATATTCTAACAGTAATCCTCAAGTTAAATTATATAAACATGAAGAGCGACTTTATTTAGAGGTAGTTGATAATGGAATAGGAATTCCTGAAAATGAAATACAGAATTTATTTCAATCTTTTTATAAAGCCTCCAATTCTGGAAGTATAGAAGGTAAAGGATTGGGATTAGCAATTGTTAAAGAATTTTTAGCATTAAACAACGCAGAAATTAAAGTAAAGAGTATACTGGGTGAAGGAACAACATTTACAATTGTTATATGATAAGTGTTAAATGATATGAATTTTTAAGGGCGATGATATTGCATTTAAATACATTCCAATTGTATTTCTTAGTTCATTAACGTATATTTAGTGAATAACTGGTTACATTATTTGAAAAAATACTAGTTTAAGGTATTGCTAGGATTTAAAAAATACCCAAATTAGTGATGAGAGCGTAAGTAAATTTAATTAGCAGCTAAAGTCATCACAAATGTGCTTAGCTGCTTTTTTTTTATACAAACGATATGATAAAAATTGGAATAGTAGAAGACAACATAGATTTACGTGCAAACTACTCAGAGTACCTAAATCTAACTGGTCAATTTGAAATCCTTTGGATGTTCGATGGAATTGAAGATTTATTAGATTCTAAATCAGTTAGCCCAAACGTAATTTTACTCGATATAAACCTAAAAGGGATCAATGGAGTAGATGGTTTTCCAATGATTAAGAAAAGATTTCCTAACTCACACATAATGGTGTTATCAGCATATGACAATGAAGGGTTTGTTAAAGATTTATTGAAATTGGGTGCAAGTGGATACATTCTTAAAACCGCAAGCATGTTTGAAATTCAAAAAGCTATTGAATCTGTAATTGAGGGAGGTTTTTCTATTTCACCAAATGCTGCAAGACATCTTATTGCAGATTACCGTCATAATCCAATTGATGAATTAAAAGGCTTACTCACCAAAAGAGAATTTGAATTAGTTGAACTTCTTGCAGAAGGTTTAACTTATAAAGAAGCTGCAGACAGATTGTTCGTTACAACGTTTACAATTAATCAACATTTAAAACACATTTATACTAAACTAGGCATTAATTCTAAAGCAGAATTAATGGCAAAAATGATAAAGTAAATGAGTGAAAATTAATCTAAACAATATATTCTAAAATATTTGCACTAAAAATATAAAATTGTGGAGCAAACGCAATTGAAGTTTTACAGAATGAACGTTGTATTAAATGAATCTAATACAGCAATGTTATTAGAGAATAGCCAACGACAAATAGAATTCGTAAACAAAGCATTTTGCGACTTATTCAATATAGAGGCAGACCCAAATGATCTTATTGGTGCTGATTGCTCTCAAGCAGCCGAATATAATAAAGTACTTTTTATTGATGAACAAAAATTTGTTGATGATATCAATGAATTATTATCAAATAGAGTAAAAGTAGTTGATGAAGTATTGATTATGAAAGATAATACTGTACTTCAACGAGATTATATACCAATTTTCAAAAACGAAGAGTACATAGGTCATATGTGGTCGTACAAAATTATAACCCAAACCTATCTTCTAAATAAAAAAATAGAGCAACAAAAGATGTTCTACGAAGATATCTTAAATTCTCTTCCAGTAGATGTTGCAGTATTTAATGATAAACATCAATATCTTTTTGTTAATAAAATCGCGGTGCCAAATAAAGAAACCCGAAAGTGGATTATAGGCAAAGATGATTTTGATTATGTAAAAGAAAAAAATAAACCTTTAAAAGATGCTGAATACAGGAGGAATTTATTTAACAATGTAATAAGCAATAATAATGCTGAAGAGCTTGAATTCCAAGAATCATTCATCACTAAAAATGGGGAAAAACAATACATCTTAAGGAAGATGAAGCCCGTTTTTAACGAAGATGCTAGTTTGAAAGTTGTAGTTGGTTGTGGAGTAGATATTACCAAACGTATACAATATGAAATGCAACTTCAACAAAGTGAACAGAAATACAAAGATTTAGTAAATAATTTACACGACATCATATTTAACCTTGATGTGAATGGTAATTTTACGTTTTTAAATCCCGCTTGGGAAATTATTACTGGTTATAAGTCGGAAGCTTGCCTTAATAAGAACTATTCGGATTACTTTTTTGAAATAGATTACAATAAAGTTCAAATAACTTTTAAAGACTTGCTTCAAACTACCAAATCTTTTAAAGAGAAAGAATATGAAGTTACCACTATTGATGGAATAAAAGTATTAAGTGTTTTCTTGGAAGCGATATATTTACAAGGTGAAATAATAGGATACAGAGGAACAGCAAGTGATATTACAGATAGAAAGAAAGTAGAAGAGCAATTTAAAATTGCGATGCAACGTGAGAAAGAATTGAATGAGTTAAAATCTAAATTTGTCGGAATGGTATCTCATGAATTTAGAACACCACTCGCAACCATTTCCTCAAGTGTTGAGTTGATAAAAATGATTTCTGAAAAATCTGATAAAGCATTATTTGATAGAATATTTAATCATACTAATAAAGTAAATGAACAAATAAAGAGAATGACCGAGTTGATGAACGAAGTACTCTTAATTAGTAAAATTGAATCGGGTGGAATTTCTGCAACTTTTGAGAAAAATGATTTAATGTTAATTATTCGCGATGTTATACATGAACACGCATTTTCTGATTTTACCATAAATGTGAATGTGAAAGAAGAAAAAATTATGATGAATATTGATCAAAACATGATTCACCATGTATTGAGTAATTTAGTATCCAACGCTATTAAATATTCTGTTGATAAAAAAGTAGTTGATATTAATGTCGTGCTCACAGATAGTAACGTATCTATAGAAGTAAAAGATTTTGGCATAGGTATACCACAAAAAGATCAAGCTAAATTATTTACTTCCTTTTTTAGAGCGTCAAACATTGTCAATTTACCTGGTACTGGTTTAGGCTTAGTGGTTGTAAAATATTTCCTTGACTTACATAACGGGAGTATTCAAGTAAATTCTATAGAAAATAGTGGCAGTTCATTTTTAATTACTATTCCTTCAAATTTATAATATGAAAGAAAAAATAATGAACAACAAGGTTTAGGTTTAGGTTTGTATATAGTAAATCGTATATCTGATTTATTTAATTGTAAATTTGAAATTAAACAAGTTGACAATAATGTTGAATGCACATGGAGTGCTAATTATTAAGCATTAATTAGAATGGTTAGAATTCAAATAATTTATACAGGTGGTACCATTGGGATGGTTCAAGATAATAATGGGCAGTTAATCCCATTTGATTTTGATAACATAAAAAACAATGTTCCTGAATTAAACCGATTAGGATATCATTTAGATGTAATATCTTTCAACCCATTAATCGACTCTTCTAATATGAGTCCGGCTGATTGGAAAAAAATTGCAGTATTAATTGCTGCTTCCTATACAAAATACGACGGATTTGTAATTTTACATGGTTCGGATACCATGGCCTATACAGCTTCTGCATTATCTTATATGTTTGAAAACTTAGGCAAGCCAATAGTATTAACAGGCTCACAATTACCGATAGGAGAGATTAGAACAGATGCGAAAGAAAATTTAATTACGGCTTTAGAGATAGCGGCTTCTAAAAATTCAGATGGTAATGCAACAGTTCCAGAAGTATGTATTTATTTTGATTATCATTTATTTAGAGGATGTAGATCAACAAAAATGCACGCTGATAAATTTGATGCGTTTAAAAGTCCAAATTATTCAATCTTAGCTGAAGCTGGCGTAGATATTAAATTCAATTTAGATTATATTTTACCTATTCCCGAAAAACCGCTCGTTGTTCATACTGATTTTTCAGGTACAATTGCTAGCTTAAAATTATTTCCAGGTATTTCAGAAAAATATGTGGAGGCAGTTTTAAATACTCCAACAATTGATGCTATTTTAATGGAAGGATTTGGTGTGGGCAATACAACTACAGAATCTTGGTTCATAAACCTATTAAATAAAGCTTCTGAAAAAGGATTGTTAATTTACGACATTACGCAATGTGCTGGAGGTACTGTGCAATTGGGGAGGTACGAAACAAGCAAACACTTATCAGAAATTGGAGTTGTTTCTGGTCATGATATTACATTTGAAGCTGCCATAACTAAATTAATGTTCTTATTTGGCAACTATAGCGATAAGGCAATCATCAAGCAAAAATTAACAGAAAATTTAAGAGGTGAAATATCTACTCATTAATTTATGAAAATATTAATCATCGAAGACGAATCCTCTATTCGAGAGAACATTATAGAAATGATGGAGCTCAAAGGCATAGAAACAATAGGTGTACCAAATGGTAAGGTAGCATTATCGCAATTAGATTTGTTTGCACCCACTATTATATTGTGTGATTTGATGATGCCAGAGATGAACGGACTCGAATTCTTAGCACATTTAAAAGCTTCTGATAAACATAAACACATCCCTTTAATTTTTATTAGTGCTCGAGCTGAAATTACCGAAAAAGAAAAAGCATTAGCACTTGGGGCCTCAGATTTTATCACAAAACCATTCGTTTTTAATGATATTTTCGAAAAAATTGAAAAGTATTCCTAGGCCCAAATTTTATTATATTACCCAATAAGTAAATTCCTGTGTTTTGTAGTAACTTGATTTACAGATAGATGATTTCCAAAAAAATCAGAATATCCCACTAAATTTTCGCATTTTTGTAGCACAAACACAAACAAACACATGACCAATTTAGAGGAAATCAGTGTGCTAAGAACTACTACATCTAAAATAAGCAAAGATTTAGTAGAGCAAAACGAATTTGGGGCAGTAATATCAGACCACATGTTCATCGCAGATTACTACGATGGCGAATGGCACAACCCTCGAGTAATACCTTACAGTGATCTTACCTTAAACCCAGCCACCTTAGCCTTACACTATGGGCAAAGTGTGTTCGAAGGTATGAAGGCTTTTAAAATGAAAGATGGCAAGGTTTCTATTTATAGAATTGAAAAGCATTTACAAAGATTTAATAAATCATTAGACAGAATGTGCATGCCAACTGTTCCGGATTTCTTATTCAAAGAAGCTTTAAAGAAGTTGGTAGATACGGATAGAAATTGGATTCCAGATGGCGAAGGTCATTCTTTATATTTAAGACCATTTGTATTTGCTTCTGAAGCAAGATTCGGAGTAAAAATTGCAGAAGAATATAAGTTCATCATTTTCGGCGGTCCCGTTGGCCCGTATTACGGAAAGCCTTTGAAACTAAAAGTAGAAACACACTACGCTAGAGCAATAAAGGGCGGAACTGGTTTTGCTAAATGTGCAGGTAATTACGGGGCATCATTTTACCCAGCAAAATTAGCGAAGGAGCAAGGCTATGACCAAGTTCTATGGACAGATGGTAAAGAGCATAAATATATTGAAGAATCTGGAACCATGAACATAATGTTCGTAGTAGATAATTTATTAATTACACCTGCAACCTCTGATTCTATTTTAGACGGTGTAACGCGCGATTCTATTTTGCAATTAGCCGATACGCTTGGGATGAAACATGAAGAGCGTAAAGTAAGTATTGTGGAGTTAGAAGAATGGATGAAGTCTGGGAAATTGCAAGAAGCTTTTGGTGCAGGAACTGCAGCAGTGGTTGCACCCATAGAACACATCAACATTGAAGGAAATGATTATACATTGGCTCCTGCTACCAATGATACTTTTATGATGAGGGTTAAACACAAATTAATGAACATTAGAACTGGCCAAGAAGAAGATATATTCTCTTGGAATACAGTACTCTAATTTTAATAAAATTATAATGTAAAATCCCGCAATTTGCGGGATTTTCTTGTTATTTTGCATGCCTTACGTTTAAAAATGCTCGATTTAAATACAATTCGTAAACCCATAGAAAATGAACTGAATGCTTTCGAAGAGAAATTCAAATCTTCGATGAAGAGCTCTGTTCCATTGCTGGATAGAATTACGCATTACATTTACAAAAGCAAAGGCAAACAAATGCGACCAATGTTCGTGTTTTTTTCAGCTCAACTTTGTGGAGGCATTTCAGAATCTACCCACCGAGCAGCTGCGCTTGTAGAACTTTTGCATACCGCAACCTTAGTGCATGATGATGTTGTAGACGATGCTTATGAAAGGAGAGGATTTCTCTCTATAAATGCAGTTTGGAAAAATAAAATTGCAGTACTTGTAGGCGATTTTTTATTGGCAAAAGGCTTGTTACTTTCAGTAGAAAATAACGAGCACAGAGTGTTGAAAATAGTTTCAGATGCTGTACAACAAATGAGTGAAGGGGAACTTTTACAAATCGAAAAAGTAAGAAGATTGGATATTGTAGAAGATGTTTATTACGAAATTATTCGTCAGAAAACAGCTTCCTTAATTGCTTCCTGTTGTGCCAGTGGTGCTGCCTCTGCAAATGCTACAGAGGAAGTAATAGCAAAAATGAAACTTTTTGGGGAGTACATTGGCATGGCTTTTCAAATAAAAGATGATTTATTAGACTTCGGTTACGACGATATTGGTAAGCCAAAGGGAATAGACATTAAAGAGAAAAAAATTACACTTCCTCTTATCTATGCATTAAACAATACGAACACCAAACAAAAAAGACATATTATTAATTTGGTGAAAAATCACAACGAAGAAGCAGATAAAGTACAAGAAGTAATTGACTTTGTGCGAGCAGAAAAAGGTTTGGACTATGCAGAAGAAAAAATGCTTGAATTTCAACAAAAAGCATTTTCTTTATTAGATAGTTTCCCAGATAACAATGCAAGAGGATCATTAGAAGAATTAGTAAAGTATACAACAGAAAGAAAAAAATAACATGAGTAATGAAATACTATTTATAGCGGGTTTTGCAGTTTTTATTGTGTTGATGCTTGCTTTTGATTTAGGAGTATTTAATAAAAAAGATCATATTATTAAATACAAAGAAGCCCTTATAATGAGTTTAATTTGGGTGTGTTGCGCATTGGGTTTTTATGTACTTATAAGCTTGCACGGAGAGTGGATACATGGAATAAGCACTATGGAACGCCTGCAAGAAATTACCATAGCCAATAAACACAACATAAGTTTAGTGCCTGCTGATTTTATTGCAAGTTTAGAAATATATAAAAATAATTTAGCACTCGAATTCATTACAGGTTACTTAATAGAATATGCACTTTCTGTAGATAACATCTTTGTAATAGTATTAATTTTTACAGCCTTTAATGTACGCGAAAAATATTATCACCGTGTATTGTTTTGGGGAATACTAGGTGCCATTCTAATGCGTTTCTTGTTTATATTTCTTGGAGCTACCATGATTAGGGAGTTCGAATGGATTCTTTATATTTTCGGTGCGTTTTTAGTTTATACAGGCGTTATGATGTTTGTAAAAAGAAATGACGAAGATAAAATTGAGACAGAAAACAATCCGGCAGTAAAATTTGCCTCTAAAATATTTAAAGTATACCCTAAATATGTAGGTAAAAACTTTTTTATAAAACGTAAAGGTGTACAAATGGTTACTCCATTATTTATAGTTTTGATTGTAATTGAGTTTACTGATTTAATTTTTGCAGTAGATTCAATTCCCGCTATATTTTCAGTAACCAAAGATCCTTACATTGTATTCTTCTCTAATATTTTTGCAATTTTAGGATTGAGGTCAATGTTCTTTTTATTAGTAAATGTGATACACCAATTTCATTATTTAAAAGTGGGGCTTGCCTTTTTATTAACTTTTATCGGCGTAAAAATGTTGGCGCACGATTGGTTGCACAGTATTGGCTTTGAAACGGTACATTCTTTAATTGTTATTGTAGCTATTTTAACTTTGAGTATAGTAGCTTCACTTGTTTTTCCAAAGAAAAATTTAGTTCATAATGTTTAATAAAAGTCTTGCATTTTTTTTGATAGGATTTGTTTATTGCATAAATGTGTATGCACAAAAACCCGAATTAGTACCCGCTGAAAAAAAAACAAAAGAGTTTTTAGAATATTATATTGGCGAGTATAAATTTAAGGAACGAAACAACTGGGTTACTTTTGGTTTCGGTCCCAACGTGTATCCATCTATCAGTAATTTTGTAAATGCAAACATGAGTATAGATTACCACTATTTTGATAAGCTTGATCGTTTGTGGAATGTAGGGTATCGTGCACATACACAAAATTATTTAGCCTTTGGTGGAGCGAGTGTTTATTTACATGAATTCAAGTTTTCTAGAGGTATTTATAGAGTCGAAAAACAGTACTGGAAATTTGCAGGTTTTGTGGGCCCATCTCTAGGGTATACCAATTATTACCCAACAGATACCTTAAGGACTATTAGTGGTGAAAAATCATTCGGTATTGGAATACAAGTTCAAGCTGAAATAATTTTTAAACCTGTTTATGATTTTGGAGTAGCTTTGGTTCCATTTGTGAACGTAAATACTACTCAAACAGTAGCAGGCATTACCTTATGCATTTACGGTTCTAACGCCTTAGTTCGCAAGCCTAAAAATTAATGCTCGGCAAAATTTCATCTATATACTGTCGAGTATTAGCTAAGCGTGGTACTTTATGTTGGCCACCAAGTTTGCCTTTACTCTTCATCCAGTTATAAAAAGTATTTTCTGGTGCAACATGTATAGTTGGAAATTGTAAAGCGATGTCGCCTTTGCGTTTAGCCTCGTAATCCGAGTTAAATGTTTTCAAGCTATTATCGAGTGTAGTGTTAAAAAGTTCAATAGAACTTGGATGTTTTTCAAACTCAATAATCCACTCATGCCCACCTGTGTTTGCATCCCCAAAATAAATTGGCCCAGCTGTGTATTCTTTTATAATAGCATTGGTTTCTTTACACGCAACAATTAATGCATTTTCAGCATTATCAATAATTAACTCTTCACCAAATGCATTTATAAAATGTTTTGTTCTTCCAGTTATTTGTAATCGATGTGGTGCTAATGAAGTAAATTTTATGGTATCGCCAATCATGTATCTCCATAAACCTGCATTGGTACTAATTACCATAGCATAGTTTTTGTTTAACTCCACTTCGCTTAAATCTAATGATTTTGGGAACTCCTGGTCTATGTCTTCTATCGGAATAAATTCATAATAAATCCCATAATCCAACATTAACAACATTTCTGTTGACTTGTCTTGATCTTGAATTCCGAAAAATCCTTCGCTTGCATTATAGGTTTCCAAATAATACATTTCTTTACTCGGAATAAGTTTGTTGAATTGCTCTCTGTACGGCGCAAAACTTACCGCACCATGAAAATACAATTCTAAATTTGGCCACACTTCCAATAAATTATCCTTACCTGTAATTTCTAAAATTCTTTTTGCTAAAATGATAGTCCATGTTGGCACTCCAGAAATATTGGTAACATTCACAGGAATGGTAGAATTCGCCATCATTTCAATTTTTTCTTCCCAATTATCCATTAATGCAATTGATAATTCGGGAGTGCGATGAAACTCAGCCCAAATAGGTAAATTTTTAATTAACACAGCCGACAAATCTCCGTACTGCGATTCTTCGTTTAAATGATTTATTTGATGACTACCACCCAATACTAAACACTTGCCTGTAAATATTTTTGTTTCGGGTCTGTTATGGCAATAAATAGAAAGTAAATCTTTGCCACCTTTGTAATGGCATTCTTCTAATGATTCTGTACTAACAGGGATAAACTTACTTTTATCACTCGTTGTTCCCGACGATTTTGCAAACCATTTTATTTCTGAAGGCCACAAAACATTTTGCTCTCCTTGCAACATACGTTCAATATATGGCTTCAAGGTATCGTAGTTTTGTATAGGTACTCTGCGCTTAAATTCTTCTACAGATTCTATACTTTTATAATCGTATTTTTTCCCCCATTCTGTATATTTTGAAGTGAGAATTAGGCTATGTAGCCATTCCTCTTGCACTTCATACGGGTATTTCATAAAGAACTCAATTTGATGAATCCTTTTTTTCATTACCCAAGATAGAACGGTGTTTACGAATGACATAATTAGCTGTTGATGTGTTTTTGACGTAATACAAAGTTCTTTCCTAAATATACCCTCCTCACTTGTTCGTCGGCTGCAAGTTCTTCTGCTGTTCCTGATTTTAAGATAGAACCTTCAAATAATAAATAGGCGCGATCTGTAATCGACAATGTTTCTTGTACATTATGGTCGGTAATTAAAATACCAATGTTTCTATTTTTCAATTTTGCCACAATCGTTTGTATCTCTTCAACTGCAATTGGGTCAACTCCTGCAAAGGGCTCATCCAACAAAATAAAATAAGGATCTGCCGCTAAAGCTCTTGCAATCTCTGTTCTTCTTCTTTCACCACCCGATAATAAATCGCCTCTGTTTTTTCGAACTTTTTGCAAGCTAAATTCGTTTATTAATTCTTCTAATTTATCTTTTTGTTCAGATGTTTTCAAATCGGTCATTTGTAAAATAGCCAATATGTTTTCTTCAACCGTAAGCTTTCTAAATACCGATGCTTCTTGCGCTAAATACCCAATTCCTTTTTGCGCACGCTTATACATGGGTTGAGAGGTAATGTCTTCAGATACGTCGCCATTTTGTAAATAAATATGACCTTCGTTTGGTTTAATTAATCCAACAATCATGTAAAAGGATGTTGTTTTGCCTGCACCGTTAGGCCCAAGTAAACCAACTATCTCACCTTGTTTTACATTAAAAGAAACATTGTTTACTACGGTTCTTTTTTTGTAAGTTTTTATTAAGTTTTCTGCTCTAAGCTCCAACATAGTTTTGGTTTATTCGAATGTCTTTTATATTTAATTGAATACTTGTTTTATCTCTCCAAGTATTTTCTTCTATGGTATAACAAATATCAAACGAATCTGCTTCTTCCATTAGTTTTTTATAATGCCCAAGTCCAAATGCAATACAATCAAAACTAAAACTTCCATTTTGTACAATTGTAAATTTTAAATGATTTGCATTATTCTTTCCAATCAATTTTGGCTCGCTTGCTAATCGAACTTGTTTTGATAAAAATACAGGTCGCATATTTCCTGGTCCAAACGGTGCGAACTGTTTGAGTATTCGATAAAACTTAGAATCAAAATCTGATAAAATCATTTCAGATTCTATGTCTATTTCTTGATGTAAAGAATCGTCGGCAATGGTATTCGCTACTATGCGTTCAAACTTTTCTATAAATGCAGGTATATTTTCTATTTGCATAGTTAAACCTGCGGCGTATTTATGTCCTCCGTATTGATCTAACAAATCGCTACAAGCACTTATGGCTTCGTAAATATCAAATCCGTTTACAGACCTAGCAGAGCCAGCTGCATGGCCATTAGATTCTGTTAAGATGATCGTTGGTCTATAATATTTATCAATTAACCTAGAAGCAACAATTCCAATTACTCCTTTATGCCATTCGGCATTGTATAAAACAGTAGATTTTCTATGCTTTGCACTTTCGTCCTGTTCTACTAAAGCTATCGCTTCTAACGTGATGGTTTGATCGAATTCTTTTCGTTCGTTGTTTTTAATGTTTACCACTTCGCACAAATCAAACGCTTCTTTTTCGGTTTCTGAAATTAATAAACTTACCGCATGTTGCGCATGATCTATTCTGCCTGCTGCATTTATTCTGGGCCCAATAAAAAATACCACTTCGTTTAAACTGATATCTTTTAAACTACTTATATTGATGAGGGCTTTTAAGCCTGGGCGTGGATTATTATTTAATTGTATCAATCCGAAATGGGAGAGTACTCTATTTTCTCCTGTAACAGGTACTATATCTGAAGCAATACTTACAGCTACTAAGTCTAAGTACCCAATTATTTTTTCAAAAGGAATATCATTTTTATCGCAATAGGCTTGAACTAATTTAAACCCAATTCCACAACCCGATAATTCTTTGTATGGGTAATCGCAATCTTTTCTTTTTGGGTCGAGCACGGCATAAGCTGCAGGAATTTCATCACCAGGTAAATGATGGTCGCCTATAATAAAATCAATGTTACGCTCCTTGGCATACTCAACATGTTGGTTCGCTTTAATTCCACAATCTAAAGCAATTATTAACGTGATGTTTTGTGCTTGAGCGTAATCAATACCAGCGTAAGATACACCATACCCTTCTTTATATCTGTCGGGTATGTAATACTCTAAGTGGCTATAAATTGATTTGAAAAACGAAAACACCAATGCAACAGAGGTGGTTCCATCGACATCATAATCGCCATATATTAAGATTTTTTCTTGATTGGCAATTGCCTGTTCTATTCGTACAATGGCACGCTCCATGTCTTTCATTAAAAAGGGATCGTGCAGGTGTTCTATGCGAGGTCTGAAATAGGCTTCTGCTTCTTCATATGTGGAAATGCCCCTGTTTACTAGTAACTCGGCAATTATGGAAGTAATATTTAACTGATCTGCTAATTGAGATATCACTTTTTCATCCGACAATCTATTTTCTACCCACCTTTTTTCCATATCTTTGCGACCACTAATTTAACTATAGGTTTTTTTGTATTAATGCGAAAGATACAAAAAGCTCAGAAATCTAGTACTCTATATTTACAGAATTTTATTCATAAATGTCAAAAGTTTTTGCCTTAAACGAAGGGTTTTACTCCGTAGATCAATCAAAGCAGTTTGTTCCATTTGATCCCCAAATTCATAATCCTAAAGATAGGCCAGCTTCCTTATTTGTGCACGTGCAGCCATTTTTAATAGAATTACAGAACGATTTAATTCTGTTGGATACTGGTTTAGGTTTTAAAAATGAGAAAGATGAACTCTTGATTCACGAAAATATACGCAAACATGGTTACCAGCCCGATGAAGTTACTAAAGTAATTATGAGTCATTTGCATTTCGACCATGCCGGTGGCATGATGCAAGAGATAAATGGAAAATGGGAACCTTCGTTTATAAATGCTGATTATTTTATTCAATCAGACGAGTTAGCGTTCGCATTAAGCAAAGAATCTAAATCGTATAAAAAAGAACCGTTAGAAGAATTGAGGCGGTACTCCGGACTACAATTAATGAATGGCGACGGTTGGATAAATCCAAACATTTTCTTTGAAATAACCGGGGCGCATTGTCCCTATCACCAAGTTATAAAAATACAAGAAAATGGTGCACAGTATTTTTATGGTGGCGATGTAATGCCAGAAGCACATCAAGTAATTAGTAAAATAATTGCGAAATATGATTTTGACGGTAGAAAAGCAATGGAGCTTCGAGATCAATATGCTAAACAAGCCATTGCAGAGAACTGGAAATGTTTAATGTACCACGATCATAAAAATGGAATTGTAGAATTCGAAGAATTTGAACGTGGAATTCGAATTAAGAATTCGTCATTCTCAATTGAATAAGCTCGGAGAGTGTGTCTTTTGTTAAAGGTTTCGAGATAAACATTTTTACACTTGAATATTTCTTAGATTTCTCAATGTCTTCATTATATACAGAAGAAGATACCATGTAAATAGTTGTTTTATGTTGATGGATTTTTTCTATCTTCTCAAAAGCATCTAAAAAACCCCAGCCATCTAAAATTGGCATATTTATATCTAAGAAAATTAATTCAGGAATACCCCCTTCATCAATAATACAGGTATGTAAATAATCGATTGCCTCTTGGCCATTTTCTACACTTATAATTTTATCTACTAAATTTAAACTGCTGAGTTTATTAATTACTATAAAATTATTTATGTTATCGTCGTCAACTAATAATACCTTTTTTAATTTATCCATCTCTTTAATTTTTTAATGCAACCGTAAATAATGCGCCTTGCATTGGTTTACTGTATACATCAATTTTACCGTTTAAAGATTCTATTTGTGTTTTTATTAAATAAAGTCCCAAGCCTTTTCCATCAATATGGTGGTGTAATCGTTCGTACAATTTAAATATTTTATGCCCTAAGGCGTTAGAGTCAAAACCAATTCCATTATCTCTAACATAAATATAGGTGAATTCAGCATCGGTATGTGTGCTTATTTCAATCTTTAATTTCTTCTCTACGTTTCTATATTTTATTGAATTTGTGAGTAAATTTTGAAGCACACTTTCTAATATTCCTCTTACATATAAAATCTCATCTTTGCCCTCAAAATTTAACATTATATCCGCATCAACTTTAATTAACTGACTTTCGAGATTTGATATTACATGATTACATACTTCAGAAATTTTAATTTTAGTTTTTTGTGCAAGCGCTTGTTTTTTTGCTGAAACAACTTCAATTAAATCGTTTAAAGTATTTTCTAATCGATTTACAGATAGTTGAACTTTATCGATAATTATTTTATTGTTTGCATCGCCTATCGTATTCATATCAAGAAGCTCTATTAAACTAATGATGTTTACAACCGGTGCTCTTAAATTATGTGAAGTGATGTAAGCAAATTTTTCTAATTCTCTATTCGAATGAATTAACTCATCACTTAATGCTTGTAACTGAATTTCTTTATTTTTTAGTTCATCAATGTCAATATGTATTCCAATTAAACGAATTGCTTTTCCTTCTTTATCAGTTGAAACAATTTTACTGAGCGATAAAATCCATTTCCATTCTCCATTTTTTGTGAACAATCTGTGTTCATAATTATTATACAAAGATTGACCATTATGGTGTGATTTTATTGAACGATCAATTACTTCATAATCTTCTGGATGTACAAGTTTTCTCCAACCTTCATACGTTGGCTCAATTTCCAATGGTTGATAGCCTAGCATTTCAGACCATATTTCATTTCTATAAACTACTCCCGTGGCTAAATCAGAGTCCCATATACCCAAGCGTGCTGCTGATAGAGCTAGTTCTAAACGTTCTTCGCTGTCTTTTGCAATTTTTTCTGCAAGCAATCTGCTATTATATTCAGCTTCGAGTTTAGATACTTGATCGTTTACTTTTTTTCTTAATTGCCTATTCCAAATAAAAACTCCAATAAAAACCAAGCCGCCCAATACTATTATTAACCAGATGTATTTGTAATAATTAGTAATATTTTCTTGATTATCTTTTTCATCAAAAATAAAATTACTGAAGTTGGAAAAGTCATCAATAACTCCATAATTTTTATACAACATGATCATGTTATTAATGCGAGTTTTATTGATATGGCCGATTTCTACTAAATCGGTTTTTACCAATTTCTGCATCATCAATGCTTCGTATACTAAATTTTCTTTTGTAATTCCTCTCTCTTTTACACCCGGTAATTTTAAAATATAATCTGCAATTTCATCTATATGGGCCATTGCATATTCCCAACCTTTTATAGTAGCTCTTTTTACAGCTAATGCACGTTCCGGATTTTCTTTTACTTCGCTTAAGTTCGTGAATAACATGTCGCCATAAAAATCTACTCCGTAATCAATGGGTTTAATAACGTTTGTTTTAAATCCTTTTTTATGTAGTTGATAGGTTTCTACAGATACATAAGCTGTCATTGCATCGGCAACATTATTGGTAATGTCTACATTATTCCATGTATGCTCTAAAATGGTAATTTTTTTTATATCGACATTTGCCGCAGATAGCATCGCTTTGAGTTGAATCATACCTTGGTCGCCAGATGCCATTATTCTTTTACCTTCTAAATCTTTAGGTCTTAGAATTTTTTTATCCTTTAAACTGATGACTACATATGGAGAATGCTGAAAAATAGAGGCTAATATAACTACAGGCGAACCAAGCGCTTTACTTTCAATTAATTCTGCTGATGATACTCCGTAGGTGTTTTTATTTTTTAATACAAAATCAATAGAAGGGTCTGCTGCACTACTTTCTAAAATTTCAACATTTATTCCTTCTGCAGCGTAATATCCTTGTAGTTTTGCAGCGTAAAAACCCGCAAATTGAAATTGATGCATCCATTTCAATTTAATTTTTATTTCATCAGAAGAGGTGTTTATTTGCTGAGCTGTTGTGTAAGAATTTACAAACAGAAAGAATATCGATAATATGATTCTGAAAACAATCTTGGCCAAATTCATAGTATCATAAAGGTACTAAATTATTCTTAGCCTAAAACAAAAAAGGTTGGCCTTATAGGGCCAACCTTTTTGTCATATTTAATTAAATATTACTTCATTGCTACTAAATTCACTTGTAATTCAAATTCATCATCAATAGCCTTGTCGCCAATTCCTTCAATAAATGATTTAGAACCATATTTAATGTCAAATTTTGTACGGTCAATTTTGATTGTTGCAATAGCCACAATTACATTACCTTTCTGACTAATAGATGCTGGGAATGAAATTGATTGTGTGATGCCTTTAATGGTTAAATTACCAGTAACTGTCGTTACATCATCTTTTTTAGAAACATTTGTGATGTCAAATTTTGAAGTTGGATTTTTGTCAACACTAAAGAAATCATCAGATCTTAAATGACCTACTAATTTATCTTTCCACTCACCCTGTAAATCTAAACACTCAATACTTGTCATGTTAATCGTAAAACTACCACCTGTAATAGTTCCGTTTGCTACTGCTAATGTACCAGCAGACAAGGTAACAATACCATTGTGCTCACCTGTTACTTTTTTTGCTAACCAAGCAACTTTACTCTTTGATGCTTCTACTTTAAATGATTCTGCTTTTTTTGGTCCTGAAGCGAATACCGTTCCAGCAAAAACGATTGCTAATAAACTTAATGCGATTTTTTTCATAATAATTCTAGTTTAAAGATTTAATGTTTAAACATCTAAATTATTATTTGGTTTTTAAAATATACGATTAATTTTTAATTAATTGAATATCAGCTTGATATTTTTTAATTGATTAACTTGTCTGCTACCACGAATACGTCGATTGTAAAACTTTGGTCGATGGCATCTTCAATTTTGGTATCCAATTCTTTGTCAATATCACCACCAGAAGATACATATCTGATATTATACAAATTTCTATTCACGATTATGTTTTTTGAAGTACCTTCAAAATGACCATTGTTAAATCCTCCTTCCATCATAAAACGAATAGGGTTTCTACGTCCTTTAATTGTTAAAAAACCATTTACCTCAAAACTTTTTTCACTTTTTTTAGTAGCTCGTGTAATTTCTAATTTTGCGGTTGGAAAACGCGCAACATCAAAAAAACTTTCTGTATTAAGTATGGTTACAGCTTTCATATTCACTACTCCAGGAGGGATAGAGCGAATTTGAATTGCAGTCATATCCATTTCAATGGTTGCAGATTTTACTAAATTATTTTCTTCAAGCATTACTCCACTTTTGATAAGTAGTTCACCGTTATTACCTCCTCTACTCGTTTTTATATTCCACATAATTTTCGAGTTTTTTAAATCGAGCGTATATTCATTTACATTCAAATTTGCTTCTGAGGTATTTTTATCATAAGCTGAAATGGCACTTAACGATATAAATGAAATGGTAAAAAGTAATGGGATGAATAGTTTTTTCATGATGTAAAAATAAAAAAAGGCAAACTGTATTAGTTTGCCTTTCAAATATATAAAAAATAATTCTTATGCGTTTGTATCCATGTAACTCTCTATTGGAGGGCAAGCACAAACCAAGGTTCTATCACCATAAGTATCGTTTACTCGTGCAACAGAAGGCCAAAATTTGTTGTTTTTTACCCAAGTTAAAGGGAAAGCAGCTTTTTGGCGAGTATAAGAATGTTCCCATTCGTTGGCCGTAATTACTGCGGCTGTATGAGGTGCATTTTTCAATACGTTATCTGTTTTATCTGCATTTCCGTTTTCCACTTCTGTAATTTCATTTCTAATAGAAATCATCGCATCGCAGAATCTATCTAATTCAGATTTTGGTTCACTTTCAGTTGGCTCTATCATTACAGTACCAGCAACAGGGAATGAAACAGTAGGAGCGTGGAAACCATAATCCATTAATCGTTTTGCAATATCAGTAACTTCAATGCCTGCATTTTTAAACATACGGCAATCTAAAATCATTTCGTGAGCACAACGTCCGTTTGAACCTGAGTATAAAACTTGGTACGAGCTTTCTAAACGTGCTTTAATATAATTTGCATTTAAGATTGCATATTTAGTGGCATTGGTTAATCCTTCTCCACCCATCATTGCAATGTATGCATGAGAAATTAGCAAGATGCTTGCAGAACCCCATGGAGCAGCAGATACTGCAGGAATTGCTTTTTCTCCGCCTGTTTTTACAATAGTATGTCCTGGTAAAAATGGAGCTAAATGCTTAGCAACTCCAATTGGGCCCATGCCCGGACCACCGCCACCGTGTGGTATGCAAAATGTTTTGTGCAAGTTTAAGTGGCAAACATCTGCACCAATTGCAGCCGGACTGGTTAATCCAACTTGTGCATTCATATTTGCTCCGTCCATGTACACTTGACCACCGAATTCGTGTATCATCGCACAAATTTCTTGAATCGATTCTTCGAACACTCCGTGTGTAGATGGGTAAGTAACCATTAATGCAGCCAAATCATTTTTGTGAGCTTCGGCATGCTTACGTAAATCTTCAACATCTATATTCCCTTTTTCATCACACTTCGTTACTACAATTTTGAAACCAGCCATTGCTGCACTCGCTGGGTTTGTACCGTGTGCCGATGAAGGAATTAATACCACATTTCTGTGTCCTTCTCCTTTATCTTTTAAGTATTCACGAATAACCATTAAACCTGCATACTCTCCTTGTGCACCAGCATTTGGTTGTAAACTCATCGCATCGAAACCTGTAATTTCACATAATGCAGTTTCTAATTCGTCAAAAATTTCCATGTAACCACCCACTTGGTCGCTTGGTGCAAAGGGATGTAGTTTACCAAACTCTGGCCATGTTACTGGAACCATTTCTGTAGTTGCATTTAACTTCATCGTACATGAACCCAATGCAATCATAGAATGACATAATGATAAATCTTTAGCTTCTAATGATTTTATGTAACGTAACATTTCATGTTCTGAATGGTACGAGTTAAATACTGGATGACTTAAAATTGCTGTTGTTCTGATGTTTTCATTTCCTAATGAATGAGTAACTGTTGAACTTGTATTGATGCTTTCATTTGCTTTCGCAACAATTCTTGCAAAAATATGTACAATTTCTTTTACATCTTCAAGGCTAGTTGTTTCATCTAAAGAAATGTAAACATTCTCGCCTTCGTATCTGAAATTCATTTCGTGGTCAACTGCATCTTTATGGATAGATGCTAATTTCTCGCCAGCATGAATTTCAAGTGTATCAAAATAATTTTTATTGTTTACGGTGTAGCCTAATGCTTTTAACGAATTTGCTAAGCTTACTGTTAAACCATGTATTTTACCTGCAATTTTTTTCAATCCATCTGGTCCGTGGTAAACAGAATACATAGAAGCCATAATCGCTAATAAAGCTTGGGCAGTACAAATGTTTGAAGTTGCTTTATCTCTACGAATATGTTGTTCGCGAGTTTGCAAAGCCATACGCAAGGCTTGTCCGTTTTGTGCATCAATGGTTACCCCAATAATTCTACCAGGCATCGAACGTTTGTATTCATCTTTAGTGGCAAAAAATGCAGCATGTGGTCCGCCGTATCCCATTGGGATACCAAATCGTTGCGATGAACCCACTACAATGTCGGCACCAAATTCTGATGGTGGAGCCAATAAAATTAAACTCATGATGTCTGCCGCAACAGTAAGTTTTATAGCCAATTCATGACAAGCTTTTCCGAATGCTCTGTAATCATAAATTTCCCCATTACCTGCAGGGTATTGTACAATTGCTCCAAAAATAGAATCGTTTAATTGCACTGTTTCATGGTTGCCAATTAATAGTTCGATTCCTAATGGATTAGAGCGTGTTTTTAAAATGTCAATAGTTTGAGGCAACACATGTTCCGATACAAAAAATACATTTGCATTATCGTTTTTACGTGTTGAGTATTGCATGAACATTGCCTCTGCAGCTGCAGTACCTTCGTCTAGCAAGGAAGCATTTGCAATTTGCATGCCGGTTAAATCCATTACCATTGTTTGGTAGTTTAACAATGCTTGCAATCTACCTTGTGCAATTTCTGCTTGGTATGGTGTGTATTGTGTGTACCATCCTGGATTTTCTAAAATATTTCTTTGAATAACTCCAGGGGTAATGCAATCAAAATATCCTTGCCCGATGTACGAACGAAAAACTTTATTTTTTGATGCTGTAATTTTAAGATCTTTTAAATAATCAAATTCAGATTTTGCTGCAGGCAAATCAAGTGCCTTTTTCAACCTGATTTTAGCAGGAACCGTTTCTTCAATTAATTGATCTATACTCTTAACACCAACAGTTTCGAGCATTTTTTGAGTGTCGTTTGCATTAGGTGCAATGTGGCGACCTTCAAATGCTTCTTTGTAGTTTATATCTAAGTTCATGTGCGTTAAAATGGTGGCGCAAATTAGCTAAAAAAGCACTTATTTCCAATGCACAAACATCGTAAAATACGATTGTGCAAATGTTTATAATAATTTACGCAAATACATTTGAATAGTGTTTTCTATGCCATAGTAAAGTGCATCGCAAATTAAAGCATGGCCTATAGAAACCTCAACTAAATTGGGGGTATTTTGTTTGAAAAAAGCTAAATTTTGTAAATCTAAATCATGACCAGCATTTAAACCCAAGCCCAATTCTGTAGCTCTTTGGGCTGCTTTAATGTAAGGTGTTATGGCTTTTACCTTATCTTGATGAAAATGTTGGGCAAACGATTCTGTATATAATTCAATTCTATCTGTACCTGTACTTTTAGCGGCATCAATCATTTCGATTGTTGGATCCACAAAAATGGAAACACGAATTCCTTTAGATTTGAAAGTTGCAATTATTTCTTTTAAATAATCTTGATGTGTTATGGTGTCCCAACCGTGGTTAGAAGTAAGTTGGTTTTGCGAATCGGGTACCAATGTAACTTGAGTAGGGGTATTGTTCAACACCAGCTCCACAAATTTTTCTTCTTTAGGGTTTCCTTCAATATTGAATTCTGTTGTAATTACTTTTTTTAATTCATACACATCACTGTAACGTATGTGTCGTTCATCTGGCCTTGGGTGAACAGTGATGCCTTGCGCACCAAACTTTTCAAAATCCATTGCAAATTTTACTAAGTCCGGATTATTACCCCCGCGAGCGTTACGCAGAGTTGCTATTTTGTTAATGTTTACGGAGAGTTTTGCCATTTTGCGATTATACGATTTAACGACTATACGAATGCTGTCTATCGCAAAAATAATCATAATTATTTAAATGAAGCTTTCGTATAATCGCATAGTCGTATCAATCGTAAAAGCTACAAGCGCTTGGCTTCCATTTTCCTCCCTTGTATAAGAAACAAGCTAATCACCTTTCCATCGGCTGCAACATTAAAATCAATTTTTGCATCTACCACTTTTAAGAAAAAATTGGTGTTTGATGTTGGATAAATTTCAAATTTCTGTTGTCCGGTTGCTTGGCAGAAAATACGATCACCTTCTACGGTTACTTCTAAGATAAAACTTGGTGCTAATTCGTATCGGCCTACATACGTATTTAATATGCTTGCATCAACCTTTACACTCGCAGATGTAACTGGCAATGGTGCATTTGTTAATTTACATATATCAGTTGGTCCAAATTGTAAAGGATATGATTGTACATCAAGTGCAAACACTTTGTTTTTTTTATCGCGTAGAAAAACGAATCGTTGTGAACCACCATCAATAAAATAAGAATCTTTATCATAGGGCAGAAGCTCTAATTTTCCTCTTCCCGTTCTTTGTATAAATAATTTACCATTTTCAGAAGTAATATATCTGTAAATTTTTTCTTTGGTAGAATTACTTGTTACTCTACCTCCATCAAAATTAACTTCATAACTACCTACTAATTCATTATAATCTGGAGTATTGCTAAGTTTCGCAGGATTGCCATTAGGTAATTCCAATAATGTGATAATTACATTAGCCATGGTTTTAGAAGGAGCGATTGTAGTGTTATTACTAAGCATAATTACATAAATCTGATCTTCATTTATTCGAGCAGTTTCTGATAAAAATCCACCTATTGCTCCACCATGTTCTACAATGGTTTTATTGTTTATGGTATTGAGTCCCCAGCCAAATCCGTAATGTGTTGAGCGCCCGTCTAACAGTTTATATTCTGTAAATGCAAGTTTTACATTTTCTTTTGATATTATTTTTCCTTCGCTTAATGCTTTGTGCCATAGAAATAAATCGCCTGTAGTAGAAAGTATATCGCCTGCACCTAATGGCCACGACCAGCTGTACTCGGTAGCTTTGCCAACTTTCTCATTTTCATCTGCATCATATCCATATGCTTTTTTTCCGTATATTTTTGTATTCGTTCCAAAGTAAGTGTGCTTCATACCTGCAACATCAAAAATATTTTTTTGCATAAATTCATGTAGATCTGTGCCAGTTACTTTTTCAATAATTAATCCTGCTAATACATAACCAGAATTTGAATAGCTCCAAAAAGTATTAGGTTTAAATAAGAGTGCCGAATCTTCGAAACATTTTCTAATTTCTTCTTTGGTTTTATCAACTTTATACAAATCTCCAAAACTTTCCATTTCAGTAAAACTAGAAATGCCAGATGTATGTGAAAGTAAATTTGCGATGGTAATTTTTTCTCCATGGGTATTATAATTGGGCAAGTACGTTTTTATATCGGCGTCTAATTTTACTTTACCTAACTCAACCAATTTCAACATGGCTATTGCTGTAAACTGTTTACTAACACTGCCAATTGCAAATATATGGTCTGGTTCTATTTTAATCCCAAATTCCATCTCCGACATACCAATTCCTTTTTGCACTAAAATTTTATCTCCTTGTGCAATTAAATAAGAAATGCCTGGTTGATTGTCTTTATAACTTTCTCTTATTATAGATTCTATTTTTTGAAGTTTTGCTTCTGAAATGGTGATTTTTTGTGCATTTATATTACTTATAGCTAATAGACTTAAAATGCTTAGTAGGAAGTATATTTTTTTCATAACGCTTTTTTGACTTAGACGATACAAATTATAAAAAGGTTGCATTGTAATTTTAGAACTCTTAAATATAGAAATAAAAAAGGGGCAAATCTTTCGATTTACCCCTTTTTTTATTTTTGAATTCTAAATTCTAAAAACTAAATTCTAATATCTAGAATCTAGTATCTAATATCTAGATATTAGTATCTGTATGCATCACCTTTGAATGGTCCGTTTTTCGGAACACCAATGTATTCTGCTTGTTCTTCAGATAATTCTTCTAATTCAACACCAATTTTAGCTAAGTGTAAACGAGCAACTTTTTCATCTAAATGCTTAGGCAAAGTATATACTTTGTTTTCGTAGTTAGCAGAATTTGCCCATAACTCTAATTGAGCTAATACTTGGTTTGTGAACGAGTTCGACATTACAAATGAAGGGTGACCAGTAGCACAACCTAAGTTTACTAAACGTCCTTCAGCTAATACGATGATGTCGTTACCGTCTACTGTATATTTATCTACTTGTGGTTTAATTTCAATTTTAGTAGCACCGTAGTTTTTGTTTAACCAAGCCATGTCGATTTCGTTATCGAAGTGACCGATGTTACAAACGATTGCTTTGTCTTTCATCATTTTGAAATGCTCTCCACGAACGATGTTGAAGTTACCAGTTGCAGTTACAACGATATCAGCTTCAGCGATTGCTGTATTTAGCTTTTTAACTTCGTAACCTTCCATTGCTGCTTGTAAAGCACAAATTGGATCGATTTCTGTAACAATTACACGAACACCTGAGTTTGATAATGAATCTGCAGAACCTTTACCCACATCACCAAAACCACAAACAACTGCTACTTTACCAGCCATCATTACGTCAGTAGCTCTACGAATAGCATCTACTAATGATTCGCGGCAACCGTATTTGTTATCAAATTTAGATTTAGTAACCGAATCGTTTACGTTAATTGCTGGCATTACTAATGTACCACTCTTCATACGATCGTATAAACGTAATACACCAGTGGTAGTTTCTTCTGATAATCCTTTAATACCATCAACTAATTGAGGGAATTTATCGAATACCATGTTAGTTAAATCACCACCATCATCTAAAATCATGTTTAATGGCTTGCGATCTTCACCAAAATATAAGGTTTGCTCTATACACCATTCAAATTCTTCTTCGTTCATACCTTTCCAAGCATAAACAGAAATTCCTGCTGCTGCAATTGCTGCTGCTGCATGATCTTGTGTTGAGAAGATGTTACATGATGACCAAGTAACTTCTGCTCCTAATTCTACTAATGTTTCAATTAACACAGCAGTTTGGATTGTCATATGTAAACAACCTGCAACACGAGCGCCTTTTAATGGCTTAGAATGGCCATACTCAGCTCTTAATGCCATTAATCCTGGCATTTCTGCTTCTGCTAATTGAATTTCTTTGCGACCCCATTCTGCTAATGAGATGTCTTTTACTTTGTACTTTACGAAGGTATCTACCATTTTTTTATAAATTTTTCTAATACTGAAACGCAAAATTACCCTATTGGTTTGTAAAACACAAAAAAATACTATTATTAGGATGTGTTTTCCAAACAAATTGCGCATTAAACAAGTTAAATCACTAAATTTGCATTAATTTAAATCAATTATAAATTACATTATGTATCCAGAATATATGGTTGCGCCTATGCGCGATGAACTTACAAGTGTAGGTTTCGAACAATTAACAACTCCAGAACAAGTAGATTCGGCAATTTCGGCAGAAGGTACTGTTCTTGTTATGGTAAACTCAGTTTGTGGTTGTGCTGCAGCAAATGCACGTCCAGGTGTTAAAATGTCTATCGATGGAGATAAAAAACCATCAAAATTAGTGACTGTTTTTGCTGGAATGGAAAAAGAAGCTGTAGATAAAGCCCGTGCTCATATGTTACCTTACCCTCCATCATCACCTGCTATTGCATTGTTTAAAGATGGTAAATTAGTTCACATGATAGAGCGTCGTCACATTGAAGGCCGTCCTGCACAATTAATTGCTGAGAATTTAAAAGCTGCTTACGCGGAGTTCTGCTAGTAGCAGGGAGCAAGGAGCTTGGAGCAGTTCATCGCGTTTTAATGCAAAGATTCGCCAGTTCGACGTTTCGACAATTCGACATTTCGAAACCTCGCCTCTACCAATTTCCAAACTTCCGAATGCTTCGTTCTAATTCTTCAGTACTAACATTGGTTTTTACTTTGCCTCTATTGGCAATAGATATGTAACCTGTTTCCTCAGAAATAATAATAGCTATTGCGTCACTTTGCTCGGTAATTCCTACCGCAGCACGGTGGCGCAATCCTAATTGATCTGGTAATTCTGTGTTATCAGTTAAGGGTAAAATACAACTTGCCGCTTTTAACATTCCATCAGCAATCACAACAGCACCGTCGTGTAAAGGACTAGTTTTTGCGAAAACAGATTCTAACAATCGTTTAGATATTTTTGCATTTATAATTTCACCATTGTTCTGATATACCTGTTCCTCATAAGTTCTTGCAAACACAATTAATGCACCCGTTTTGCTAATCGCCATGTTTCGGCAAGCTTCTATAATAGGGTAGAGGTTGAGTTGATCTGCATCTGCTATAATGGTGTTGCCAAGCAAAACCCTTCTCCAAAAACTATTTTTTCTTGAAATCGTATTTCGGCCTATTAATAATAAAAATCGTCGTATCTCTTGTTGAAATACAATGATTAAAGCTATTACTCCAACACCAATTACTTTATCTAAGATGCCCGATAGTAATTGCATATTCAGGGCTTTCACACCTATCCATAACAAATAAATGAGCATTAAGCCAATGAAAATATTTACTGCAATAGTGCCTCTAATTAAGTTATAAATTTGAAAAATAATGAAGCCTACTAATACAATATCGATTACATCGAATATTCCAATTTTAAATAATCCTAAATCGAATGGTTCCATGCCTAAAGATACGAATTATGAGATTCATTTAATTTTTCCCAAAGTTTAATACATTCTACGGCTTCTTTTACATCGTGCACTCTTAAAATTTTTGCTCCCTTTTCTAACGCTACCATGTTTAAGGCAGTAGTACCATTTAAGGCTTCCTCGGCATTTGTATGAAGTGTTTTGTATATCATCGACTTTCTGGAAAGACCTATTAACATTGGTCTTTCTAACACTTTTAATTCTTGTATATTCGTTAAGAGCTCGAAATTCTGCTCTACATTTTTTGCAAAGCCAAAACCAGGGTCAATTATTATCTTTTCAAAGTTCAGTTTTTTAAAGCTGGCTATTTTCTCTTCAAAATATTCAATAACTTCTTTTGTAATGTTTTTGTATTGATTGAGTGTTTGCATGGTTTGTGGGTTGCCACGCATGTGCATCATTATGTACGGGCAATTGTTTTTTAGCACTACATCGAACATGTTTTCATCTAAATTTCCTGCAGAAATATCGTTTATCATGTCGGCTCCGCATGATATGCTTTTGTCTGCAACATTGGATCTAAATGTATCAACAGATATAATACTAGAAGGGAAACGGGTGCTTAATGTCTTTAAAACCCATTCTAAACGGCTCCATTCTTCCTCCTCAGTAATGTTTATAGCATTTGGCCTTGATGAATATGCACCAATATCCAATATACCTGCACCCTCTGCCAACATTTTTTCGGCAGTGTTAATAATCTCATTCTCAGTTTGCTTTCTGCTTGCAGCATAGAAAGAATCGGGGGTAATGTTTAAAATACCCATTACCATTGGTTTGGTAGCCCCAATATGCTTCCCTTTTATTTCAATGGATTTTTCGTAAAAAAGCTTATTTTTATGCACTTGGTAAAATTATAAAAAAATTGCAGACGAATACATCATTAGAATACGATCAGGTAATACAAGCTTGTAAAGATTTGTTTATCAAAAAAACAAAAGATTATGGAACGGCATGGCGAATTTTGCGTTTGCCTTCTATAACTGATCAAATATTTATAAAAGCTCAACGTATACGAACCTTAGAGGAAAAAAAGATAAGCAAAGTTGATGAAGGCATCATTCCTGAATATGTAGGCATTATTAATTATTGCATTATTGCCATGATTCAGCTTGATTTGCACGATACAGAACACGATTTAGAACTCGAAGCTTCGAGGGTGAGTACTCTTTTTGATGAAAAAGTAAAAGAGACGAAAGACCTGATGATGGATAAGAACCACGATTACGGGGAAGCTTGGAGAGACATGAGGCTAGAATCGCTTACAGATTTAATACTCATGAAACTAATGCGTGTTAAACAGATTGAAGATAACAAGGGCTCTACGCTCGTATCTGAAGGAGTTGTTGCAAACTATCAAGACATGATGAACTATTCTATTTTTGGGCTCATCAAATTAAATTATAATCAACAATAAAATAAATAATCATGATAACATTTAGTAGATTTTTCGTTGGTATTTTATTTATCATTTCTGGTTTAATAAAGTTAAACGACCCTATTGGTTTTTCTATTAAACTCGAAGAATATTTTGTGGTATTCGGCATGGATTGGTTAGGTGCATATGCACTTTCTATGTCTGTAATTATATGCGCTGTAGAAGTAGTGCTTGGTATAGCCCTATTGTTTGGCATCATGCAAAAGCAACTCTCATGGGTATTGTTATTAATGATTTTATTTTTTACCTGGTTAACGGGTTATTCTGCCGTTACAGATAAGGTTACAGATTGCGGTTGCTTCGGAGATGCTATTAAATTAACGCCTTGGCAGTCTTTCACTAAAGACATTGTTTTGTTAGTTTTTATTACCATCATCTTTTTAGCTAGAAAAAAAATCACGTCGAGTTTAACAGCAACTAAACAAGTTACCTATGTAATTTTAGCGTATGTGATTTCAATGGTTGTAGGAATTTACTCGGTGATGTACTTGCCAACAGTAGATTTTTTACCGTATAAAGTGGGGAACAACATTCCTGAATTGATGAAAATACCCGAAGGTGCTGCACCAGATTCTGTAGAAACAAAAATGATTTACGAGAAGGATGGAGTTCAACAAGCATTTACTTTAAAAGATTATCCTTGGCAAGACAGTACTTGGAAATGGGTGAAAACAGAAAACGTTTTAATTAAAGAAGGATTCCGCCCTAAAATTAAAGACCTACGTATTGCCGATGCAGATGGAAACGACTACTCGGAAGATATTATTAAGTATGCCGATTATTCTTTATGGGTAGTTTCATACGATTTAGAAAATACCAATAAAGAAGCTTACAATAAGATTAAAGAAATTACCAGTGGTTTAGAGAAAGATTTTAAAATTAGAAGCATAGGATTAACTTCTTCAAATGATTTGGTAACGGAAACATTTAGACACGAAAATAATTTAGCCTTTACTTATTATTATTGTGATGCTACTACCCTGAAAACTATAGTAAGAGCAAACCCCGGAGTGTTATTGGTAAAGAACGGAATTATAGAAGGTAAATGGTCGCACAGAGGATTGCCTTCGTATGATGAACTGAAAAAATTATTGAAAAACTAATGTTTCAATATTTTATCCGAAAATCTTTTTATGGCCTATTTGTAATGATGGGGGTTGTGAGCATTGTGTTTACTTTGTTTGCTATTTTACCAGGCGATGCAGCACGCATGACCCAAGGTCAACGTACTGATGTGGCTTCCTTAGAAGCAGTGCGCAAAGAGTTCGGATTAGATAAGCCAAAACACATTCAGTTTTTATTATACATTAACGATGTTTCTCCGATATCTATCCATCAGCATGATTCGGTAAACCAAGCGAAATATCAATATTTATCCATCTTAACAATTGGAGAAAAAACCTTGGTATTAAAAGCTCCATATTTAAGAAGATCTTATCAAACTCAAAAAAAAGTAAGTGACATATTATGGGAAACCATTCCTAACACTGCAGTGCTCGCAATTGCGAGTATGATTTTTGCAAGTATTATAGGTATTTTGTTAGGACTTGTTGCAGCGTTGTATAAAGATACTTGGATAGATCGCTCGGCCATGTCGTTTGCAATTTTAGGCGTATCCATGCCATCCTTTTTTGCAGGTATTTTAATTGCATGGTTGTTTGCATTTTTATTGGGGCAATATACCGGACTAAACATGTCGGGTAGTTTGTATGATTACAACCCTTTTAATGGAGAAGAGCTACAACTTAAAAATTTGATTTTACCAGCACTTACATTGGGCTTGCGCCCTTTATCTATTATTGTGCAATTAACCAGAAGTTCGATGTTAGATGTAATGAAAATGGATTACATACGAACTGCAAAAGCAAAAGGACTAACACCATTCCAAGTAGTGCGTAGGCATGCTTTGAAAAACGCTTTGAACCCTGTGGTTACAGCTATCTCAGGCTGGTTCGCCTCTTTAATGGCAGGAGCTTTTTTTGTGGAATATATTTTTAGCTGGAACGGCTTAGGTAAAATAACTGTAGACGCTTTAGAATTATCTGATTTACCAGTAGTAATGGGTGCCGTATTATTTATAGCCTTCTTGTTTGTAATCGTAAATTTATTGGTGGATATAAGTTATAGTTTGCTAGATCCGAGAGTGAAACTTGAGTGAAGTCTTTAGTCATTAGTCTTTAGTAGTTAGATCCCTTCTAACGACTAAAGACTAATGACTAACGACTATATTAATAACCCAATAACTGATTTCACGTCCACATTCAACCCATTTACTACATGGTCTGCTTGTTCGTAAATATGTTTTCTCTTTGCAAAATTTTCTTCAATAAAATTCAACAGTTCGTCTTCTTTTTTCCCTCTAATGGTAGGCCTAATATTTTTTGCGTTTGATAAACGATTGTAAATACTTTTAATATCGAGCTCTAAGTATATGCTTGTACCTTGAGATTGTATGTAGTGTAAATTATCAAAATAGCAAGGAGTTCCGCCGCCAGTAGCCATTACATATGAATCTTCATGTTCAAATGATTTTAGTGTTTCCGATTCCATCTTCCGAAAAGTATCTTCCCCTAAATATTTAAAAATATCGTTAACGCTGCACTTTGCTTTTTTTTCAATCTCCTTATCTAAATCTATAAATGGAAATTGCATTGCCTTGGCAAGTTTTTTGCCAAATGTGCTTTTCCCTGAACCCATAAATCCAATAAGAAAGATCTTTCGAATCATTTTTAAGATAGATAAACAGCTTCTTCTGATTTTTTAGTAGAGAAACGTACCGACACATGTTCTTGTGTTACAGTAGATATAGTATAACCTGCAAAATCTGTAGATACAGGAAATAATTTGTGACTTCTATCTATCAATACGGCAGTTCGTATTTTTTTAGTAGGGATGTTTAAAAATACAGCTAAGCCGTACACCAAAGTTCTACCTGAGTTTAATACGTCGTCTACTAAAATGATGGTTTTGTTTTTACATTTATTTACGCTAATATCCACCTCTGCTTCTAAATGGTCGCTGTCTTTATTCAACGTAATTTCTATAAGTTCTATTTTTATTTTTGATATTTTTTCTAGTACAGCCTTTAATCGTTTCGCTAGTACATAACCCCTGCTTGCTATTCCAGCAATTACAATTTGTTTTTCTTCAAAACAATCTTCTAATATTTGATAAGCCATGCGGTCTATCTTTTGTTGAATTTGAACACTGTTCAAAATAAGTATTTCTTTCTTTGCCATCATTTAAAACTTTTTCATCATTCACAATTTACAATTCACAATTCACAATTATTTGTAGGGGTAAAACACAAAATTCGCCCCTTCCGGTACCATCACAAAAACACAGATAAATTTATGTGGGTCTTTGTAGTTTTGTTTAAAAAACTCTTGTTTTTCAGAATTTACAATTCCTTTTTCTACAAACTCTTCTAGGGTAGATGCATGTATATTCCAATCCGTTGAAAATTCGTCTTTGTCAATTATTAATTCACCAATACTTGCTTCGTGCTGGTGTGCAATAAATATAGGATATTTAGAAAGTTCTTCTATAATATCTTCTGCAGTTTCTTTTATAGAATCGCTAAACAATACTAAATCGGTTTCTAAACTTTTCAGTGGACTGCCATTTTTTTTCGGTTCGTTTGGCGTGCCTAATAATTCTTCGGGCTCCATTATCTTAATTTTAATAATACAACATTCTCTACATGTTCTGTATGCGGGAACATGTCAACCGGTTGAACTTTAACAACCGTATATTTTTCATCTAATATAGCTAAATCTCTTGCTTGTGTTGATGGATTACAGCTTACATATACAATTTTTTCGGCCTCTAATTTTAACAACTGTTTACAAACCTCTTCATGCATCCCAGCACGAGGAGGATCTGTAATAATTACATTCGGTTTACCATTAAGTAATGTAAACTCATCAGTTAATAAATCTTTCATATCGCCCGCATAAAACACGGTGTTATCTATCGAATTTATTTCAGAGTTTACCTTGGCATCTTCAATGGCATCAGCAACATATTCTATCCCTACTACTTTTTTTGCTTTAGAAGCAATAAAGTTGGCAATCGTGCCAGTGCCTGTGTATAAATCGTACACTATTTCAGCACCTTTTAACTCAGCAAAATTTCCTGCAATATGGTACAGTACTTCTGCTTGTTTCGCATTAGTTTGGTAAAACGATTTTGCAGAAATTCTAAATTTTATTTGCTTATTGTTTAAGTCAGTCATTTGCTCATGTATATACGGCAAGCCATTATAACAAATAACCTCTTGATCAAATATGGTATCGTTTTTTTTCTGATTTATAACGTATTGTAAGGAACTAATAAAATTAAATTTCTTTTTTAAATGTCCCATCAATAATTCAATTTTTTCCATGTCGGGCTCAGCAAATACTACAATTACCATCCATTCTTCTAAACTTGTATTTCTGATAATTAGGTTTCTCATCAAACCAGTATTTTGTTTGATGTCGTAAAAAGAATATTCGTTTTCTTTGCAAAAAACTCTTACTTCGTTTCTTACTTCATCCGATCGAGTATCTTGTAAATAACATTGTTGGATGTCGATAATTTTGTCAAAACGTTTAGGCACATGGAATCCCAATGCATCCATATCGAACGATTCATCCGAAGCAATTTCTGATTTTTCTAACCAACGTTTATTGGAGAATGTAAATTCCAATTTGTTTCTATAATGTTTGGTATTTTCTGACCCAACAATTGGCATAAGTTCCGGAAGCTCAATTTTTGCTAAGCGGGTTAAAGCATCTAACACAATTTTTTGTTTAAAACTTAATTGTGCATCGTATTTCATGTTTTGCCATTTACAACCTCCGCATGTTCCAAAATGCGTGCAAAAAGCGTCTTCTCTTTTGTTAGAATATTGATGGAATAGGATAGGACTTCCTTCTGCTAAGTTTTTCTTTTTTTTATGAATTTGGATGTCGACAACATCACCAGGAACTACTTTTTCAACAAAGATCACCAACTCTTCGTGTTTAGCTATTCCTTTGCCTTCGTTGGCAATGTCTATAATTTCTGCCTTTTCTATTATTGGCAATGGTTTAGTACTTCTCATAATTTTTTCAAAGTTAAGGTATAATATGTTATTTTTAATAAATGATCCGCACTCTCTTGTATTTTCTTATGTTGCTCATGAGCTATAACTCATTTGCATCACATATGGTGGGTGGGGGATTTAGATATACGTATCTTTCCAATAATCGGTATGTAATTCAATTAGATTATCATAAAGATTGTTCTGCCAATTCAGTTGATTATCCTCCTGGGGCTTTACGAATTGGAATTTATAAAAAAAGTAACAATGCCTTAGTACAAAGCCTCGACTTAAATCCTGGTCCAATAAGCATCGTAAATTTTATCTCTGATTCTTGTGTTAAAGCACCCGTTACCTGTGTGCAAAAAAGAATATACCAAGATACCTTGTTTTTAAATCCTGCAATTTTTGACGATAATTCTGGGTATTATTTGTCCTATGAACAATGCTGTAGAAATTTTGGCATCAAAAACATTAAGGATCCAGATAAAAGCGGGATTGCCTTTTACGCTGATTTTACACCTTTCACGAAAAACAACACAGACTTTAGAAATTCCAGTCCATATTTAATTAATGAGCAGAATGTGTACTTATGTTTGTTCGAGACTTTCAACTCAGATTTCTCTCATGTAGATCCTGATGGCGATTCATTGTCGTATAAATTAATTGAACCTTTAATGGGTAGCACCGATCCGGTTTTTAATAATGCAAATGGAATATCAGTTCTAAATCCTAAGCCTTATCCTCCTATAAATTGGGCAAATAACTATGGAATTGCCAATAACAATATAATGGATGGCGTACCAGATGTAACTCTTGATCCGGTAACAGGTAAATTAAATTTAAAACCCTCTCAAACGGGTATGTATTCTTTTGCATATGCTGTAGAAGAGTATAGAGACGATGAATTAATTGCAGTTTACAACCGAGAAGTACAGTATTATATTGTGTTTTGCTCAGTTAGAAATCAACCACAATTAGAATGGTTAAATCCTACAATTACATCCTTAAAAGCAGATAGCACAACTTGCCTGCTTTTTACTGCTAAAGACATTAATACAAACGACTCCTTAAATTTTAAAATTGGCGAAATCTCAAGCTTGTTATCTCAACAAAATATTAGCGTAGAAATAGATTCTACCCAACCAAATGATTTGCAAATTAAAGTTTGTTTTGGGGTTGCTTGCAATGCCATAACTACATTGCCACAACGTCTTCAGCTAATAGTAAGCGATAATTCTTGCCCATATATATTATATGATACGCTTGAAATAGAGCTAACTGTTTCCACTAAAATAAATAACAAACCGTTAATAACTTGGTTAAATTCTTCTGAAAATACTGTTAAAGCAAACAAGACAACATGCTTTGATTTTTTGGCAGAAGATATTGATGAATTGGATAGTTTGAAATTTTCCATAAAAAATATTTCAGAAGAATTATTAATCCAAGACTATGAAATTAATATCGATTCAACTGATAATAATAAAGTTACAGCTAGGGTTTGTTTTACAACCAATTGTATACTTAGGGCCAGTAATACGGAAGGGTTTGCAGCAATAGTAACAGACAAATCATGTATTAATTCTAAGCAAGATTCAATTTGGGTTCCCGTAATTACCGAAGATGCAGGATTTGAAGATCCCTTACTTACTATTCCGAATGTTTTTAGTCCAAACGGCGATGGTAAAAATGATGTGTTCAGCATCCATAAAAATATCAAAGCTGAATGTGTGGATGATTTTAGTATAGTGATTTATAACCGATGGGGAGAAAAAGTGTATAATTCTAATAATTTCGAGTTCGAATGGTCGGGGGAAGGGCTGCCTTATGGTGTCTATTTTTATGTAATACGTTTGGGTCAAAGAGAAAAGCTGAGCCACTTATCTATAATGTATTAAGATTTAATTATATTTGATGATGCGCTTTTGCAAAATATGTGTTTTTATTGGGTTTTTGTTTACTGTATTAGTTAATAATACATACGCTGCACATATTGTAGGCGGCGATTTTAGCTATAAATACGTTAGTGGCGATAGTTATCAGCTAAAAATGAAAATGTACCGAGATTGCGGTGGAGGAGGGGCTCAATTCGAGCAATCTTTGCGCGTGGGTATTTATGATAAAGAAACGAACAAGCTTGTGAAAACGGTACAAATGCCTCGTACCACCATATATCCTATCAAATTTAATACGGGTTGTACAAGTCCACAGTTACGTTGTGTAGAAACGGGGGTTTTTACCGGTACGTTTACCATGCCGAAAGATCAATTCCAAAATACTCAAGGATATTATGTACAATGGGAAAGATGTTGCCGAAACGATATCATCAAAAATATTATCGATCCGGGAGGAACACCCATGGCATTTTACATGGAATTTCCTTCTCCATATCCAGCTGGTGGAGGTTTGCGCATTAATAATTCACCAGAATTTTTACGCGACCCACTTAACTACTTATGTGTGGGTGAAGCATTTAAATACGATTTCAAAATTTACGATGGAGATGGTGATGAATTGAGAATGAAAGTCGGTGTGCCAAATGCAGGTGGGTATACTAGTCAATTTAACCCAGGTCAGAATTCCGGCCCAGCTCCGTACGACGATGTAATTTGGGCACCTGGTTACAGCGTGGGTTCACCGCAAAATATCATGGACGGCAGTCCTGATTTATATGTTGATAATGATACTGCTTTTATATTTCTAGTACCTCAACAAATTGGTGTTTATGTAATATCAGTTGTGTGCGAAGAATTTAGAGGCAATGTAAAAATTGGCGAAGTAGTTCGTGAGCTTCAGTTAGAAGTACTCAATTGCCCTCCACGATTCAAACCTAATGTAACCGCTACTTTACCAGGTGGTAAAAGTTATGTGGATGTAGTGGTTGGGCAACAAATTTGTTTTGATATAAATGCAACCGACAATAATAATGCTGAATTATTAAAATTTAGAATCGACACTGGAGGCTTGTATAAAATAATTGGAAACGGCGCCACCATCAATCCCTCAGACGTTACAGGAAACCAAAGCATAACAGCTCGTTTTTGCTGGACACCTACTTGCCCATTAGATACAGGTAAAGGAGCTTTTTTAGATATCATAGCTTTTGATAATTCTTGTCCCTTCTCTCAAGATGATACCATACGTGTAAACTTCAGAATTTCTGAAGCACCTAATAAACTTCCGGTACTTAAAACTAATTTAACAAATAATGTTTTTAACATTAGAACCGAAGAATCCCTATGCTTCCAGTTTTTAGTAACAGATTCTAACAGTACCGATCAAATAATTGTTGATCCTATCTCTCAAAATATTGATGTTTTCAAATTAGGCGCTGTAATTACTCCATCTGTTTTGGTTGGCAATGCAAGCGTTTCTGGCGAATTCTGTTGGACCCCACCTTGTGGATTAAAACTCGATACTTCTATTCATTTATTATTTTACATAAGCGACAATGCTTGTCCCTTGCCAGCATTAGACACAGTAGAGGTAATTATTAATTTATTGCCAATAGCCAATGAAGCTCCATTAATTGAAGCACAAGGAATAAATATTGGTGCTAATAATACCATCGCAGTTAAATTAGATCAACAAAATTGTTTTTCAATTTATGCAGAAGATATCGACCCTGATGATGTGATTGATATTTATAGCAAAAACGTGAATTATGATTTTTTTGCAAACGGCGCAACTTTTGCACAACAAGAAAATAATCCGAATTCAAAAAGTAATTTGTTTTGTTGGACTCCAACTTGTGATAATTTTTATGGAGAGGATGAGTTGTTTCTTGATTTCTTTACTCGCGATAATAAATGTGAAAATGAAAAATACGATTCGGTTAGAGTACGTTTTGTATTCGACTTACCTGATAATATTTCGCCCTTATTATTAAAGCCAGACTCTATTCTTTATAACATAAATGCAGGGTATTCAAGAACGATTGATGTAGAAGGAAGCGATGCCGATAACGAAGATTTATTAGTATTGGAGGCGAAACCACTTTATGATAATAACGTACCGCTTAGAGTAGAAATGAATAGAACTCAAGGATTCGGCAGTATAGCTTCGCAATTAAATGTATATCCAGATTGCGGATTAGATGGGAACGTAGATTATCCAGTTGAACTAAAATTACTGAGCAATAAATATTGCAATGAGAATGATACCATTACCAAAATAATCTATTTTAAATCGTCACCATTATTAGATATTGATAAACCATTATTACCCGATGTATTTTCACCAAACGGTGATGGAATAAATGATGAGTATAAAATTTATTTAGCTAATAGAACGGTTTGTCCAGATGAATTTGAGTTTATTATTTATAATAGATGGGGGCAAGTAATGCTCGAAACTCAAGATCCAGAGTTTGTGTGGAAAGCCGAAGGTGCTACTGCCGGGGCATACGTATATTACCTCCGTGTTGGAGAAACTAAATTTACAGGCATCATCTCGCTTGTGAAATAATCACAATCCTAATAAACGCAGTAAAAATGAAAACCAAGTAGTCGATTTGTCATCGCCAAAGTCGAACTCCTGCTCAATTTTCTCAGAAAAATCTAATAATTCAAGCTTCATATTGTAGATAATTGTGTTCATGAAGCAAATATATGCATTTTTATACTAAATACCAAATTAGTCTTTAGTCTTTAGTAGTTAGTCTTTAGACGGTCTAACGACTAAAGACTAAATACTAACGACTAATTAAAGGACTGCTTGTATCAAATAAGGCAGAATCTCTTTCTCAAAGCTGATGAAGTTTTTGCGGACATCACTTACTGTTACAGAGGTAAAGGCAAAGGAGAACACAATGGCTTTGCTAGATTTCATGAGGTATTTTACGCGTTCATGACCAACATCTTTAAAGTCGGGGAGACTTGTAAACGTATTTATGAGCAACACCTCTAATTCGTTTGATAAGTTTTTTAGGAATTCTTGAGAGTTTACACTTTCACGTATAAAATCCCAACCGATAAACTCTGAACAAACGGTGTATGATAAACGACTTGTTTTTAAAATAAGTGCCGATACTTTTTCGGCTTTACTAATATTGGGGTGAAGTTTTGTTACTAAATCTTGGATAGAGTACTCAAGGTGCTCCATAATAATTTCATTAAGTATAACTTCTTTGCTTTCGAAATATTTATAGATGGTAGCCTTTGCCACACGAGAACGCTTTGCTATTTCGTTGACACTGGTTTTATGGTAACCAAATTTACGAAAAAGCTCTTTTGATGCTTCTTTTATGGCTTGTTGTATCTTGTCTGAATCCATTAATTATAAATATACAAATATCTATCCACTAAATTAGTCTGATATGTTCTTAGGGATGCATTAGCGGGTCCTTTAATAGGTGCTCCGTCTAATAATTGAAACCGAGAGCTACAACACTTACAGCCAACACTAGAGATGGTAGAATCTAAACTTACATATGCGCAAGTATCTGCAGATTGATATGAACAGGTGCGCTCAAAGGCCATAAATTCTGCTTGTCCTCTTCTGTACACAACAATACCTCTATAACCACCATCAACATAAACTGAACCACCAATAGTATTTAAATTATTATAACCAGGATTGTCTAAATTTATTCTGATGTTTACAGGCACGCTTGGAACAGTGCTTTCTTGTTCCTTTGTGCACGCAAAAAGAACCATAGAAACTATTACAAGTGTACTTAGTATTTTCATTTATATTAATTCGGAATTAAATTGTGATAATAAACGAACATCGTTTTCAAAAAACATACGAATATCTTTGATCTTGAATTTGTTCATAGCCAATCGTTCTATACCTACACCAAATGCGAAACCCGAATACTCATTAGGGTCTATGCCACAATTCTCCAATACATTTGGATCAACCATTCCACAACCTAATATTTCTACCCAGCCAGAATATTTGCAAATATTACATCCAGCACCACCGCAGTTTTTACATTGAATATCCATTTCTGCAGATGGTTCTGTAAACGGAAAGTAAGAAGGACGGAAACGCACTTCTGTACCAACTCCAAATAATTCTTGAACGAAATAATATAGTGTTTGTTTCAAATCTGCAAACGATACATCTTTATCTACGTATAAGCCTTCTACTTGATGGAATATACAATGTGAACGTGCAGAAATTGCTTCGTTTCTAAAAACTCTTCCTGGCATTATAGAACGGAAAGGAGCTTTCCCATTTTCCATTAACCTAATTTGTACTGAAGAAGTATGTGTTCTTAACGCTAAATCGTCTTCTGGTTTTGAGGAATCTTTTCTAACAAAAAAAGTATCCTGCATATCTCTTGCAGGGTGCTCCATCGGGAAATTTAAAGAACTGAAATTATGCCAATCGTCTTCTATTTCTGGTCCTTTAGCAATGGTAAATCCCATGCGCTGAAAAATATCACAAATCTCTTTTAGTACCAATGAAACTGGGTGACGAGAGCCTGTACTATACGCTTCACCAGGTAAAGAATAATCAATAGCACTTTCTGTACTAACTTCTGTTTCTTCTAGTTTTTCTTTAAAAGTATTGTAAGCATTTTCTGCAATGTTTTTGAATTCATTCATCACCTTTCCGAAGTTCTTTTTCTCTTCAGGTGGCATCGCTTTAAATGCCTCGAACAAATCGTTTACAATCCCTTTTCTACTTAAAAATTTCAAACGAAAATCTTCCAACTCCTCGGCAGATTTTGCAACAAAACTTTTTATCTCCTCTGTATATTTTTCTATATCTTCTTTCATTCCTATCCAATTTATTAGCACACTAGCATACTATCACACTAGCACATTATCCAATTACTTTTAGTTCTTTTCCAACCTTTATAAACGCTTCTATGGCTTTATCTAAATGATGCTTATCATGCGCTGCCGACATTTGCACTCTAATTCTTGCTTTGCCTTGCGGAACTACTGGGAAATAAAATCCGATTACATAGATACCTTCTTCCAACATACGTGCTGCAAATTCTTGTGATAGTTTTGCATCGTATAACATCACTGGAACAATTGGATGTACACCTGGTTTAATGTCAAAACCAGCGGCTGTCATTTTCTCCCTAAAATACTTGGTATTTGATTCTAATTTATCTCTTAACTCAGTTGTTTCGCTCAACATATTTAATACTTCAATAGAAGCTCCCACAATAGAAGGAGCAAGAGTGTTCGAAAATAAATACGGACGAGAACGTTGACGTAACATGTCGATAATTTCTTTTCTTCCTGAAGTATAACCTCCAGATGCACCACCTAATGCTTTACCTAAGGTTCCGGTAATAATATCCATTTTACCCATTACATTATGGTGCTCATGCGTACCTCTACCAGTTTTACCTAAAAAGCCCGAACAATGGCATTCATCAATCATTACAAGCGCATTGTATTTTTCTGCGAGTACAGCAATTTTATCTAATTGAGCAATGGTTCCATCCATTGAAAAGGCCCCATCAGTAACAATAATTCGGTGACGTAAATCTTTTGTTTCTATTAATTTCGCTTCTAAGTCTTCCATGTTATCATGTTTGTAACGGAAGCGTTGAGCTTTACACAAACGCACACCATCAATAATAGAAGCATGGTTTAATTCATCAGAAATAATAGCATCTTGTTCGTTAAACAATGGTTCGAAAACACCACCGTTTGCATCAAATGCTGCAGCATATAAAATAGTATCTTCAGTACCTAAAAATTCTGAAATTCTTGCTTCTAAGGTCTTATGTATATCCTGTGTACCGCAAATAAAACGAACAGACGACATGCCGAAACCATGAGAATCAATTGCATCTTTAGCCGCTTGCAAAACTCTAGGATGCGAGGATAATCCTAAGTAATTGTTCGCACAGAAATTTATTACTGCTTTGCCATCACTTACTTTAATATCTGCTCCTTGAGGTGTTATTATAATTCGCTCACGTTTAAATAAACCAGCTTTTTCTATTTCAGCTAATTCTGCTTGTAATACGGGCTTTAAAGTGTTGTACATGGTATAAAATGCTTGAATTTAGACTCCAAAGTTACAAATTTGTAATTAGATATTAGTCTTTAGTCTTTAGAATTTAGGATTTGTAATTTAGAATTTAGGGTTTGCAATTTAGAATTTCAAGAATCGTCTCGAAATGCTATCTTTGCATCGCATTTAACGCCGTTTGCAGCGGTATTAATGATTATGAATACATATCAAACATTACTTTATTATTGCTATTCACGCATTGAGAATGCGGAGCAATACACTCAAGAGCACCTACAATTTTGTAAATCAATAGGTTTAGTTGGTCGGATTATAATTGCCGACGAAGGGTTAAACGGTACGGTTTCGGGTACAAAAGAGCAATGCGATCAGTATATGCAGTACGTATTACAAGATCCTCGTTTTGCTAAAACCGACTTTAAAATAGATGAGGTTACCGAACCTTCATTTATAAAAATGCACGTTCGCTACAAATCTGAAATCGTATATTCTGGTTTAAAAGACCCCAATTACATAGATCCTAACAAAGAAACTGGCAAGCACTTGGAGCCAACCGAATTTATGGAGATGATTGACAGAGAGGATGTCATTATTTTAGATGTGCGCTCTAATTATGAACATAATGTGGGGCATTTTAAAAACGCTATTACCCTTGATATCGAAAATTTTAGAGATTTCCCTTCTAAAATTAATGAGCTTGCTCAATATAAAGACAAAAAAATACTCACCTATTGCACAGGTGGTATTAAGTGTGAAAAGGCCAGTGCATTATTGTTAAAAGAAGGTTTTCAAGACGTATATCAATTACACGGAGGCATTATAAAATACGGTAAAGAAGCAGGTGGGAAAGATTTTGAAGGCAAATGTTATGTTTTTGATAACAGACTTACTGTGGAAGTAAACACTGTAAACCCAGTGGTGGTATCAAAATGTTTTAACTGCGGTACAGAAACCACTAAAATGATTAACTGCGCAAATCCAGAATGCAATGCTCACTTCACACAGTGTGATGAGTGTGGTTGGGAATTAGACGGGTGTTGTTCAAACGTTTGTATGGAACATCCACGTAAGAGAGAATACAATGGAACCGGTTATTATGTAAAAGTGCCTCAAGTGGTTCTTAAATAGCACTGTTTTTGCGATACATCAAATATATTGAATATGTTCTTTGTTTGATTTATTTATCAATTAACTAAAGAACAAATAAATCGATGGCTTGTTAACAATTAGTTCATCTATTAAATTTAAATTTACAACATGAAAATAGGCATCGTATGCTATCCAACATTTGGTGGGAGTGGAGTAGTAGCAACAGAACTAGGAAAAGCATTAGCAGACCACGGTCATCAAGTACATTTTATCACGTACAGTCAACCTGCTCGTTTAGATTTTTTTTCAGAGAATTTATTTTACCACGAAGTTACCGTTTCTAAATATCCTTTGTTTGATTACCCTCCTTATGAGCTTGCTCTAGCTAGTCGTTTGGTAGATGTGGTACAATATGAAGGACTGGATATTTTACATGTACACTATGCAATACCGCATGCTTCTGCCGCATACATGGCAAAGCAAATTTTGGCTGCTAATGGAATACACATTCCGGTAGTAACCACTTTACACGGAACAGATATTACCTTAGTGGGTAAAGATAGAACTTACAAGCCTGTAGTTACTTTTTCTATCAATCAATCAGACGGTGTTACAGCAGTATCAGAAAATTTAAAGAAAGATACGTTCGAACATTTTGAGATCACAAATGAAATTAGAGTAATTCCTAATTTTATTGATTTAGATAGATTCAGCCACAAAGCAAAAAATCATTTTAAAAAAGCAATAGCACCCAACGACGAAAAAATTATTGTACATACCTCTAACTTTCGTAAAGTAAAGAGAGTGCAAGATGTTGTTAAAATTTTTGCAAAGGTTATTGAAAAAATTCCTGCTAAATTATTACTTGCCGGCGATGGTCCGGAGCGTATAGAAGTTGAACAACTTTGTAGGGAATTGAATTTAAAAGACGATGTTCGTTTCTTAGGTAAATTAGATGCAGTAGAAGAAATTTTATCGGTATCAGACTTGTTTATTTTACCATCAGAAACGGAGAGTTTCGGACTCGCAGCATTAGAAGCTATGGCATGCAAATTACCTGTAATATCATCGAATGCAGGTGGAATACCAGAATTAAACATTGATGGAGTTACTGGCTTTTTAGATGAAGTTGGCGACATTGATGGAATGGCTGCTCATGCCATTTATATCTTAGAAGACAGTGCTCGCTTACAGAAGTTTAAAGAGAATGCTTTAGCGCATGCAAAAACCTTCGACATTAAACACATCATGCCAGTGTATGAAAGATATTATGAGGAAGTAATAGAAAAATCTAAATCTCTTATTGCTCGCTAAACCTACTATCTTTTAAAAAGGTATCGTCTGTTAATGTTTTTAAGAATGCAATGATTTTAGTTTTATCATCTGCACTTAATTCTATTCCTCCTTTTAACCCTCCATCAACTGTTCCTGTAGATTGAATGTTACTTGAATAATGGTTCAACACTTGCTCTAAAGTATTGGTTCTACCATCATGAAAATACGGAATGCTTTTATCAACATTTCGTAAGCTAGGTGTTTTAAATTTATACAAATCAGAATCTACTAGGGTAATTTCATAGCGACCTTTATCTGCTAAACGTGCAATGCCATTATTGTGAAATTTGTTGTCGGTAAATAAAGGAGCGGTATGGCAACGGTTGCAATTCTGCATAAATAAATTCATACCTTCTACCTCTGTAACGCTTAGTGCGCTTGCATCTCCGGCAATGTATTTATCGTATCTAGAATTATTACTCACCAACATATTCATAAATTGCGAGAGGGCATACATAAAGTTTGTGCTCGTAATAGAATCTGTTCCAAACGCTTTTTTAAATAAGCCTGGATATGTTGGATGCATTTTTAATTTAGAAAGTACGTTTTGTATATTCTCATCCATTTCAACAGGATTCTGTATTGGCGCAAATGAAAATAAATCTAAATCAAAAACCCCTCCATCCCAGAAAAAGCTAGGCGACCATGCTAAGTTTTGCAATACAGGTGAGTTTCTTGTTCCTAATTTATCATCAATACCGTGAGATACCGGATGATCGAAATGTGCAAATGCGGCAATTTGTTGGTGACAACTACCGCAAGAAATACTCCCATCTCTTGACAATATTCCATCATAAAACAATTTACGACCTAATTCAAATCCTTCTTTTGTTACTTCATTGTATTGAAATCTATATAATGGATTGGGGAAGTTTGCTGGTTTCTCAAATCCTTTAAATTCTGTTTGGGGTGTAACTTTTACAGTTTCATCTTTATTACATGATGTAAGTAGAATTCCACAGCTAATAAAAAAACAAATAGGTTTTAAATAGTTCATTTCTATTATTTTTTATTTATTCAACATTAGTTATACTAAACATCTGAATATAATTATCGGCAACTTTTACAGAAAATGGTGTAAGCATTACCGTTGGGTATTTAGAAAATTGTATTGGGTTTGGTCCCGAAAGTACTTTCATAACATCCGTTTTTAAAAATACTTTAGATTTTTTTGATTGACTAACTGTAATGGAATTCGGAAAATCTATGCTGATGGTTCTAATATTATTGATAGTAGGAGTATTATAACCACCGAATCCACCAATGTGGTAAACAAATGGTATAGGTGCACCCCCACCTTTAGGTAGGTATTCATGGCACTCTAATTTCATAAATATATATCCTTGGTTCCACACCCAATACATATCTGATGCATAACCACCTTGATCTAAATTACCATTTTGAGTTTCCTTCGGCATAGTGCTTCTTAAACTATCTACCCCAATCATAAACCTAATGCCAGCGTATTCCCCTTCATTCACCCAATTTAAATTTGCTGTGTGTGAGAATAAATCTTTTTCTTTTATTAAAAAATAAGAACTGTCTTGTGGCATTTTTACATACGTCCCATCTGTTAATTTCAACTCAATATTACTTACGAAATAATTGAATTTTGCGATTGTAAATTCTTCATCAAAATCATTTATATACGATTGCGAATCGAGTACGAGTTCTTCTGTGCCCACTACATTATCGAAAATTAATTGTACCGCACCTAGTTTGCCAATAGGTTTGTCAATATCAATGGTGTCTTCTCTACAAGCTGAAATGGCAATGAGTATAAAGAGATATGTTATTATATTTTTCATTTAAACAAGCACCTTAAAAAAGTTTTTCATCCACGATTTTTCAATTGTTTGTAACCCATTTTCATTCCAATCTTTTAATGTTAATGCAAGTGTATTCACAACTGTTGTTTGATGTGTGATTTTATTTTCTTGAATTAGATTTTCAAATTGAGTTTTGGTATGTGTTCTAAAAGTATCTTCTTCGTCGATATATGTAAACAACATTCTATTAAAAAATTCAATAGCATATTTTTTCTCTAAATCTTCTAAAAAATGAACAGATTTGTCGATTGAACAACCACTCGCCGGATTTAAATGTTCATCAACACCAATAATTAAAATGGTATGTTCGATGATTTTAAAAAATGCACGTAGTTCTTTATTGTGAGCAGTCCATTGTTTGCAAAATTCTGTTAACTCTGCTGATAAATGAGATTCAATTTGTTCATTCAAATTTGGATGTATGGTATAAATCCAAATTTTTGAACTAGAGTCGAATTCATTTATTTGCCAATTCGTTTTCATTATGATAATCCGTTTGCTTTAGCTGTAATCTCAGCAATGTCTAATACTTCTACAACATTTTCTTTTTCAAAATGTTTAACTCCATCACTTAACATCGTCATGCAAAATGGGCAGGATGCTGCAATAATATCTGGTTTTACAGAAAGAGCTTCTTCTACTCGTTCTACGTTAATATCTCTCGTTCCTTTTTCTGGTTCTTTAAACATTTGAGCACCACCAGCACCACAGCATAATCCGTTTGATTTGCATCTTTTTAATTCTACTAAGTCCGAATCTAATTGTGCTAATACTTCACGCGGTGCTTCGTATACACCGTTAGCTCTGCCTAAATAACAGGGGTCGTGGTAAGTAATGCGTTTGCCTTTAAACGACTCACCGTTGCTTGCGGTTAGCTTACCTTGGTTTATTAGATCTTGTATTAATTGAGTATGATGTATTACTTCATAATTACCACCCAATTCTGGGTATTCATTTTTCAAGGTATTAAAACAATGTGGGCAAGCAGTTACTATTTTTTTTACTTCGTATGCATTTAACAATTGAATGTTACTCATTGCTTGCATTTGGAATAAAAATTCATTGCCTGCTCTCTTTGCAGGGTCGCCAGTACAGCTTTCTTCTGTACCTAAAATTGCATATTTTAAACCTACATGGTGTAAGATTTTAGCAATATCGCGAGTAATTTTCTGTGCGCGTTCATCAAAACTACCTGCACAGCCAACCCAAAATAAAATTTCTGGTTGTTCCCCTTTGGCTATCATTTCAGCCATGGTTGGTACTTTAAACTCCATATATGATGATATTAAATTCTAAATTCTAAACTCTAAATACTAAATTCTAATCCTTAAATACTTGAATTTTAGCATTTATGGTTGTAAGTTCTGTAAACTTACCTTCATAACGCGTTGCCCTTACTATATGATTATCTATCCAATGATAATTTCCTCCTCGAGGTTTACCAAAAAGTATACCATGGTATTTGAAATTATGTTTCGCCAACCATCTTTCTGTTACTGCTCTGTGCGCTTCTGTACGTGAGGTGAAAAAAGTAATTAGATGCCCTTCTTCATACCACTTATTAATCATTTCTAAGGCTCCATCGTATATCGCTGCATCTTCCATTCGCTCAGGTTCCTCATTCGGAATATCATCGCAAATAGTACCATCAATATCTATCAAAAAATTCTTAACTTCGTCTGGCAACTTCGGACTTAAATGATGTCCTTGCTCGTCTTTTACTTCTTCTAATTTCAATTTTATAAATTCTAAATTCTAAACTCTAAATTCTAAATTGTGATAAATAGATGCTGATAATTAATTAGCAATCAATTGAGTTTACTCGCTACTCGCTACTCAATACTCGCTACTCCCTACCCATTCGCCCAATTCGCTCTATCACTTGGAGAAAACTTCCAAGGGGCACCGTTTGTTTCAATATTTGTTTGCATTGCATTTAAACTACTTGGTGCAGCCGATTCTTCCATCACTAAATATCTTCTTAAATCTATTATGATCGATAGTGGGTCTATGTTTACAGGGCAAGCTTCAGTACATGCATTACAAGAGGTGCAAGCCCATAATTCCTCTCTAGTAATGTAATTATCTAACAATGTTTTTTCGTCTATAGCATCTTTGCCATTTTTTTCAATATGGTTTCCAAATTCTGTTAATCTGTCGCGGGTATCCATCATTATTTTACGTGGAGATAATAATTTTCCAGTTTGGTTGGCAGGGCAAACAGAAGTACATCTTCCACATTCTGTACAGGTGTATGAATCCATTAATTGTTTCCATGTAAGGTCTTGTACATCTTTGGCTCCAAATCTTCCAGGTGTAACACTTGCATCAGGTACGAAACTTGGGTCGAGCATTGCTTTCACTTCGTTGCTTACACTTTGCATGTTTGTAAGTTTACCTTTAGCCTCTAAATTTGAAAAATACGTATTCGGAAATGCAAGGAAAATATGGAAATGTTTTGAGTAAGGCACATAATTTAAAAATGCCAATATTCCAATAATGTGGAACCACCAACAAGCTCTTTCAATAAAAATTAAACTAGAAACTTCTGTAGGCAGAAGTCCTGTAAGCATTGAAGATATCGGGAATGAACCAGCTTGTATATAATGCTCGGCGCCTAATTGCTGCAATTTAAAATCTGCAGCATTCATTATTAGAAATGCCGACATCAATAAAATTTCTACAATTAAAATATAATTAGCATCTGATTTTGGCCAAGCAGTCATTTCTGTACCCGAAAATCTTTTTAGCTTGATCAGGTTTCTGCGGGCTAAAAATACCACGCATGCCAACCATACTCCAAAGGCTAAGAATTCAAACGAGCCAATTAAAAAATTATACAAACTGCCTAATAGTGGAGCAAATATTCTATGTGTGCCAAAAACACCATCAATAATTATTTCTAATACTTCAATATTAATGATGATAAAACCAGCATAAATAAGAAAATGAAATATAAATGGTACTGGGCGAGTGGCCATTTTAGTTTGACCGAATGCTACTTTTAACATGGTCATCCAACGGTCTGATGCTCTATCCGAACGATCAATGTCTCTGCCTAACAATATATTGCGACGAATTCGGGCAATATTTTTAGAGAACAAATACACAGCAGCAGCTGTAAGGGCAATAAATAATAACTGTAAAACCATATGAATATACACTTCCTGCGAATTTAAGCTTTTGTATAGTTATTTTATATCCAAAAAAAGTTTTTTCGCTATATAGACTGATTTTAAATGCTTTCCATAAAATTTCAAAAAAGATTTTTTAAAATCGATAAAGATGCTACATTTGCAGTCCCAAAAGGGTGATATAGCTCAGTTGGTAGAGCAAAGGACTGAAAATCCTTGTGTCCTTGGTTCGAATCCGAGTATCACCACAAAGCCTTCTAAGAAATTAGAGGGCTTTTTTTGTTTCTGAGTTAATTGTTATTGAGTTATTAGGTAATTGAGTTATTTGGTTATTTTAGTGCAAAAATTAGATATATCAATAGTTGGTTATTAGGTTATTAAGTTAATAAGTTATTAAGTTATTGAGTTAATAAGTTAATAAGTAATTCTGTGCTAAGCACGTTTTTATATGACAAAATAACCCATTAACCTATTAACCCATTAACTCAATAACCTAGTAACCCCAAACCATGATAAAATTACTACTCACAGCAATTCTACTATTTGCATTCCAATTCGGATTTACCCAATCCAATCGTTGCGCAACCATGCATTTATTAGAAAAGAAAATGAAAGCTGATCCAGAGTTGCGTAAGAGAATTCAGTTTTCAGAGGCTTTGATTCAAACAGCTACGGATAATGTTCAAGAGTTGAATTCTGTAGCCATTATTACCATTCCAGTAGTAGTACATGTTGTTTGGAATCAAGCATCTCAAAACATATCCGATGCTCAAATTCTTTCACAAATTAATACATTGAATAAAGATTTTCGATTATTAAATCCAGATTCATTAAAACCAAGTCATCCATTTTGGGGCTTTACTTCCGACACTGAAATTGAATTTTGTTTGGCAACAAAAGATCCTCAAGGTGCAACTACCACAGGTATCACCAGAACTCAATCAAACATATCTGTATGGAATGATAACAATTTTGATAACCTGAAAAACTCAAGTTTAGGTGGTAAAAGTAATTGGGATCCTACTAAATATTTGAACATTTATGTAGCAAATTTAGAAACGGGGCTCTTAGGTTTTGCCTCTTTTCCTGATGAACTAATTAGTAGCCCTGAATTAGATGGAGTGGTAATTAGACCAGAGGCTTTTGGTACTGTGGGTACTGCTGGTAATGGTGGTTATTCTGAAAACGATTTAGGAAGAACTGCTACTCATGAAGTTGGCCATTGGCTCTTCCTACGCCATATTTGGGGCGACGAACCTTGTGGAAACGATTTTGTAAGTGATACGCCCTTAGCTGAAGCGGATAATGTTCTTTGTCCTAGTTTCCCTCATAATGCAAATAATTCTTGTGGAACGGGTGCCTTAGGCGAAATGTTTATGAATTACATGGATTATGTTGACGATGCTTGCATGAATATGTTTACGTTCGGTCAAAAAACCAGAATGCGCTCAGCAATTGCTCAGTTGCGACCAGGATTATTGAGTTCTACAGCTTGTGGTACCGTAGGTGTAAATAATTATAAAGAGGACAGTTATTCTATATACCCTAACCCTAGTGCCAGTACTTTTTACTTAGATTTTGGCACCACCATTCCAATGAGTGTAAACATATTTAATTTGTTAGGCGAAAATGTAATAGAATTACACGAAATCACTCAATCAAGAATAGAAATAAATTCTAATTCAATTTTAACATCTGGTTTGTATTTAATTGATGTTGATTTTGGAAAAAACCGTAGGGTAAAGAAAAAATTAATCATCAAATAATTATTGTATTAATAATCATTATGAAAAAATTAAGCATTCTTATACTACTAGTGTTTACAATACTTGTAGGCTGTCAGTCGAAAGTAAAGGTAGCAGAACTTAGTAAAGTAAATAACATACATATTTCATTTATTAGCATTGGAAGTGGTACAGATGGGAAAGCTCGAAACGCAATGTTAGCGTATTTAGAATCTTACCAATTAGCTAAAAAAATCACCTTACAAATAGATACCAGAAAATGGGGCAGAGAAGGGGAGATTGATTATTGTATCGCCACCAATAGCTTAACGGTTTCAGATTTTACAGAGTTAAAAACGAATATTAATAAATTATTAGAAGGAAACTCGCTTGTTCGAATACAAGAAAATGGTACTTGTGAGGTAAAATAAGGCAGATTAACTTGGATTATACATCCCAATGCTGCTTAAGCCTTGGGATTTTTTTTTATTCCATTTAAATTTTTATATTTACTAATGATCTTAACCCAGGTTAAATATAAAATTCTCAAGCTTTTACTTTTAGTAGGCACAATAGTTGCTATTAACTCTTGTTGCTCCAAAAAAGTTGTTCAAGAAAAATCAAGCAATAATTTATTAAAAGTATGCCCAGAAGAGTGGTATCAGAATAAAATGCCTGGAACTCCAACATCCGATGTTTCTGAGTATTTTATTTATGAAGGAAAACGCAGAGAGCTTAAAGAATTTGATTTAGAATGGATCAACAAAAACTGTAATATAAAACCTCAAATAGTACAATAAATTTATCTCTATAAACCTCACAAAATGAAAAAAACAATTTTCAAGATTACAGCACTTACTTTTATTAGTGCAGCAGTCTGTACACAATTGGCATTTGCGGGCAACCCTAATGCACCTGTGGTTAAGAAAAAATCAACTTTTGAATTAGCTAAGAATGTAACTGCTAAAGATTACATGGCCAAAACAGTTGTGGTAAAGATAGACCTTGCTAAAAAATCTAGTTTGGGTAAACAATCTATTGCCATTCCTGAACTACAGTCGGTATTCGAAAAAATTGGTGCAAACAAAGTTTATACTATGTTCCCTAATGCTGTAAAAGCAGAAAGCAGAATGCCTGATGGCTCTGAAAGCCCTGATATTTCTACTATCTACAAGGTTCAATATACTGCAGAAATTTCTGTTGTAGATGTAATTAATGAATTATTGAAAAACGAAGCAGTCATTTATGCTGAGCCTTCATACATTTATTATGTAAACTATCGCCCAAATGATCCTGATACTTTGACTAGTAGAAATTACTATCAAAAAATTGTAAAAGCTTACGAAGCTTGGGATGTATCTAAAGGAGATACTAACGTAGTAATTGGTATCATTGACACTGGAGGTGATTTAGATCACCCAGATTTAGCTGCGAATGTAAAAAAGAATTATGCGGATCCTGTTAACGGATTAGACGACGATGCAGACGGTTATATTGATAATTTTTTAGGATGGGATTTTGTAGGTCCTACTTCAGCAAATTTCGTTGCAGATGGTGATCCAAGTGTACAAGCAGGTGGAAATGATCACGGCGTACACGTTGGAGGTGATGCTTCGGCAGTTGCAGATAATGGTGTGGGTATAGCTGGTGTTGGATTTAAATCAAAATTACTTTTTATAAAATGTACTCCAGATGCGAATGAAAATGCAATTTATACTGGTTATGAAGGCATTGTTTATGCTGCAGATCATGGTGCTTCAGTAATTAACTGCTCTTGGGGCGGTCAAGGTGGCGGTGCTGCCGGTCAGGACGTAATTAACTATGCAATTTCTAAAAATTCATTAGTTGTTGCAGCTGCAGGAAATAATGCAGCAGATAGTTATGATTTTTTCCCAACTTCTTACAAAGGAGTTTTATCTGTGGGTTCAACCCAAAGTTCAGATCGTCGCTCGAGTTTTTCTAACTTCGGTTACAGTGTAGATATTTCTGCACCTGGATCTGGAATTTATAGTACAGTATACAATAATAGCTATGCATCTTACGATGGTACGTCTATGGCTTCACCAGTTGCAGCGGGTGCTGCAGCATTAATTAAAGCTCATTTCCCTAGTTATAATGCAATGCAAGTTGGTGAGCAATTACGTGTAACTTGCGATGACATTACATCAAAAAACAGTGGTTCGTACAAAGATAAATTGGGTAAAGGTCGTATCAATGTTTACAAAGCATTAACCGTTAGTTCTCCATCAATTAGAGCTACTAATTTATCTTTTGGAAATGCTGCATTTTTACCTGGTGATACTGTTTACTTAAATTTAGAGTTGATAAACTATTTAACTGCAACAAGTAATTTAAGTGTAACTTATAGTTCTACTTCTGCAAATATAACTGCAGTTGGAAACCCAGTAAATGTTGGTGTTTTGGGCACAGGCTTAAAAACAAACATCAATACATTTAAATTTTTCATTAAACCTACCGCTACAGAAAATGAAGTGGTAACTTTAAAATTTGTATATTCTGATGGTGCAAACTACATCGATTTTGAATATGTAAATGTGACTATTAATGTTTCATCATTAAATATCAATGTAAATCAAATTGGTAGTACTGCTACTGGTAATGGTAGAGTAGGATATAGAAATGGAGATGCTACAGGTGGTTTAGGGGTAACTTATAAAGGAATGAACATGTTGTATGAAGCTTCTTTGTTAGTTGGCGTTTCTGCTACTCAAGTATCAAACAACTCTCGTTCTGAAACAGCAACTCCCGACGAACATTTTGTATCTACTTCTAGAATTAAATTAAATTCTGCTGCCGGTGTTGATCATTATTCTTCAGGCGTAATTAGCGATGCAAATAATTTAACTCCAATTAATATTTCTGTTAAACATCGCCAATTAGCTTGGGCTACTGCACCAGATGATAAATACTTTATTGTTGAATATAAAATCAAAAACAATTCGGGTGTAAACATCCCTAGTTTGTTTGCTGGTATGTTTTACGATTGGGACATTGCTTCGGCACCTAATAATAAAATTGAGTACGATGCAACATTACGCATGGGTTACGCTTCTACATTTGTAAGTACAGATCCTATGGCTGCGGTAAAAATATTATCAACTACTGCAAATCCTGTTTATTACGGACAATCTCACTCGGTACCCGGCGACCCTCAAGAAGGTGGTTATTCAATCGCTGAAAAATATACAACTCTTTCTAGCGGAATTGTGAACCCAGCTTACGGAACAACTGGTACAGGTATAGATGCTATGTATACAATTGGATCAGGTCCTTATGCAGTAAATGCCGACCAAGAAGTAACTTTAGCATTAGCAATTATTGCAGGTGATAATTTAGCAGATTTACAAGCTAGTGCTGCTGCTGCTCAATTAAAATACGATCAATTTGTTACACTTTTAGGAGTTAATAATGATAAAGCAAATGTAAATGCATTTGTATATCCTAACCCTTCTAACGGAAACGTAACAATTGTAATTCCTGCAGAAACAAATTATGCAACAATTGAACTTACAGATGCTTTAGGCAGACTAGTGTTTACAAGCACGAGCGATGTTTTAACAGATACTTTCAATCTATCAAACTTGAATTTAACGAATGGTATGTATACTGTTACAGTTAAAACGGCAGATGCGAATTATGTGAATAAAGTTGTAATAAGTCGTTAGTCATTAGTCATTAGTCGTTAGAGGGGGTTCTTCTAACGACTAATGACTAAATACTAATATCTATTTCACATATTAAAACAAACTCTACACCTAGGTTCGTAGCTTTCTTTTTCACCCAATAATACTTTGCTATCATTATCCACTTTTCGGAAAGAGTGACTGGCAGAATTTCCACATTGTACACAAACTGCTTGAACTTTTGTTACGTATTCTGCAATAGCCATTAAGTTAGGCATGGGACCGAATGGTTGACCTAAATAGTCCATATCCAATCCTGCAACAATTACACGAATACCTTTTGATGCCAGCTTTACACATACCGATGGCAATTCATCGTCGAAAAATTGTGCTTCATCTATTCCCACCACTTGCACATTATTTGATAATAATAAAATAGATTCGGAGTTTGTAACGGGTGTAGATTGTATTGAATTTAAATCATGAGATACAATGGCTTTATCATCATAACGTGTATCAACCGCTGGTTTAAAAATTTCACAAGTTAATTTTGCATACTCAGCTCTACGCAATCGGCGAATGAGTTCTTCTGTTTTACCAGAAAACATAGATCCACAGATCACTTCTATACTTCCTCTCGTTAATTGTTTACGCTGAAACGGTTCGTTAAATAATGTCATATCTCAAATCTAGGGGTGAAAATACAAAATTTATCGAACTGAAAATGTATATTTACCACATTGTATTTTAAGATGGACAAACAAATATTTATCGATAAAATAGCGCTTTTAAGCGAAGAATTACAGATTTTATCTACCAATTGGATACGGAATGATTACCAAATAAGTAGTTTAGAAGTAGAAACGTATTTATCAAACCTTCGTTATTTATCAGAACAAGCTCAAATACTTCGCTCTTTATTAGAGGAGCAACAAGTTCAACAAACTACTCCACATGTACACATGTCGAGTGTTAATACCCCCACTAAAACGGTTGAGGCTGAAACACAATTGCCAGAAATTAGTTCACCTGCAAGTTTTGAACAGGCTGCAAAAGATGAATTTATTTCTGAACTCAGTTTACATGAAAAACTTTCTGGCCAATTAAAAGAAAGTTCGATTGCAGATTCATTGAAAAATTCATTCTTCCACAAAGATTTAAGTTTATCACTAAACGAACGTTTCTTTTTTATCAATGAATTGTTTAACGGTGATCAAAAAGATTTTGAAAAAGTAATTTCACACCTTGCTACCTTAGACTCATGGGAAGAGGTAGAATATTACTTGAATGCTACATGTGTAATGCCTTACACCTGGGATGAAAAAAGTGCTCAACGCGATAAATTTTACGAATTTTTACAAGTAAGATTTAGTTAATAAATTTTTCTTAGCACGTTTAAGATCTAATATATTAAGGGCATTGCTGGGTATTCCCGAAACATTTTTTGGTAATAATCGTACAGATTGATCGTAAAATAATATCACCATAGGAGCCTCTTCCAATACTATATTTTCCATTTCCTGATACAATTTAAATCGTAAGGTATCATTGTTTTCATAAAACGATTGTTCAAATAACTCGTCGAATTTTTTATTGTGAAAATGAGTATAATTTGGTCCGTTCGGTACAAAGTTTTTAGAATAAAATACAGCTAAATAATTTTCAGCATCAGGGTAATCTGCAATCCAAGATCCTCTAAAAAAGTTTACATTATTTTTTGCAATTAATTCTCTTAAACTAGAACCTTGGTGTATTTCTACTTTTGCTTTTATGCCTACTTCTTGCAATTCACTTTGTACAAATTCTATTAAATCTCTGTAAGTAGAGGTAGTGTTTAACGTAATTTCTGGCATATTTTTCCCCTCCGGAAAGCCCGCTTCTGCTAATAGTTTTTTAGCTTTTGCTGGATCGTAAGAGTAGCCTTTTATTTTCGATTCATCATAACCAGGCATCCCTTTTGGTAAAAATCCTGCATGCCCCGGAATTCCAATATTGTTTTGTAAATATTGAATCATCTTTTTTCTGTTGATGGCGTAATTAATGGCTTTACGAACGCGCTTATCTTTTAAGGGAGAATTTTTAACAATGTCGATATCTGGGTTTACTAATATCCCCAAGTATTCCGTGTTTAAATAGGGCGCTTTCACTAACGTAAAACGTTCTTTGTATTTTTCTTTTAACGTTCCGTCTTTGTACAATACATCGTTTCTATAACTTCCATCAATACCCGAAAAGAAATCCAAATCACTTTTCAGAAATGATAAAAAAGCGGTCTGTTTATCACTTATAAAACTAATTTTGATAGCATCTAAATAGGGGAGTTGCTGGCCATTTTCTTTTTCAAAATAATGCTCGTTTTTCAAAAAAGCCATTACCTCACCTTCTTTCCAATACTTAAATTTAAAAGGCCCAGTACCTACTGGGTTATTTCTAAATTCTTTACCATAATGTTCTGTAATTTCTTTTGGCACAACGGAACAATATTGTATACTTAATAGTGATGTAAATGCTGGGAAAGGCTTGCTTAAATGAATTACAAACGTACTGTCGTTTAGCGCTTCAAATGCTTCTGGGCCCTTTACTTTATCGTTAAAAATCCATGCCCCCGAAGAAGCTACTTTAGGATTTATTATGCGTTGAAACGAATACACAAAATCCGAAGCAATTACTTTTCTTCCTTTTTTATTCGGAAATAATGGATGGTCGTGAAAATATACATCGTTTCTTAAATGAAAAGTATAATGTAAGCCATCTGTACTTTGCTCCCAACTTTTTGCAATGGAGGGCTTCACTCTTAAATTACTATCCAGCTGTGTAAGCCCATTAAATAAGTGGTTTACACACCATACATTCATTTGGTTACGGGCAAATGCAGGGTCGAGGGAGGTTACGCCCACATCCATGTTGATGTTAAAAACAACTCTATTATCTTCCTGCTTTTTAACACAAGAATATATGCTGATAATCAAAATGATGTATACTATTTTCTGAAGGCTTCTCATAATTTCTTACTTTCGCAATGTAAAAGTTTATCATGAGTTATAAAAGAGTTATCTCCTTATTACCTTCTGCTACCGAAATGATGTTTGCACTTAATGCACAAGAGCTATTGTGTGCACGCTCACATGAGTGTGATTTTCCTGCCGAAGCGCAGTCGCTACCCGTTTGTACCTCAGCAAGTATACACAACGGTATGTCGAGTAAGGATATCGACGAACAAGTGAAGTCTACCCTTTGGAAAGCACTTTCTTTGTACGACATCAATATAAATTTAATTAAAGAGTTAAAACCTGATTTAATAATAACGCAAGACCAATGCAAAGTATGTGCAGTGCATTTATCTGATTTAGAAAAAGTATTGGAAAGCGAATTGGGTTATACTCCCACAATTATTAGCTTTCATCCGCATTCATTACAAGACTTTTATGAAAATTTCAAGGAATTAGCTGGGCTTATTGGAAGAGAAAAAGAGGCGGAAATCTTACTTGAAGATTGGAACGATCGCATTGAAATTATTCAACACAAAGTAAAATTTGTAAAAAATCGTCCGCGTATTGTATGTATAGAATGGATGGAACCTTTAATGACTGCAGGACATTGGACTCCCGAATTACTAGAATTTGCAGGTGGCGAAATGGTATTGTCTAATAAATTTGCTGATTCTGCTTACATCAGTATGGAGGAATTAAGCATTGCCGACCCCGACGGAATTATTATTGCACCTTGTGGATTTGATTTAGAAAGATCAAAACAAGAACTCGAAGTTTTATATTCACAAGAAAGTTGGAAAAACCTCCGAGCAGTGCAAAAAGGGCATGTTTTTATTGCCGATGGGAATGCCTACTTCAACAGATCTGGTCCACGATTAATTGACACAGCCGAAATAATTGCCGAAATTTTACAAGTAAATCAGTTCTATTATGGCATGGAAGGGCAATGTTGGGAGCAAATTGCTATTTAAGTACTAATATTCTCAAATTCAGCTACTAAGCATTTTAAATTTTAGCACATTTATGCCAAAAAGATTTGTATTTTAGCAGTTCTCTGAAATTGTAAAAAAAGCGTTTAAATAACGTTAAATCAACATTTTTAGAACGATTACACAAAATTGATATGGGAAAAATTATTGCTTTGGCAAATCAAAAAGGGGGAGTAGGTAAAACAACTTCTTCAATTAATTTAGCTGCGAGTTTAGCCGTTTTAGAATATAAAACTTTATTAGTTGATGCCGATCCGCAAGCAAATGCGACTTCGGGCATTGGCTATGATCCACGTGAAATAAAAGCCAGTATATACGAGTGCATCATTAATGGCATTGATGCCAAAGAAGCAATTCTCGAAACCAGTACACCAAATTTAGATTTATTACCGGCGCATATTGATTTAGTAGGTGCCGAAATTGAGATGATAAATTTAGCAGAACGTGAACACAAAATGAAAGAGGTGTTTGCTAAAATAAAAGATCAATATGATTTTATCATCATCGATTGTTCACCATCATTAGGATTAATTACCATTAACGCCCTTACCGCTGCAGATTCTGTAGTAATACCTGTGCAATGCGAATACTTTGCATTAGAAGGTTTGGGTAAATTATTGAATACGATAAAAATTGTACAAACACGTTTAAATCCTGAATTGCAAATTGAAGGGATTTTATTAACCATGTACGATGTACGTTTACGCCTATCAAACCAAGTGGTGGAAGAAGTGAAAACACATTTCCAAGATTTAGTATTTGATACGATTATACAAAGAAACACACGACTAAGTGAAGCACCAAGCTTTGGGGTATCGGTAATTATGCACGATGCAACAAGTAAAGGGGCTATCAATTATTTAAATCTTGCCAAAGAAATTTTGGTGAAGAACGGATTAGGAAAAGAAGAAGAACTAAAAACAGAAACAAACAATGAGTAGTGCAGTAAAAAGAAATGCTTTAGGAAAAGGCTTAGGTGCTTTGTTGAGCGATAAAGATCAAACAAACGCAAACATAGAAAGTCAATCGTTAAATACACCTAGCAGTCCGGCTGTAAATACCATTGCAGCAATTCCGTTAGAGCAGATTGAAGCTAACCCTTACCAACCGCGTGATCAGTTTGAAGAAGAATCTTTAAACGAATTAGCAGAGTCTATAAAAATACAAGGCATTATTCAACCCTTAACAGTTCGTAAACTTTCTGCAAAATCATATCAATTAATTTCTGGTGAACGCCGTTTACGTGCAAGTAAATTGGCAGGTTTAACAGAAGTACCTGCATACATTCGTACAGCCAACGATCAAGAAATGATCGAGATGGCCTTGATAGAAAACATACAACGTGAAAATTTAAATGCAATGGAAGTTGCTTTTAGTTTCCAACGTATGATAGATGAGTGTAATTTAAAACAAGACGAATTAAGTGGTAGAGTAGGTAAAAACAGAAGTACTGTTACCAACTACTTACGTTTGCTTAAACTACCTCCAATGATACAAGCGGCAATTCGCGATCAACAAATTTCGATGGGCCATGCGAGAGCAATGGTTAGCATAGAAAATGTAGATCAACAATTGTATGTATTTAAAGAAATTCTAACCAAAGATTTATCTGTTCGTAAGGTCGAAGAATTAGTGAGAGCCATGAGCACTCCTAAAAAAGAAGGCAAAGAGAAAGAGAAAAATACTAACGGAGGAAATTACTTAACCAATAATTTCGAGTATCAAAAAATACAAGACGAGTTGAGTTCTAAATTCGGAAATAAAGTATTAATTAGTGCAGATACCAAAGGGAAAGGTTCTATTAACATTCCGTTTTTATCTACCGATGATTTAAACCGTATTTTAGAGATGTTGGATTGGTAACATAATCCCATGAAAATTTTCATTACAAGTATTTTGGTTCTGCTTAATTGTTTTGCATTTGCTCAAAACTCAGATACTGTTGTGGTTTCATCGGTTCTTGTACCCCCACATTCTGCAAGTAAAGCCGCTAAGTTTTCGGCAATTGTTCCCGGCCTCGGGCAGGTGTATAATAAACAAGCTTGGAAAGTACCCATTATTTATGCAGGAACAGGTGCGCTCATTTATTCTATTGCATGGAATAATAACAACTATCAAAAATATTTAAGCGCTTATAAATTAGATTCCGATACTTCACTAAGTACGAACAGCGAATTTAGTGGTTTATATTCTGTTGATAATTTAATTGTATTAAAAGATTTTTACAGAAGAAACAGAGATTTATCTGCCATTGGATTGGTATTAGTTTATGCCGCAAACATTGTAGATGCTTATGTATACGGGCAGTTTTTTAATTTTGATGTGAGCGACGATTTGAGTTTACACGTACAACCCTTTATGATTCCGAGTATACAAAATGTACATACGGGTGCATGGACAAACACAACGGGATTAACTCTTCAACTTAAATTTAAATAAAATGAAAATTGCATTAATTGGATACGGAAAAATGGGTCGTGAAATTGAAAAAATTGCGACAGATAGAGGCCATGAAATAGTATTAAAAATTAATGCAGAAAATATACAAGAACTTACCAAAGAAAATTTAGCGAATGCCGATGTTGCCATCGAATTTTCTACTCCCCATACAGTTGTTGCCAATATAGAATTATGCGCCTCTATTGGTTTACCAATTGTGGTAGGAACTACTGCTTGGTATACCGATTTTGAAAAAGTAAAATCAATAATTTCATCACATAATGCATCTTTATTTTACGCCACTAATTTTAGTATAGGCGTAAATTTGTTTTTCAAAATAAATGAAATGGCCGCAAGCCTAATGAAAGATTTCGATTTTAATTTGAGCATGGATGAAATACACCATACACATAAATTAGATGCACCAAGTGGAACGGCTATTACCACCGCAGAAAAAATAATGCAACATTATACAGCGAAAAAATCTTGGGAGAACAAAATTGTTACAGATACAAACGAGCCAAGAGATACCAAAAATAATGCGCAGGAGTTATTAATACGCTCAATTAGAAAAGATGAGGTACCGGGGACTCATACTGTTTACTATGATTCGGATGTAGATACCATTGAAATTTCGCATATTGCACATAACAGAAAAGGATTTGCTAAAGGTGCAGTAAGTGCAGCAGAGTGGATACTAAATAAAAAAGGAATTTATAACATGGATGATCTTTTATCATTCAAAAAATAAGAAGAATATGAATTGGAAATTTTGGAAAAAAAGTAATGCACCTAAAAAGAAAAAATCTGCCACTAGAGAATGGGTAGATGCATTAGTTTTTGCAGTAATAGCTGCAACCATTATACGCGGATTATTTATTGAAGCATTTACCATACCTACGCCCTCAATGGAGCGTTCGTTATTGGTGGGCGACTTTTTATTTGTGAGTAAAGTAAATTATGGAGCACGTACTCCGGTTACTCCATTATCATTCCCATTTGCACATCATACTCTTCCAATAGTAGGTACTAAATCGTATTTAGAATGGATAAAATTACCTTATTATCGTTTACCAGGTTTAGGTGAAGTAGAACGTAACGATGTAGTGGTATTCAATTATCCGATGGAAGATTTCCGACCCATTGATAAGCAAGAAAATTACATTAAAAGATGTGTAGGCATTGCAGGTGATACCTTGGAAGTACGAGATGCTAGAGTATATATTAATGGAGTAGGCGAAGAGATGCCGAAAGAGGCTCAAGGTTCTTACATGGTAAAAACAGATGGTAGCGCATTTAATACTAAAACATTAGAGTCACTTTACATCACAGAATACGGGCAATATGCCGAAGAAGGAAATTTTATTTTCACTCTTACTAAAGATCAAAAAGACAAACTTGCAAAATTCTCGAATGTGCAAAACGTTCAAGAAGCCATTCGTACACGTGGGCAATACTTAGATTATGTATTTCCGCACGATCCTAAATTGAGTTGGAACGAAGATAATTTCGGACCGGTAATAATTCCTGCCAAAGGACTGAAGTTAAATTTAAATGCATCTAACATCGAAATATACAGAAGAGCCATTCAAGTGTATGAAGGCAATACTGTAGAAACGAGAGATGATGGAATTTACATTAACGGACAAAAAACAGATTCGTACACCTTTAACATGAATTACTATTTCATGATGGGTGATAACAGACATAACTCACTCGACTCACGTTTCTGGGGTTTTGTACCCGAAAACAGAATTGTTGGAAAAGCTTTATTTATATGGATGAGCTGGGATAGCAATGCGAGTTTCTTCAGCAAGGTTAGGTGGAGTAGGTTGTTTCGTGGAATTCAATAGTACGATGTAAGTTGTACAGTGTACAGTGTACAGTGTACATTGTACATTGTACTTTGTACAACTTACATCGTAAGTCCAAACTTTTTTGCTAACTCACGTAAATCCTTCAACACCACTTCCTTCAACAAAATCCCTTCCTTGCTTCGTTTTGCATAGCATTCGAATTCGGGTTCGCCGGGGATTAGTACAGGTTCTGTTGGGTTTATGCGCTCGGCGTTTTTGAAACGTTCGATCCAAGTATCAATAGAATTAAAATACTCTTCTTTTTCTCGGAAAGCATCTACGTGCATGGCACCAAAAAAATGACCAATTCCTTCGCCAACAGGGTTCGGGTCGGGATCTAAAAATGCAACGAAGGGTGGTACCCAAGGACCGAAATTTGCACCCGATAATACTGCCGATAAAATATCAACCGCAGCACCAAGACCATAGCCTTTATGGCTTCCGTGGTCTTTGTCGCTGCCTAAGGGCAGGAGCGAACCACCATTTTTTAAAGCATTTGCATCTGTGGAAGGTTCTCCTTCTTTTGTTTGCACCCAACCACTTGGCAACTCTTTTCCTAAACGTTGTGCAATTTCTAATTTACCATTGGCTGCTGTAGAAGTAGCCATGTCTATTACAATAGGTAAATGTTTTTTACTCGGGAAAACATAACACATAGGGTTGGTACCGAGCATGCGTTCTTTAGATAAAGTTGGTGCAACTAAAGGGCTTGCGTTAGTCATGGAGATGCCAATCATATCGTGCTCAAGCGCCATCATCGCATGGTAGGCACCAATGCCAAAATGGTTAGAGTTTTTTACACTCACCCAACCAGAGCCACACTGCTTTGCTTTATCAATGGCAATTTGCATGGCAAATGGAGCGGCAATTAATCCGAACCCACCGTCTGCATCTACGGTTGCAGTGCTCATGCTTTCTCTTATTATTTTCGGATTCGCATTAGCGTTTATACGGCCTTTTTCCCACAATCTTACATAACCACTCAATCTAGCTAATCCGTGCGAATCTATGCCTCTTAAATCAGCTTCTATTAAAACTTTACTGGCTAAGCTTGCATCCTTTTCGGATACATTCATTTTTAAGAAAATTTTGTAGCAGAAATCTTGTAATTGCTCTTTAGAAAAATTCATAGAGCAAATATAAACTAATCGATGATGATTTTTTTGGCAATTCTTCCCTCTGCAGATTCAATTACCATAATATACACTCCACTACTAAAATCTGATGAGTTTATCACATAAGAATTATTGCTAGCTTTAATAATTATAAAATCGTTGTAAATCGTTTGTCCAAGTAAATTAATAAATTTAATGCTTGCACTTGTTTCCATTTCTGCAATTATGTCAACAAATATTTTAGCATTCGCAGGGTTTGGATAAATAATTACATCTATTTTTTTATTGAAAGAACTAATACCTCCCCAACAAGGATAAAATGGATTAATAAAATAATTCTTATATATCACGTCAGATGGTCCAGAAACATGCTGAGCCTGTACAGCATTACCTGGTTCAAAATCTTGCTGCCAATTGATATGAACAGCACCATCATCTTTAGCGCTTCTGTTGGCTGTTAGATATACATTTTCAACATTTTGAGTTTCTGATATATCCTGTGGATAACACCAATCTTGTCCTCTATTTGGAGTGAAATTGATATAAATAGATCTAAAATCAACACCAACGTCATTCGTATCGTTTTCATTTACTGCTACAAAAGTTAAATATATTCTATTAGCCCAAGCCGTACCCGAAGCTCCAACCGAAAGTTGTGGATTTAATGAATAACCAGAATTTCCATACCTTATAGTGCCATCACCAAAAAAGTTTGAACCTGCATTAAATATACCATCGCCATTTTTGTCTAATAATACTGGCACCTCTATTATATTTTTATCCAAATCATTCCAATAAACCATGTAATCCGAGCGGTTGATGTTAAAAATTCGCAATTCCCCAGTATCTGCTTTATACATTTCTAAATCGCTAAACATAACATGCACCACACCGTTATTATCAATCACTATAGAACCATCGCCTGTTACGCCCAACACTGTATCCATTACCCCATCTCCATTCTTATCTGTTAATCCTCCTTTGTATTTTTTTATCGGAAATTCTCTGATGATGGTTTTGGTCCAAGTGTTACCGTTGTTAATGGATTTTAATAATACAACATCTTCGGTTACACCAATAACTAAAATAGCGACAGTATTTCCAAGTACATCAATGCTATATGCATTGGGGCCTACATCTCCAGCATGCTTGCTCGTATCGTAACCTGCAGCTGTTGCAAAACTTGCAGTCATGGGTTCGAAACTTTGCCCTCCATTGGTAGAGCGTGTATAATAAATAGGTGCAACAAATCCTGTGCTCGAGTCGGGCTCGGTACTTGCCATTACAATGTGTATGTTTTGCCCAGAGGCAACCGCATGCGGACCTCTTAAATGTGTAAAGCTGGTAAAAGTTTTTCCAGTATCAAATGCAGTTCCAGGTCCAGTATTTGTACTAATAATATTGGGTTCTGCAATGATGTGCTCTGCATTAGTGGTAACGGCCAATGCACACCAACCAACTATTTTATTTTCTGTACGTGCAATCGGGTTAGTTCTCCACTGTGTTCCATCATAATAATTTACGAATGTACCGCGGTCGCTATAAATGCTATCTTGCCTAGAGCCATTCCAAATACAAGTAACTTTCCCATTATTATAATTATGTATTCTGCGTGGCATAGAAGCATTGCTTTGGTAATCGTAGGTTGTGCTACCAATAATGGCTAGTCCTGCTGATGAATTTCCAGAGCTACTTTTTTGATTTGAATTTATCAACTTTTCTGAACTACTTTTTACTTTTAAAAGTGTAGTAGTTAAATGCTCGTTTTTAAATTTCATTCGTTGTTGAGCAAATGAAAATAAAACACAAAACATAAATAGGAATGTGGTAGCTATTTTTTTCATTGGATAGATATTACATACAATTTACAAAAAAATCAACACAAAAAAAAAGCCCCCCAAAATCGGAGGGCTTTTTTATATTTTGAAATCGCTATTTTCTGAGCGAAATTATTTTACCATAATTTTCTCAGTAGCTGATTTACCATTGCTAGTTAATACCATTGTGTATAAACCTGCATTTAAGTCAGCAACATTAACAGACACTTTGTTAGCACCAGCGTTTAAGTCTGCGCTAATTGTACGAACTGTTTGTCCTAAGATGTTTACTAATTTCAATTCTGCTTTAGCAGCATTGTTCAACGTGATGTTGAAGTTAGCAACATCAGAAGTTGGGTTAGGGTATGCTACGATTGCAGCATCTAATTTCTTAGAGTTACCTAAACCTAAAACTAAAGTTCTAGCATCAAAATTGTTGTAGATGATGTCTGAAGGACCAGCTGGGTGTTGACCTTGAACAGAGTTACCTGGTTCAAAATCTTGTTGCCAGATCATGTGAATCATACCATCAGCACCAACTTCAGAAGCTGTAGATACGAATACGTTTTCTACGTTTTGAGTTTGAGATACGTCTTCAATTTCATACCAGTCAATACCTTTGTTAGGAGTACCAGTTACGAAAATGCTACGGAAGTCAACACCAACGTCGTTAGTATCGTTTTCAGCAACAGCAGCGTATGTCATGAAAATTCTATCAGCCCAAGCTGTACCAGCAGCACCTACAGATAACATAGGGTTCAATGAGTAACCTGAGTTTCCGTAACGGATAGTAGAACCACCAGTGAAGTTAGTACCAGCATCAAAAGTTCCGCTGTTGTCTTTGTCTAATAATACAGGAACTTCGATGATGTTTTTGTCAGCATCATTCCAGTAGTTGATATAATCAGATGTAGCAGTTAAGAATACACTTAATCCAGAACCGTCAGCATCAAATACTAATAAATCACACCATGCAATGTGTACTGCATTTTGGTTGTCAATTACTACAGAAACGTTACCTGTTGAACCTAACAAGGTATCAGCAACTTGGTCATTGTTAGCATCAGTAATACCACTAATGTATTTCTTAATAGGGAACTCACGGATAACTGTTCTTACCCAAGTTGTACCGTTATCAGTAGATTTTAATAATACGATGTCTTCAGTAGTACCAGCAATTGCAATAGCAACTGTGTTACCACGAGCTGCAATACTGTAAGCATCAGCACCAACATCACCAGCATGGTTTAATGTATCGTAACCAGCAGCTACAGCGAATGTAGATCTTACTGTATCGAAAGTTGTTCCACCGTTTGTTGATCTTCCGTAGAATACTGGAGCAGCGAAACCTTGGTCAGCACCACCTGTAGAAATAACTGCGTGTACGTTGTTACCAGAAGCAGCAGCTCTAGCCCAAGTTAATGATCTGAACTCACCTGCATCACGAGTTGTACCCCATGTAGTTCCAGAACCAGTGTTAGTAGTTACCGCATTTACGTGCGAAATCATTACTTCACCACCTGTTGTTGAAACTAAGTTCGGCCAACCTGTACGCTTACTTTCTGATCTTGCAGCTGGAGATGCACCCCAAGCAGTACCATTGTAAGTGTTAGTGAAACCACCACGATCTGGCCATGTAGTACCTGGGTCAGTTGAACCAGTCCAAGCTACAGTAACCTTACCATCAGCATAAGCTAATACTCTTCTTCCAACACCTGCATTCGATTGTAAATCGTATGTAGAACTTCCAACGATCGTTAAAGCTGCATTTCTTTTTGCAGTAGCAGATACGTTTCTTACAGCAGGAGCAGTAGCTAAAGGCATTGCAGCAACTTCCGCGCCTGGTGCAACTTTAACTAATTTTTCAGCCTTGCTGTTACGGACTTCCAGTCGAGAAGCCGACTGTCCATTCACGAAGAATGGTACCGCGCACAATAGTGCCATTACTTTTAATGTAGATACTTTTTTCATAATTGAACTATTAATAGTTTGTTAAAAATTTGTTTAAATCAAACTTAACAATAAAAAACTATACATAAAAGCATTTTTTTTAAAAAAAATCCACTTTTTGTGTGTTTTTATGCCTTGTTTGATGATTATTTGAATTCTGTTGTTGCTAATTTTCTATAAATGAGTACTTTCTGCTCTCCTCCTTTCTTTTTTTACTGATTTTTTAGGCTTATATTTCTTAAAATAATAGGATTTTAAAGTCTTTTTGAAGCACTTTGGTCTCCTTTTTCAGCACTTCCATGCCTTCATTACCACAAGTAGCGTACCAAAAACTAAAATTATCGTATCGTTCTTGCAATTTACCGTTCGGAAAATATTTTTGCTTCAGAGTTGAAATTTGTGTCAACTGAGTTTTATATTTTCGCTTTTCTGCTTTCCAAATTTTCTGCTCAATTCGTTCCATCATTCCCAAAATTCTTTTTTCCGTTCCCTTTAAACTGAACTGTAAATTTTCATCAACTCGAATTGCTTTTTGTTTTATTGCCTCAATGTATTTTGCCAATTCTAATTTTTCTTCTGCTAAATTTATTTTTTCTTGTTGATGTTTCGAAACATATTCGTTTTCTAATTCTAATACAGAACTAAAAACTTTTTCCATTTCAATTCCTAATTCATCCCATGTAGTTTTATCTTTTTTATCCATTATCATAAATGAATTTCTCCAAGCTAAAATAGGATACGATACTTGGTTCTGCTCAAATACACTTTTTAATTGTAACCAATATGCAATTTCTCCAGGCCCCCCAATATAACATAGGTTTGGCAAAATACTTTCTTGGTATAAAGGTCTTAATACAACGTTCGGACTAAATCGTTCAGGATGATTTTTTAACTCTGTAAAAATTGTATCCTTTTCAAAAATATATTGTCCATCATTTGTTTGGTATACTTCGTTTTCTTTCACAATTCTTTCTCTGTATCCATCCATCAAATAAAATAAATTTATTTCTCTCGGATAAATTTGACTGGGATATTGTAAGCTCGATAATTGTTCTGATTGCAATGTGCATGCATTAAAATTACTCGACTCTCTTAATTCTTTTTCTATGATCCCCGACCATGATTTTTTAAATTCAGAATCATCTGCATCGATAATTACTAATCCATCATCTTTAAATAATTCGTGCACTAAAATTCGCGTAGCTTCTGCCAGTGTATTTCCATTAGTATAGGCTAACTTAAACATTGAAATTAATTCATCTGTATTTTTTTTGCCTACTAAAAAATGTGATAAGGATTCTGTAAGTGTAGTCAATTGGTCAACTTTTAATCGCCCCGTTGGACCACTCACTTTTTCTTTCCATTCAAATGTTTCGTTTTTTAAATGGATGTGATTGATTTCTTCAAAATCATGATCTTCGGATGCCATCCAAAATACGGGTACAAAATTATATTCTGGGTATAATTCTTTTGCTTCTTTAGCCATGTTAATGGCAGTAATTATTTTGAAGATAAAATACCATTCGCCAGTATAGATGGCTAACTGATGACCAGTAGTAATGGTGTAAGTATTTTTATCTACAAGCGATGAGATATTTTTCTCTACAGATTTAGATTGTTTAATATTTTTATATTGATGTGTTAATCTATCTACTAATAAATTTCTATTTATGTTTTCCTTAGATTTTTTTGCAATGGCATTTGGTATAGATGTGATGCTTGGAGCAAACTGGTAGAACTCTTTTAGTTTTTCTTCTCCATCAACATAATCGAGAAATAATTTACTAAAAGCCTTGGTTTGATGATAGTCGATACAATATGAATTATCCATATTCAAATATAAAATTTAAATGGATAACGTATATACCTAAGAATAGTTCGAGAATCTTTATTTATACTCTTTTGGCGTATAAATCAAATTCGGCAGCCGACTCAATTTCTACGTTCACGAAATCGCCGATGCGTAAATACTCATCTTTAGCAGTAATTAACACCTCGTTATCCACTTCTGGCGAATCAAATTCTGTTCGGCCTACAAAATGATCTTTTTCAATTCTGTCAATTAATACTTTGTATTGCTTCCCAACTTTTGCTTGGTTAAGTTCCAATGAAATATCTTGTTGAACGGCCATTATTCTATCAGCACGTTCTTGTTTCTCATCAGTAGGTACATCGTCTACCAACGTATGTGCATGTGTATTTTCTTCGTGCGAATAGGTAAATACGCCTAGTCTATCGAATTTCATTTCTTCCACAAAGTTTATTACTTCTTCTACATCTTGTTCTGTTTCTCCAGGGTAGCCAGCAATAAGTGTAGTACGCAATGCAATGTTTGGAACTTTAGCGCGTATGTCTTGTATCAGTTCTTTTGTTCTTCGTTTCGAAATTCCTCTGCGCATAGATTTCAACATATTGTCGGTAATATGTTGCAGGGGCATGTCTAAATAATTACAAATGTTTTCTCGTTCATTCATCACGTCTAACACATCCATCGGGAATTGAGAAGGGTAGGCGTATTGCATACGTATCCAATCTATGCCTTCTATATCCGATAAGTGTTTCAACAAATCGCCAAGTTTCCTGTCATTGTAAATATCCAAGCCGTAATAGGTAAGATCTTGTGCGATTAATATTAATTCTTTCGTACCATTTTTTGCTAAATGTTTTGCTTCTTTAACCAAATCTTCAATGGTTTTAGAAACATGGCCTCCACGCATAATTGGTATGGCACAAAAAGAACAAGGTCGGTTACAACCTTCAGCAATTTTAAAATATGCAAAATGAGAAGGAGTGGTAATTAATCGTTCGCCAATTAATTCGTGTTTATAATCTGCCCCAACTGTTTTTAAAATTCTTGCTAAATCATTGGTGCCGAAATAAGCATCCACATTGGGTATTTCTTTTTCTAAATCGTCTTTATATCGTTGAGATAAACAACCTGTAACGTATACTTTTTCTATATCACCACGCTCTTTTAAATCAACATATTTCAAAATGGTATCTATAGATTCCTGCTTGGCATTATCAATAAAACCACAAGTATTTATGATAACGGTTCCAAAGTCTAATTTTTCAGATTCATGACTAACATCAAAATCATTTCCTTTTAGTTGTCCCATCAATACCTCAGAATCTACAATGTTTTTAGAACATCCTAGTGTTACAATATTGATTTTAGCTTTGTTACCTTTCGTTTTCATGTTGTTAATTTACGTTATTCCCAAACAGCGATTCCACAAAATTATTTTTATTGAATAATTGGATATCGTCTATGCCTTCTCCTAAACCAATGTATTTAACAGGCACTTTAAATTGATCTGAAATGCCAATTACTACACCGCCTTTTGCAGTACCGTCTAATTTTGTTAAGGCTAAAGCGTTTACTTCTGTTGCAGCTGTAAATTGCTTGGTTTGTTCTATTGCATTTTGGCCGGTAGAGGCATCTAATACTAGTAAAACTTCATGTGGTGCATCAGGAATTAATTTTTGCATCACCGATTTTATTTTACTTAACTCATTCATTAAGCCAATTTTATTATGCAATCGGCCTGCTGTATCTATAATACAAATGTCTTCATTATTGGCTATGGCAGATTTTAAGGTATCAAAAGCAACCGCAGCTGGGTCTGCACCCATTTTTTGAGAAACTACACGTACACTAACACGTTGCCCCCAAATATGTAATTGTTCTACCGCCGCCGCACGGAAAGTATCTGCAGCACCTAATACTACCTTTTTACCTGCTTTGTTAAATTGATTGGCTAATTTACCAATGGTAGTAGTTTTGCCCACACCGTTAACCCCTACAACCATTATAACGTAAGGTTTTTTGCCATCGGGTAATTCAAAATGATTAAAATCTTTAGTCTGGTTTTCGGAAAGTAAGGAAGCAATTTCTTCTTTTAATAGGTTATTTAGCTCGCTCGTATTTACGTATTTGTCTTTTGCAACACGTTGCTCTATGCGAGCTATAATTTTCAGGGTTGTTTCTACCCCAACATCTGCAGAAACTAATATTTCTTCAAGGTTATCTAAAACATCGGCGTCTACCTGCGATTTCCCTACGATGGCCCTGGCTAACTTGCCAAATACACTGTCTTTGGTTTTTTCAAGACCTTTATCTAGTGTTTCTTCCTTTTTCTTTGATGAAAAAAAATCGAATAATCCCATTTTCTTGTGAATAAAAAAAGCTCCTTTCACGAACGAAAGAAGCTTTTATATAGTTCAAGGGTACAATTACTTGTTACCTTTTAATACGTCTTTTACGTGATCGTTGTGTACTACAATTTCTTTAAAAGAATATGCACCTTTAGGTGATTTCACCATAGTGATAACTTTAGAGTACTCTTTACCAGTACCGGTTTTCAACGTTGCAACTACTTTCTTTGCCATGATCTGTCAGGATTGTATGATTACTTAATTTCTTTATGTACAGTAACGCGTTTTAATACTGGATTGAATTTCTTCATTTCCAAACGCTCTGTAGTGTTTTTCTTGTTTTTGGTGGTGATGTAGCGAGACATGCCCGGTACTCCACTATCTTTGTGCTCTGTGCATTCTAAGATGACCTGAACTCTATTACCTTTCTTTGCCATTTCTTTTATTCCTTATAAATTAAATCTTACCAGTTTTCACAAATTTGTTGATAACGGCAGTGATTCCATTCTTATCAATTGTTTTTAAAGCTGAAGTAGAGACTTTTAACGTAATCCATGAATCTTCTTCAGGGATGTAAAATCTCTTAGTTTTCAAATTTGGGAAAAACTTTCTTTTAGTTTTACGATTCGAATTCGAAACGTTATTACCATTCATCGCAGTTTTACCAGTTAAATCACAAATCTTTGACATGACGATATTCTTATGTTCTATTAATTATTTTTAGAGTGTGCAAATATCTGAATAAATATGGTAAGGACAAATATTTTTTTAAAATAGTTTAGAATATCCCCTAACAAGGTTTAAAGCAAGAATTTAGATTTTGATAATGTTGCTAATTTAGTATATTTATGCAAAATTGGTATAGGCCTTATGGAAAAATCTCTTTTTTGCCCTAAATGTCAGTCGGAAAACTACGTTAAAAGCGGGATTGTTAAGGATCGCCAGCGGTATAATTGTAAACAATGTGGCTATAATTTTACGGTCCAAAAAGAAGGTAAAAAAGTAGATTACTACTATGTTACAAAAGCTCTACAACTCTATTTAGAAGGGGTATCTTACCGTGAAATAGAGCGTATTTTAGGAGTAAGCCATGTTTCTGTTATGAATTGGGTAAAACAATACATAAAAATACGGCCAGAGATACAAGGCTACCATCCAACGTATAAAATCTTAAAACATCAAGAATTAATCGACTATTTCCAAGATCAATCGCACATTAAAGGGGCCGGAATGATGATTACCGAATTGGGTGATAAGTATATGCTCATTAAGTGGGAGCGCTTTAAAGATCGTTAATTACCACATATCTATACCAAATTTATTTTCTTGCCCGTAAGCACAGAATTTAGGATTTGACTATTGACGCGTAAAAAGACCATTAGAACTCAATTTTCTAACTAGAGAATGACACCGAAGAACAAAATATTAATTATAAGCGACAATCCAAACATCCTACTTTCGGTAGAATTTTTATTATCAAAAATGAGATTTGAAGTTTTTGTGGCAAGAAATGGAATGGAAGCGATAGAAATTATTGAAAATAAATTAATTGATCTTATATTGTTAGACATTATGATGCAGAATGTTAATGCCTTCAAAATTTATGAAGTTATTAAAAATCATAAAAGTTCAATTTCTAAAATTATTACACTAGCTGCAAATGATAAACAATTGAACATGGATTTAGGTCAATATATCAATGTAGATTTACACTTGATTAAACCTTTTTCTACAAGAACACTATTAAAAAAAATTAAAAAATTATTAAGAGACTAGGAAACTCTACCATTTACCATTCACCATTCACAATTCAAAAACATGGATTTTCAAATTAAAACACTAGAAGAGTATCACCACGTATACAAACAATCGGTAGATCAACCTGAAGAATTTTGGGCCAACATTGCTTCGCAATTTTTGTGGAAGAAAAAATGGAACAAAGTGTTAAACTGGAATTTCAAGGAGCCTTATATCAAATGGTTTGATGGGGCAACCTTAAACATCACTGAAAATTGTTTAGATAGACACTTGGCGGAGCGTGGCGACCAGCCTGCTATTATTTGGGAACCGAATGATCCAAATGAGCATCATCGAATTTTAACGTACAAGCAATTACACCACCAAGTTTCTATGTTTGCAAATGTGCTCAAACATAATGGAGTTAAGCGTGGAGATCGTATTTGTATTTACATGCCAATGGTTCCAGAATTAGCCATTGCGGTGCTTGCTTGCGCTCGATTGGGTGCTATACACTCTGTAGTATTTGGAGGCTTTTCTGCACAAAGTATTGCCGATAGAATTAAAGATGCAAAATGCTCACACGTAATTACTGCCGATGGTGCGTTCCGTGGGAATAAAGACATCCCTCTAAAATCTGTGATCGACGATGCCTTAATGCAATGTGACTCTGTAAAAAAAGTAATCGTACTTACTCGTAATCGTATGCCAGTATCTATGATAAAAGGAAGAGATGTTTGGTGGGAAGATGAAATGAAAAAAATGGAAACCTTACATGAGTATGATTGTCCTGCAGAAGAAATGAATGCAGAAGACGAACTATTTATTTTATATACCTCTGGTTCTACTGGTAAACCTAAAGGAGTAGTGCATACTTGTGCTGGTTACATGGTATATGCTGGTTATACATTCAGTAATGTTTTTCAATATAAACCTAAAGAAATTTATTTTTGTACTGCAGATATAGGATGGATTACAGGTCATTCGTACATTGTATACGGTCCATTATCTCAAGGCGCTACAACCATAATGTTTGAAGGTGTTCCTAACTATCCAGATGCGGGCAGATTATGGGAAATAGTTGAGAAATTTAAGGTAAATATTTTATACACTGCACCCACTGCAATTAGATCTTTAATGCAATCGGGGCTAGAATTTGTGAATGGAAAAAATTTAGATTCATTAAGAGTGTTAGGTTCCGTTGGCGAACCGATTAATGAAGAAGCTTGGCATTGGTTTAATGAAAACATTGGTAAAAAAAGATGCCCTATTGTGGATACTTGGTGGCAAACAGAAACCGGTGGAATAATGATTTCTCCAATTGCTAATGTTACTCCTCTGAAGCCTGCTCACGCTACCTTTCCGTTGCCTGGTGTACAACCAATTTTAGTAGATGAAAATGGAGTAGAAATTAAGGGAAACGGAGTAAACGGAAATTTATGCATTAAGTTTCCTTGGCCCGGAATGATTCGTACAACGTACGGCGACCACGAGCGTTGTAGAACAAATTATTTTGCTACTTATGAGAATTTATATTTTACGGGTGATGGATGTTTAAGAGACGAAGATGGAAATTATAGAATTACAGGTAGAGTAGACGATGTGATAAATGTATCTGGACATAGAATCGGTACGGCTGAAGTTGAGAATGCAATTAATGCACATACCGGAGTAATAGAGTCGGCAGTAGTTGGTTACCCACATGATATTAAAGGACAAGGTATTTATGCATTTGTAATTTGTGAAGAAGATACACATGAAGAAGATTTACGTAGAAAAGATATAGGAATGACAGTTGCTCGAATCATTGGAGCCATTGCAAAACCTGATAAGATACAATTTGTAAAAGGCTTGCCTAAAACTCGTTCGGGTAAAATTATGCGTAGAATTTTAAGGAAAATTGCCGAAGGAGAAGTAGAAAATTTAGGAGATATCTCCACTTTATTAGACCCAACTATTGTAGAGGATATTAAAAACGCGCGCATTTAAGCGTTTTTTAGAACAAGGATGTATTAATTTTTCATATTTTCGCAATAATGAAAAATGAAAGACCAACCATCCTTGTTATTAACGACGATGGCATTACCGCTAAAGGCATACAAACCTTAGCATTTTTAATGAAAGAATTGGGAGACGTGGTTATTGTTGCACCCGACAGCCCTCAATCTGCAATGGGTCACGCGATAACTATTGCAAAACCTTTACGTTTGGAAGAAGTAGATTTATACGATGGAATTCGTTCTTTCCAATGCTCTGGAACACCTGTAGATTGTGTGAAGTTAGCCGTAAATCAAGTATTGCACAAAAAACCAGATTTATTAGTTTCTGGTATAAACCACGGTTCTAATTCCTCTATTAACGTAATATATTCGGGTACCATGTCTGCCGCTATGGAAGGTGCCATTGAAGGCATTCCTTCTATCGGCTTTTCATACTGCGATTTTTCTGCTAACGCTGATTTTAGTCCTACTCAGAAATTTGTGTTAGCCATTGCCAAACAAGTATTAAAAAACGGTTTGCCAAAAGGCTCTTTACTAAATGTAAATTTCCCATTCGTTACACAAGCTTCAGAAATAAAAGGAATTCGTATTTGCCGTCAAGCGGTTGCGAAATGGGAAGAAAAATTCGACGAACGATTAGACCCACATAAGCGTAAATATTTTTGGCTAACAGGCGAGTTTGCCTTAAATGATAACGGTGAAGATACAGATGAGTGGGCATTAAATAATAAATACGTTTCGGTGGTACCTGTACAATTCGATTTTACTGCTTACAATGCAATACCTGTTTTAAACAATTGGAATTTTGATGAATAAGATAAAAGATAAATTTTATTTAGGTATGCTGTATGGCACTGCCTTGCCTTTATTGAGTTACATATTCGGCGACATGTTGCAGAAAGAATTTGAACAAAGCATACGCCCAAATTTTTTCTACATACTTTGTATCGGTATAAACGTTATTATTTTTCGCTTCGCGATAAAAGCAGAGAAAGATAATTTAGCAAGAGGAATTTTAATGAGCACTTTTATCTATGCAATATTATTTGCAATTTTTGTAATCAGAAAATGAGGTACTACATCATCGCTGGCGAAGCATCTGGAGATTTACACGGATCTAATTTAATGAAGGGGATTTTAAAAAACGACCCAGAAGCTGAGTTCAGAATTTTTGGTGGAGATGGAATGGCTGCAACTCCAAATACTACACTCGTAAAACATATTAATGAAATGTCGTTTATGGGTTTTGTTGAAGTGCTCAAAAACATCAACACTATCAACAAAAACATGAAAGAGTGTAAGACTGATTTACAAAATTATCATCCCGATGTATTGATTTTAATAGACTTCCCCGGATTTAATTTACGCATTGCCAAGTTTGCAAAAAACATTGGCATTAAAACTGCTTATTATATTTCTCCAAAAGTGTGGGCATGGAATAAAAAACGAGTATTCGACATTAAAAAATACATCGATAAATTATATACCATTTTACCTTTCGAAACGGAGTTTTTTAAAAAATACGATTACGAAGTAGAATACGTTGGAAACCCTTTAAAAGATGCTATTTCTACCTATACCTTCGATACTGATTTCAGAAAAACACATCACTTATCAGAAAAACCAATTTTAGCAATTCTGCCAGGGAGCAGAAAAATGGAACTCGATAAAATTTTACCATCGATGTTGGCCGCAGCTAAAAACTTTAACGATTACCAGATTGTAATTGCAGGAGCTTCCAATTTGCCAAGCTCTTATTACGCTAAATTTGATATTGGAAATAATAAAATCATTTTCGCCAAAACGTATGATATACTTGCCAATGCAGACATGGCAATGGTAACCTCCGGTACTGCAACCTTAGAAACTGCTTTGTTTAAAGTGCCACAGGTAGTATGTTACAGGGCAAATACAATTTCTGTTTTTATTGCCCGTATGTTAGTAGACATTAAATTTATTTCTTTGGTAAATTTAATTATGGATGATAAAATCGTAACTGAATTAATTCAAGAAGAGTGTACTCCAGAAAAAATAACATCAGAATTAAATGCAATAAAAATAAATTCTGAAGGCCGCGAGAGCATGTTGAAAAAATACAATGCATTGTTGGATAGAGTAGGAGAAGCTGGTGCTTCAGAGCGTGCAGCAAAATCAATTGTAGAATTTACTAAAATAGATTAATGAAGATTTTAAAAGGGCTATTTTTTCTGGTATGCTGTTTCTCTTTAAATGTATATTCAAAAAATGTACATATAAAAGTGCTTAGTCAGTACAATGCCAAAAAAGTAGTGCTTAACGCATTTTCAGATAACTATTCTATTGCACTATCCGACGATAAAATTCTAAAAATTAGCGAAGGAGATATTATTGTTATAAACGCTATTGGTAATAGTTGTTCTATTAGTAAAAATGGCGATTTATTAGGCTCATATTCTACTATAGACCTTAGTTCATTGGCCTCTCATCCATACTTTAAAATGCAAATGATTTTGCCAAGTATGAAAACTACTTTTTACCAAGACAACATGAGGTTTACAAGTTATGATAGCAAATTAACCATCATTAACGATGTAGAGCTCAATCATTATGTAGCGGGAGTAATAGAATCGGAAATTGGTAATGTAAAAAATGACGAACTCTTAAAAGTACAAGCTGTAATATCTCGAACGTATGCTTTAAAACATATTGATAGACATAAGGCCGAAGGCTTTGAACTTTGCGACCAAGTGCATTGCCAAGTTTACCATGGGAAAGCACGTTTTAATAATATGATTTTACCCGCTGTAGATTCAACACATTACGAAGTAATTCAGGATGAAAATGGTGATTTAATTGAAGCGGTTTTTCACGCAAATTGTGGTGGACAAACTGTAAATTCTGAAGATGTTTGGTCGAAAAAAAGAACTTATTTGAGATCTGTTGTAGATACTTTTTGTACCACAGAAAAACAAGCACGCTGGGTGAAAGAAATTGATAAGCAAAAATGGTTGAATTTTATTAGCACAAAATCTGGTAAAGCAACTAGTAACCCTTGCGAATTTTCGAATGAATTTAGATTGATAAAAATTCCATGTGCCGATGTTTTCACAGAAGATATGCGAGATGAATTTAGATTGAGATCTACCTTTTTTAATGTGAGAGAAACTCATGATAAAGTGATTTTAAATGGCAGAGGGTTTGGGCATGGGGTTGGAATGTGCCAAGAAGGTTCGATTAGGCAAGCTAAATTAGGAATTAATTATAAAACAATTATAATGTTCTATTATGCTAATATTCAGATTGTTAGTATAGAAATTTGATAATTTGATTTTTACTTATTTGTAGTCTTTTTTGAATTTACTCCTTAAAAAATTTATATTCGTCAAATGGTTTACACTCTCTACTTCTACCAAGCATAAAATATAATATTAACATGAAGCAAGAGTTAAAAGAATTATTCATTTCACGTAATCAAAATATTCCATTAAGAGTATTATGTGTAGATGATGATAAAATTATTCAATTTACTACTCAGCGTGCATTCGTTATTTGCGGGTTTGTAACCGATATGGCCTATGACGGTTTACAAGCAATTGATTTAGTTCGCCACTCTTTTCAGAAGTACGATTTTATTTTAATGGACATACACATGCCAAACATGGATGGTATTGAAGCGACTAAAATAATTCGATCAATACGTAATTACGAGAATGTTCCAATTTTCGCACTAACTGGCGACATGACTATGGAAGCTAAATTAAAGGTAGTTTCTGCCGGTATGAATGAGTATTTCCCTAAACCAGTAGATATGGATTTAGTACTCGATACTATGAAATCTTATATTTAACTTGAATAATACGTTCACTTATTTTGATGCACACACACATAAAAAATACGCAGATTCTGATGTAGAGTTTGTGCGAAACGCATTCCATCATCTCTCCATTTTACAACTCAATAACATTCCGTACCATTTCTCTATTGGAATTCATCCTTGGGATGTATTGCAAAATAATGAAGCAAGTTTAGATCGTATAAAAATTTCAGCTACACATCCGCGATGTTTAGCAATTGGCGAATGTGGCTTAGATTATTACATCAAAAAAGATAGAGAAATTCAAAAAAATATTTTTATAGAACACATTACAATTGCAGAGCAGCTCTCGAAACCATTGATTATACATTGTGTGCGGGCGTATCACGAGTTACCATCCTTTTTAAATAATACATCAGTCCCGATAATTTTACATCAATATACTGGCAATAGTATCATAACGGAAAGCTTGTTAAAAATCCCAACTATTTATTTCTCTTTTGGTAAGCAATTATTTTCCCCAAACTTTAATTCTGAATCATTCCAGCTAATTCCCATCAATCGTATTTTATTTGAAACGGATAATTCTAGTAAACACATAGAAGATGTATATGAAAAAGCAGCCTTGCTTTTTGACTTGGATTTTGAAAAATTGATTGTTCAGGTTCGAGCGAATTATCGAACAATTTTTCCGAATCAATAAATTCTTTAATTTTTATATTTTTGGTGAAAATTTAAGAAAAATGGCAGTTCCAGCTTGGTTATCGCGTACAGATGTTTTGATGGGTGAAGGTAGCATCCAAAAATTACAACAATCGAATGTGTTGGTGGTTGGTTTAGGTGGCGTTGGCGGTATTTGTGCCGAAATGATTGCCCGTTCTGGGGTAGGTAAAATGACGATTGTAGATGCAGATGTGGTAGAAGCTTCGAACAGAAATAGGCAAATTCCTGCATTAATTTCTACAGATGGCTTACTAAAAGCAGATGTTATGGCTGCTAGGATTAAAGACATAAACCCTGAAATTGAATTAACGGTTTTGCCAGAATTTATTAAAGATAGGCGTACCATAGATATATTAACCGCACAAAAATATGATTATGCTGTAGACTGCATCGACACGCTCTCACCAAAAGTATTTTTCTTAAAAGCCTGTATCGATTTGAGAATACCAATTATTAGTTCGATGGGCGCAGGAGGAAAATTCGACCCTACAAAAATTGAAGTCATAGATATATCAGAAACTTACCAATGTAATTTGGCAAGATATGTTCGCAAGCGATTGCATAAGCTAGGAATACGCAAAGGTATTAAAGTGGTATTCTCCCCAGAAGCTGCCGATCAAACCAGAATTTTTGAGAGCCCTAAGGCATTTCCGAAGAAATCTGTAATTGGCACCATTTCTTATATGCCAGCCGCATTTGGTATTACCTGTGCGAGTGTAGTAGTGAGAGATCTTGTAAACCAATAGCTTACGTATTAAAAAGCTGTTGATATCTTTTGTATTGAAAAAATGCTATAATTTTTAGCTTTGCAGAGGTTCGTGTGCTCGTTTGCTCGTTTGATCGTGTGCTCATGAGGCAGCGAGTGCTAATAACTAAATAACAAATAACTTAGTAACTAATAACCAATAATTCACAATTCACAATTCACAATTCACAACTCACAATTCACAACTCAACATGAGTAATTATAACGAAGACGACATTAAATCCCTTGATTGGAAAGAGCACATTCGCTTGCGCCCGGGGATGTACATAGGGAAGCTAGGCGATGGATCGGCGCATGATGATGGAATTTATATTTTATTAAAGGAAATTATCGACAACTCTATTGATGAGTTTGTGATGGGTGTTGGTAAATCTGTAGAGTTAACCATTACCGACCATAAAGTTATTGTTCGAGATTTTGGTAGAGGAATTCCATTGGGTAAGGTAATCGATTGTGTTTCGAAAATAAATACCGGTGGTAAATACGATTCTAAAGCTTTCCAAAAATCGGTAGGTTTAAATGGTGTGGGTACCAAAGCGGTAAATGCATTATCAAGTTATTTCAAAGTGCAATCGTACCGCGATGGTAAAACGAAAACTGCAGAGTTTGAGCGTGGTGTTTTATTAAAAGATCACAAAGAAGAAAGTACCACTCAACGTAACGGAACTTCTATTACGTTTAATCCTGATGATACAATCTTCCGCCATTACCGCTACATTCCAGAATTCATACAAAACATGATTTGGAATTATGCTTATTTAAATGCCGGCTTAACAATTGTATTTAACGGTGAAAAATTTGCATCACAACGTGGATTATATGATTTATTAGATCGCAAAACAGATGATACCATTCGTTACCCAATTATTCATTTAAAAGGGGATGATATTGAAATTGCCATGACTCACAATAACCAATATGGTGAGGAATATTATTCATTTGTAAACGGACAAAATACTACACAAGGTGGTACACATCAAGCCGCATTTAGAGAGGCTGTGGTGAAAACAGTTCGTGAGTTTTTTAAAAAAGAATTTGATGCTACAGATGTGCGAGCTTCAATAGTGGCTGCCATCAGTATTCGTATACAAGAGCCGGTTTTCGAATCGCAAACCAAAACAAAGTTAGGTTCTATAAATGCAGCACCCGAAGGGCCATCTATCAGAAATTGGATTAATGATTTTGTAAAAAATGAATTAGACAATTATTTACACAAACACCCCGATGCTGCAGATGCAATGCTTAAACGCATCATGCAATCTGAACGTGAGCGTAAAGAAATTGCAGGCATTAAAAAACTTGCCAACGAACGCGCAAAAAAAGCAGCTTTACACAATAAAAAATTACGCGATTGTAAAGTTCACCTCGACGATGAGAAACATGAACGCAGGTTTGATACAACCTTGTTTATTACCGAAGGTGATTCTGCCAGTGGTTCTATTACAAAATCACGTGAAGTAGAAACTCAAGGAGTGTTTAGCTTAAAAGGGAAGCCTTTAAATTGCTTTGGCTTAACCAAAAAAGTAGTGTATGAAAACGAAGAGTTTAACTTACTACAACATGCCTTAAATATTGAAGATGGTATTGAAAATTTACGTTATAACAATATTGTAATTGCTACCGATGCCGATGTGGATGGTATGCACATTCGATTGTTAATGATGACTTTCTTCTTACAATTTTTCCCAGATATTGTAAAAGCTGGTCACGTGTACATTTTACAAACCCCATTATTTAGAGTAAGAAATAAAAAAGAAACTATTTATTGTTATTCTGAAGAGGAGAAAAGAAATGCTTTAGAAAAACTTGGTCAACGTTCGGAAATTACCAGATTTAAAGGACTTGGTGAGATTTCACCAGAAGAGTTTGGTTTATTTATTGGAAAAGACATTCGCTTAGATCCCGTAATTATTTCGAAAGAAAGTAAGATGTTACAAATGTTAGATTACTTCATGGGAAAAAACACACCTGCACGTCAGGAATTTATTGTGAAGAACTTGAAAGTAGAGAAAGACATTATAGAATCGAATGAAGAAGTAGGCGCGCTGGAGGAGTAAAAGCAAGGAGCAAGGAGCAGAGAGCACGATGCTGAACTCAGAATACTTAATACATAGTACACAATACATAGTACATAATACATAATACAACGTACATCGTACAAAATACAACAAAAAAAAAGTGGCAAAAAAAGAGAAAATAGAATACAAACCGCAAGATGAGCGTGAACATTTAAATCGTTCAGAAGAAGAGGGATTAAATCATAACGTTATTCCGATAAATGGTTTATACGAGAATTGGTTTTTGGAATATGCATCTTATGTAATTTTAGATCGTGCAGTTCCAAATATATACGATGGCTTAAAGCCTGTGCAGCGACGTATTTTGCATTCGTTAAAAGAGATGGATGATGGCAGGTATAACAAAGCTGCAAACGTAATTGGTAACACCATGAAGTATCACCCACACGGTGATGCATCTATTGGTGACGCAATGGTGCAAATTGGACAGAAAAATTTATTGATTGATTGCCAAGGAAACTGGGGCGATCCAATAACAGGCGATAGTGCAGCGGCTCCTCGTTATATAGAGGCGCGTTTATCTAAATTTGCCTTAGAAGTGGTATTCAATCCGCAAACTACCAACTGGCAATTGTCTTATGACGGTAGAAATAAAGAGCCCATTATTTTACCTGTTAAGTTTCCATTGTTATTAGCACAAGGGGCAGATGGAATTGCAGTGGGTTTGGCTACTAAAATTTTGCCACATAATTTTAATGAATTAATAGAAGCATCCATAGAAATTTTAAAAGGCACACGACCAAATATTTTACCTGACTTTATTACCGGAGGATTTGCAGATTTTACGAATTACAACGAAGGGCAAAGAGGGGGAAGAGTAAGAGTGCGTGCTAAAATTGTAGAGCGCGATAAAAAAACCCTAGCGATTACAGAAGTACCGTACTCAACTACTACCGGTGGATTAATTGATAGTATTATTGCTGCGAATGATAAGGGCAAAATTAAAATTAAAAAGATTGAAGATAATACGGCTAGAGATGTTGAAATTATTATTCATTTAGCGCCAGGTATTTCTCCAGATGTAACCATTGATGCCTTGTATGCATTTACAGATTGTGAAGTTTCTGTATCACCAAATACTTGTGTGATCAAAAATGATAAGCCTTATTTTATGAGTGTAAACGATATACTCGTAGAAAGCACTCAAAATACAAAGAGCTTATTAAAACAAGAATTACAAATACGACTAGATGAGTTAAATGAGAAATGGCATTTTTCATCCCTCGAAAAAATATTCATTGAAAATAGAATATACCGCGACATTGAAGAATGTGAAACATTTGAAGATGTAATTAAAACCATTGACAAAGGATTGAATCCATATAAATCAATGCTTTTAAGAGAAGTAACGGAAGAAGACATTATCGCATTAACTGAAATTAGAATTAAGCGTATTTCTAAATTCGACGGATTTAAAGCCGACGAATTATTGAAAAATATTGAGAAAGAAATTAAAGAAGTAAAGCATAATTTAAAACACATTACAGATTATGCAATTCATTACTTCGAACGATTGAGAGAAAAATTTGGTAAAGGCAGAGAGCGTAAAACAGAAATCAAATTGTTTGATAAAGTACAAGCTTCACAAGTAGCGTTAGCAAATCAAAAATTATATGTAAACAGAGCCGATGGCTTTGTGGGCTTAGGCTTGAAGAAGGATGAATACGTTGGCGATTGCTCGGATATTGATGATATTATTGTGTTTTGTGAAGATGGAAAGTTTAAAGTAATTAAAGTTGCTGATAAAACTTTTGTAGGCAAAGACATTATACACGTTGCTGTATTCAAGAAAAACGACGATCGTGCGGTGTATCACATGATTTATAAAGATGGTGCAAGTGGAAAATCATTTGTAAAAAGATTTTCAGTTGGTGGTATTACACGTGATAAAGACTATGATTTAACACAAGGTAGCAAAGGCTCATCTGTATTATACTTCACGGCAAACCCCAATGGAGAATCAGAAGTAGTTACTGTGAATTTAAAACCAATGTCGAAAATTAGAAAGTTAAGCATCGATATTGATTTTGCAGAACTAGCTATTAAAGGTAGAAGTTCTATCGGTAATATTGTAACTAAATTCCCCGTAAAAAAAGTAGTACAAAAAAGCAAAGGAGTTTCTACCCTCGGAGGAAGAGCCATTTGGTTTGACGATACTGTTCGCAGGATAAACACCGACTCAAGAGGCAGGTATTTAGGTAGCTTCCAAGGTGATGACAAGATTTTGGTGGTATACCAAGATGGAACGTATGAACTTACTAATTTCGATTTATCAAATCATTACGACGATAAATATTTTGTATTAGAAAAATTTGATGCTGAGCGAGTAGTAAACGTATTGCATTTAGATGGATCAACGAAATCGACTTATGTAAAAAGATT
>CALRTZ010000001.1:0-149505 GCA_943371235.1 Sphingobacterium thalpophilum | reverse complement strand
AAGAAAAAGAAAAGAAACCAAAACGCGTAATTCACAACTCACAATTCACAACTCACAATTATTTAGAGTATTGCAAATCATAAAGTCTTTTATAGGCCCCATCAAGTTTCAAAAGCTCCTGGTGACTCCCTTTTTCAACAATCTCACCTTTGTCTAACACCATTATTTGATCGGCGTTTTGGATGGTAGAGAGGCGGTGAGCGATAACGATGGAAGTTCTGCCTTTCATTAATTTTTGAATAGCATTTTGAATGAGTACTTCTGTTTCGGTATCTACAGAAGAAGTTGCTTCGTCGAGCACCAAAATGCGTGGGTTATATACCAAGGCTCTGATGAAGGAAATAAGTTGTGCTTGGCCTACAGATAAGGTGGCTCCGCGTTCCATCACATTATACTCATAGCCTCCAGGTAAATTCATGATGAAGTTGTGTGCACCTACTTGTTTGGCTGCACTTATAATTTCTTCGCGAGTAATGTTTGTATTTTTCATGCGGATGTTTTCTTCAATAGTATCCGAAAACAAAAATACATCTTGCAAAACGGTTGCAATTTGCGAACGTAAAAATGAAAGTTCGTACTCGTGTACATCTACTCCATCTACTCTAATTACACCTTCATTTATTTCGTAAAATCTATTTAATAAATTGATGATGCTACTTTTGCCTGCTCCTGTAGCGCCCACAATGGCAAGGGTTTTGCCCGCTTCTACTTCAAACGAAATATTATTAAGTACATATTTATCGTCATTGTAAGCAAAGCGTACATTCTCAAATTGAATATCGCCTTTTAGTTGAATATCTTTTATAGTACCGTTGTTTGGAGTTTGCTCATCTGTATCGAGTACATTAAAAATACGTTCGGAACTTACCATTCCCATTTGCAAAGTGTTGAACTTATCGGCTAATTCGCGAATGGGGCGGAAGAGCATGTTTAGGTACATCATAAAGGAAACAATTACTCCTAAACTTAAACTGCCATCGAGCACTTCTTTAAAACCGTACCACACCAATAAACCTACACTGGTAGCCGACATTAACTCTACCACTGGGAAGAAAATAGAATAATACCAAACCGACTTTATGTGAGCTTTACGGTGACGGCGATTAATGTTTTTGAATTTTTCCATTTCGGCATCTTCGCGCACAAACAATTGAGTAATGCGCATACCGCTAATGTGTTCTTGTAAAAAAGTATTGAGTTTCGCCACTTCCACACGTACGTCTTGAAATGCCTTTTTAGTTCGCTCTTTAAAAATATAAGTAGCGATTAGTAAGAATGGGATGGTAGCTAAACTAATAAGTGTTAAGCGCCAATCCACATAAAGCATTACACCTACAATTACTACAATTTGAAGGATGTCGCCAATTATTACAATAAGTCCTTCGGAGAATACATCGGCAATAGTTTCTAAATCGGATACGGCGCGCGTAACCAAGGTGCCAATAGGAGTATGGTCGAAATATTTTAAACGTAAGCTGAGTAAATGTGAGAATACCAATTTTCGTAAATCGAGTATTGCCGATTGGCCCAACCAATTGGTAAGCACGGTATGGTAATATTGAACGATGGTTTGTATGCCCAGCATCACAAACATAAGCACCACCATGTATAATAAGCCTTGTTGGTCTTGTTCCAGAATGTAATGGTCGATGGTATATTGCACCATGTAGGGGCGAACGGGAGCAATAATAGCAAGTAAAATGGTAAGGAATACGCTGGTAAAAAACACCTTTTTATAGGGTGCTAAGTATTTGTATATTCTTCTAAGTATTTTACTGTCGATGGCTTTTCCGCTCACACTGCTCATAACGCTATTCGTTTATATATGGATATTTAATGTTCGTTAAATATAAACCATTTCCAGGAACAGATGTTCCGGCAAGCGAACGATTTTTATTCAGAATAATTTGGCGAAGCTCCTGTTCATTTATTTTGCCAATGCCATAATCGATGAGTGTACCCACAATGGCGCGTACCATGTTTCGTAAAAAGCGATTGGCTGTAATATGAAATATCAAGGAACCGTCGGCTTGCAATTCCCATTTAGCTTCTGTTAAGTTGCAAATGGTAGTAAATACATCGGTATTGGCTTTGCTGAAGCAAGCAAAATCATCGTATTCCATAATGATTTTTGCACCTTCGTTCATTAATATATAATCGGGTTTACGCTGAAAATTAAAATAATAACTCAGCTCCTCTTTAAAAGGGTCTTTATTAAAATGTAGGAGGTATTGGTACGACCTGCTGGTAGCATCAAAGCGGGCATGTGCTTCTGGGGCTACTTCAATAAAACGTTTTGCAGAAATATCTTTGGGTAAAATTCCGTTGAGGTTGGTAATAAGAGCGGCGTTAAGTACTTTGTTAGTATCAAAATGCGCGTAAAAATCGCGGGCATGCACACCGGCATCTGTTCTGCCACAACCCAAGGAGAATACAGGCTCTCCACAAAGAGTGCTCAGTGCTTTATCCAATACTTCTTGCACACTAATGGCATTCGGTTGTATTTGCCAACCGTGGTAGTTTGTGCCTCTGTATGCTAGTTGCAGAAAATAACGCATGATGAGTTGTGAATTGTGAATTGTGAATTAGTTGGTTTATTGAGTTAATGGGTTAATAGGTTAATAGGTTATTGAGTTATTAAGTTAATGGGTTAATAAGTTATTAGCAAGCTTAGTGCTACTTGCAGCTCCCCGCTCTTTTCTCCCTGCTCATCGCTCCCCGCTAATTAAAAAGGTCCCTTGTAGCACAAAGGACCCTTCATTAGCACACTAGCACACTAGCATACTAGCACACTATATCAATCCGGCTTTTTTCAATTCTTCTTGCATTGCCACGCCAATTTGAGCTGGCGATTCTACTACACGAATACCACACTCACGCATGATTTTCATTTTTGCAGCAGCAGTATCATCCGCACCACCTACAATTGCACCTGCGTGCCCCATTCTACGTCCTGCTGGAGCAGTTTGCCCTGCAATGAAACCAACCACTGGCTTTTTACCATTTGCTTTAATCCATTGTGCAGCTTCTGCTTCCATACCACCACCAATTTCACCAATCATAATTATACCATCGGTTTCTGGGTCGTTCATTAATAATTCTACCGCTTCTTTAGTGGTTGTACCAATAATAGGGTCGCCACCAATACCAATTGCAGTAGATTGGCCTAAGCCTAAACGTGTGCATTGGTCAACCGCTTCGTAAGTTAAGGTTCCCGATTTTGAAACGATACCCACTCTTCCTGGTTTGAAGATAAAACCTGGCATAATGCCCACTTTCGCCTCACCGGCTGTCATTACCCCTGGGCAATTCGGTCCAATTAATCGGCAATCTTTATCGCTTAAGTATTCTTTTACTTGGATCATGTCTTTCGTAGGAATACCTTCTGTAATACAAATAATCACTTTAATGCCTGCTTCTGCTGCTTCCATAATAGCGTCGGCTGCGAATGCTGGCGGTACAAATATAATAGAAACGTTAGCACTGGTTTGGCTTACTGCATCTGCAACTGTGTTAAACACAGGACGATCTAAATGCATGCTACCACCTTTACCTGGGGTAACTCCACCTACCACATTCGTTCCATATTCAATCATCTGACCTGCGTGGAATGAACCTTCGCTGCCTGTAAAACCTTGTACTATTACCTTAGAATCTTTATTTACTAATACGCTCATTTGTTTGTTTTTTGATGCAGCGAAATTACGTTTTTTGTTGGGAATTACAAATTCATCTAATTGTGAATTGTGAATGGTGAATGGTGAATGAAGCATCGAGGTAAAAAACTGCTTAATTCACCATTCACCATTTACAATTTATATAAGGTTCAACAACAAATCAAACTCCGCATTTATTTCTTCCAGCTTCTTTTTCATTTGAGTTTCGTTTAAATTAGCGATCTCAACTTCTTTTGCCATCTCAGCTAATACTTCCATGCCAATTGAACTTGCCATACCGTATACTTTATGTCCTATTTTGATGCAAGTTGCTAAGTCGGTATTTTTCAACTGCTGATTAATTTCTAGTTTGTAGTTATTGAGTTCAATGTTTAATTGTGTCAACAATTCTTCAACCATCTCTTCATTATGATCTACCAAATTATGTATCGTGTTTTTATTGAAATGAACTATTTTAGCTTCATTCATAATTAGCCATTTCTTTAATACATCATAAATGGATGTTTGGGTTATCGGCTTAACAATAAAATCATCCATTCCTAACTCCAAGCAGTTTTCTTTTTCACCTTTTACATTTCCTGCGGTTAACGCAATTATTGGGGTATGCTGGTGTTCCTTTTCTAAAGCACGTATGGCTTGCGTTGCTTCATAGCCATTCATTATGGGCATTTGGATATCCATGAAAATCAAATCAGGGTTTTCACTTTTATACTTTTCAATCGCTTCCTTACCAGATGTTGCTTCTAAAATTTCAACATTCGGAATGGCTCTTTTTACAAGCGTTTTACTTAATAGCATATTTACCGAATTATCTTCTGCAATTAATATTTTCGGATTATCTACAATTAATAATTTCTCTATTTCGGTTTCATTTTTCTTTTTCCCATTCTTTGCATTTAAATTATTAAAGGCTTGATACAAATCGTTCATCTTTATTGGCTTTACCAATCTGTAATTAACTTTGTAGTCTTCGCATGCTTTTAAAATCTTTTCATCATCAGATGAACTGTATAATAATATAATGGGTTGTAATAACGGGGTAGTTTGGAAATTTTCTCTTATTTTTTTGATGGTTTCTAAACCGTCCATATACGGCATGTGATAATCCATAATAATGACATCAAAATTATTTTTTTCTGATAATACTTTAATAGCCTCTATTCCATTAGCAGCTTCTGTAGAATTTATTTTATTGAGAGATAACATTTGTCGTAGAATCATTCTGTTATTCACATTATCATCTACAATTAGTACATTTTTAATATCAATTGCTGCATCCCAAATTTCAGCATTAGCATATTCTACTTTTAATTTCACATCAAAATAGAAGGTGCTGCCTTCTCCTAAAACACTTTCTAATCCAAGCTTTGAGCCCATTAACCCTAATAATTTATTAGAGATAGTAAGGCCCAATCCTGTACCACCGTATTTCTTAGTGGTAGAACTATCTTCTTGCGCAAAGGCTTCAAATATTTTTTCTAATTTATCTGGATGTATCCCGATGCCTGTGTCCTTTACTTGAATTCTAAATACAATATTTTCTTCGTCAATTTTTTCGAGCGCATTTATTTTTAATTCAATCTCACCTTTTTCTGTAAACTTTACAGCGTTGCCTAATAAGTTTACTATAATTTGTTTTAAGCGAATGTTGTCTGTAAACACAAAACGTGGAAGCGAGGTAGAAACATTTAACAATACTTCTAGGCCTTTGCTGTGTGCTTGGTAGCTTATAATATCGGTAGCCTGACTAGCAATTTCAAATAAATCTGCGCGCTCTACATCGAGTTCTAGTTTGCCCGCTTCAATTTTCGAGAAATCTAAAATATCATTTATAATTCCGAGTAATGAATTTGCCGATTGGTTTACTATCGAAATGTATTGCTCTTGAGTTTCGTTCAAATTGGTTTTTAGCACTAAATCTGTAAAGCCAATTACACCATTAAGTGGGGTGCGAATTTCGTGACTCATATTCGCGAGGAATTCCGATTTTGCAACACTTGCTTGTTCTGCTAAAACTTTCGCTTTTTCTAGCTCATCAAATTGTTTTCGTTTTTCAGTAATGTTATTTGCAATTCCTAAAAATCCGATGATCTCTTCATTGACATCGTAAATAGGAGATACAACTAAAGAAACTAAAATCCTGTTTCCATCTTTACGAATATATGTCCACTCTCTTTGACTAGATCCATGTAGAATTGCTTCATAAGTAAACACATCAAAGCCGTCAATTTCTTTATTGTATTTTGATGAAAGTTCTTCTGAGTATTTTATAATTTCAAATTCATCATGGATAATTATAGGGCTAGTTTTATCAACAATTTCACTTGCATGGTATCCCAACATCTCTTCTGCACCAGTATTAAATAGTGTAATGATTCCGTTTACATCGGTGGCAATAATGCTTACATCTACTGCCGAACTCAATACATCATTTAACAATTTTCTTGACTTAGCTAAATCTAATTCGAGGTAATGTAAATCTGTAATGTCTATTGAATTTCCAATTACATATTTTTGTCCTTGTTCGTTTTCCTCTAAAACATTACTGTACATCCAAATAAGTGCATTGCCATTTTTATGAGTAGTAATTATTTTTCCAGTAGATATGCCAGTGCTGGTTACCTCTTTCAAGTATTGTTCTAATTCCTGATGAAGATGATCGGGAATAATATCTTTCAGATTTTTATTTAATAACTCTTCTACTGTATATCCAAGTATGAATGCACCAGAGGTATTGACTGTCAAAAAATTTCCATCAACATCGTGCGTACACATTAAGCCTTGTGAGTTTTCAAAAAATGAGCGAAATTTTGCTTCGCTTTGTGCAATTTTATCTTCGTTTAATTTTTCTGAAGTAATATCTCTTGCAATAGCATATAATAAATCCGTTTCTTTTTCTGGAGTTGCTAACCAATCTAAATAAATATATTCTCCTTTGCTATTTTTAAATCTATTTTTAAAATTGAAGGTTGTTTTACCATCCGATAGATCTTGTAGTTCTTTCTTTGTAGATTCCACATCATCTGGATGAATCATTTCTAAAAATGGAGTATTGGTTAGGTAATGCTCATCTCTTCCAAATTTTTTATTAAATGCCGGATTTATTCTTTTGAAGTATCCATCTGCACCTACAATACATATTAAATCGCTTGAATAATTGAACAGTTTTTCGAAATTATCAAGTTCAAAACTTCTACGTCTATTTATAATAAGCGACATTATTTCTTCAGACAATATCTTAAGTGCTTCTTTTTGTTGTAGAGTTAATTCCCTAGGCTTATTATCAATTACACATATGGTACCTAGAGCATATCCTTGTGGATCTATTAGTGGCTGCCCAGCATAAAATCGTATATGTGGATCGCCCGTTACTAAAGGATTATCTTTAAATCTTAAATCATTTTGAGGGTCGTTAACGGTAAGTAAACTTGTATCGAGTATGGCATGTTGGCAAAACGCAACTTCTCTTTCAGTTTCCTGAACTTCTAAGCCTACTCGAGATTTAAACCATTGTCTATCTTCATCAATTAACGAGATGGTAGAAATTGGCACATCGCAAATAATAGAGGCTAATCTAGTAATTCTGTCGTAGTCCTCTTCAGCTAGAGTATCTAATATATGATATGATTTTAAGGCTGCTAACCTAGCGACTTCATTCTTGGGTATTATTTTTTTCATTTAAACTTTTTTACCTAATTCCTATTTTGTTTTGCAAAACCTAGTTATTCCTTGAGAGGTACGCAAAATGTATAATCCTACTTCTAAATTTTCTATATCAATATTTTCGTTTACTATTTCTCTATCGCAAATATATCTGCCATCTATAGAATAAATTTTTGCTGTGTTATTTGATCCATAAACAAAATTAGAAAACCACAAAGTGTTGGTTGCTGGGTTCGGATAAACTTTAAGTGTATTAGCTGTTTCTTCGTTTATTCCATTTGCGACACCTTGTAAAGTAAGCACTTTACCATATACTCTGCCCTTGGCAGTTTCTCTTCTATCGTCCCAAGTAAAAAAAGCTAATGAGTTATTTACTGCCACTTCAGGATAGTATGAATTTGTGTTGCTTGAATTCGTAAGTTCCAACACATTGCTAGTTGGCGTTCCTCCAAAATCAAAGAACCTAAGTTTACAGCTAAAAGCATTGCCTGGTATAGAATCTGCCCAAGTAACTACATACTTATTATTATACATGCCAATACTTGGCATTGCTGCATTTAATATAGAATTACTATTCGTAAGTTTTACATTTTGTCCAATTTTTTGTCCGTTAGCATCGTAATGTTGTGCATAAATATCGCCACCACCAGAACTTCTTGTATCCAACCAAATTACTACAAACTTCCCATCGGCAGCCATTGCAGTACGTGCCCATTGGTTGTAGGTTCCAGTGTTTGTATTATCATTTACTTTTGTGTTGGCTCCGGCAGGCGCTCCATTTACAAATCGTTGCATGTAAATATCTCCAACATTGTCAGTACGAGCATCTGTCCATACACAAACTGTATGAGCACCATTGCTAGCTGCACTGGGATAAACGCGTGCATTGGTTCTAGAATCACTAATTACCGATGCGCCACCAATTACATTTCCGGTAGTGGCATCAACAGAGGTAACCCCAATTTCGCTGCCGTTAAAATTATTATATTCATAAACCGCGGCAAAATTGTTTGGGGGCAATAGTACTAATTGCGGACGAGTAGCATAAGGGTTGGTGCCTCCGCCGTTCAATACATTAAGTTGTACACCACTTACAATTTTTTGTGCTTGTGTATTAAACGCCGAATAATAAACATCATCGTTTCTAGAACCTATATAGGTGTATCCACCTACATGCCAACCAACAATAAAGGTGCTGTTTGGCAGAAAGGCGCAAGAACTCCTCAAAATCGAAAAGTTATCATACGTTGTATTGTATTGGATGTTGTCTGTATATGAATTGGTATTAGTTGCAGGGCTTCCATTGGTATTAAACAGTTGAGAGTATATTCGGCCTCGTCCATCGCCCGTTCCATTTACGCCATTTCTATCGTCGCCCCATGAAAAACCAAATCTACCGTCGGGTGCTATCGCAACAGAAGGATAAAAAATTTCTTGACCAAGATTTTGACTAACTGCAAAATCGGGTAATACTATACTTTGTGCGAAGCTATTCATGCTTATACATGCAAGAATTGCTGTTTTAACTAGCAGTTTCATATCAGTAAATATTAAGGATGTACTAATATAGCTATTTTAAAACCCATATATAACAAAAAAGCTCCCCCGTTTTCACGAGAGAGCTTCTTTAGATCTTTATATTTGTTTAAATATATTATCTTACTACTTCAACACGAACTGCGTTCATGCCTTTTTTACCTCTTTCAACTTCGAATGTTACTTCGTCGTTTTCGCGGATCTCATCAATTAATCCTGAAGTGTGAACGAAGATATCTTCGCTTGAATCTGATGGTGTAATAAACCCAAAACCTTTTGAGTTATTAAAAAATTTAACTTTTCCTTGCATTGTAATAATTTGTAAGCCTCAAAGGTAGACTTTAAAAACTTATCAACCTAATTTATTTTACTTATGCGCCTTTAGAGTGCTTTAAATGCATTAAATAAAAAATTAATTAACAATTAGTTTCTGTTTTTCGCTTTTATGTTGATAAATCATCTCTACTATATACAAACCTTTTGGCAATGTAATTTCTTGCAAGCCCTGTTTACTTATAGGTACTTGTAATTGAATTTCTAGCTTGCCTACATAGTTGTACACATTAATAACTGCTGCATCTGTGGTGCTATACCTAATATTTGTAGTTCCTGAACTAGGGTTGGGATAAACAGTAAATTGCGTATCAGAATCTAAATTGCCATTGTTTATGCCAATTAATGTGGTATCACCGCTACCTAAGGCAAATTCGGAGAAGCCTTCTACATCTATTGCTTTAATGGTAGTTCCAATACGTGTGGCAGTTGTTAATTCTTGCCATTCTGTGTTGGCTCCTAATCTTTTATATAGTTTTATGCTACCAGTATCTAGTTTTAAATTTTTGATGTTACGATAATCAAACAAAACATCGCACAACAAACTATCCATGGTTGTACTTATGCTCCAATAAAACTCAGATGCCAATGTGTTCTTAATTGTACCCGTTCTGCCTTTTTGATAATAATGCACACGAATGTTTTTATCGGGTGTATTGTTAATGTTTTTTAAAAACATGCTTACGTTTGTATTATCAAACGTAACATTGGTTGGGCTTAAATTAATTTTTACCGACAATTCCGTTGGAGTAGAAGCCTTCATTTCATACGCGCCTAATGTAGGTGCGCCAACTCTTATTGCTCCGTCAAAGTCAGTAGTAACGCCTGTACCAGTATTACCTAAGCCTATAACAACCGAGTTGCTTTGTAAGTGGTAATTTACAGGAGAGTGTAAATAAGGATCGGTGCCCACAATAAAATCGGTGCCAGTAAATCCATTATCGTTTTGTGTACTTGCTTTATTATTGAAATATAGATTATGGCTAAATCCTAGAAATGCATAAACAGCACCATAATCGCCAATACCATTTACAGAAACAGATCCGGGTAAACCACCAATCGCTTCATTTTCTATAAACATATTGTTATGAACAATTGCTTGCGAGCTATAAACATAAAAAGCTCCCCCTCTTGCCTCGCCTCCATTGCCTAAATTGGCTGAGCCAGATGAATTCGTTACTCCGCCTGGTCCACCTCTTGCAATATTTTTGTAAAATGTATTGTGATAAATATATCCGGAGTTGGCTAACATACCGCCTCCTTTAGATTTCCCACCAGGAGTAGGGTCGCCAGAAAATCCTCCACCGTAGCCTCTACCTGGTCCACCTATTGAATAGTTATAAGAAATCACACAATTTCTGATGGTACTTTTGCATTCACTTTCTACATAAATCCCTGATCCTTCTGCATCACCTCCATTAATATTCATCCCGCTTATGGCTCCTTGGTATCCTACACAATAATTTGCTGTAACAATGTTTCGTTCAAAAACAGTGGAGTCATAATTTGTAAACCTCACCCCAGCGCCATAGGCTCTATTGTCAAATAAAGTTACATCTCCCTGTACGTAGCCACCTTGAATGCTAAATCCTCGAACCAATGTATTTACATTACAAGAATTTATTTCCATTACATTTTTTGAAGAGCCGGAGGCATCTATTTTAGTAACATAAGCGCCTTTTACACCTACTAGTTTTACTCCCGAAACCATTGTGAGTGGAAATACTTCGCCAATGTTTGGTGTATAAAAACCAGGTTCTACTAAAATACTATCGTTTGCTTGTGCAATACTTAATGCTTTTGTAATCGTTTTATACGGACTTGCTTTTGTGCCGTTGTTAGTGTTGTTGCCTGTAAGCGCGCTTACATAATGGTTAGTGGCGTGTACGCCTATTTGCAACAATAGAATAGTACACAAGATGGCCAACTTTTTCATGTCGAAAAAATTAAGGTGAGTTAATATTATTGAATTATTATTTTCTTGTTAATTAATTCATTTCCGCTTGCAACATTTACAAAATAAATTCCTTTTCCTAAGTCCAATTCTAACATTCCTGTTTTATCCTGAATGTTGTCTATCGTTTTAATTTTTCTGCCCAATTGATCGTAAACAGTAATAGTGGTTTGTTCCGCTACTAAAGTATAATAGATGCGTGATACATTGGTAGAGGGATTCGGATAAATAGCAATGCTTGCTTTTGCAGATGGTATGGTGTTAATGGAGATTGTTTTCGAATACTCTGCATTCCCATCGAAATCCAGCTCTTTTAGTTTGTAATAATTTACTGAAAGAGGAGAGTGATCTGTAAAATGATACCTGTGTAGTTCTTTTGAATATCCATGCCCTGCTTGTTCTCCAATTCTTTCAAACTCATTTGTAAGCTCGTTGTATTTTTCTATTTCAAATTTTTCACAATTTAATTCGATGGCAGTAGTCCATGCTAATTCAATGGCTTCATTTTTATACTCACCATTAAACTCAACTAGTTTTATAGGAAGTGGATCTGATGCATCTCCAGAAATAGCTAAGAAATTATAAGCTCTTGTTCCAGCGAAACTAGAATTCGCGTTATCGCCAATGTAAATTTTATTAGTAGTGGTATTTAAGTGCATTCTTGCATTAAGAGTTGCATTATTATCTACATTCAAATTCCAAGGCATAACCGTTAAATCGCTGGCTTTAATAGCTGCGTAACTTTGCCTGGTTGAACCTAAAACAGAACTGAACGAGCCAGAGAAATACAACAAAGGGCTAGTGCCACCAGAAGTATAAATGAGCGTACGTACTTCGCCACTAGGAATATTTGAAGATGTATTATTCCATGTTAAATCGTGCACAGGTTCATGCCAACCCGCAGCTGCACTAAACTTTGCTAAGCGAGGGCAAGCACTTCCATCTAATGAGCTAAATTGTCCGCCCATGTACATGGTCGTACCAACGTATACTACTGTAAAAGGTGCTTGGTTAAATAAAGGATTCCAATTAGAAGTAGTACCATTAGAGGCACGCACTGCACAAAAATAATTACGTGTAACAGAGTTGATGGTAACCCCTGTAGAGTTATATCCAAAATATACAATGGAATCTCCGGGTGCTACACTAATTAATCGCGTGGTTATATCAGGTAAACCTGTAAATGAAAATGCTGTGGCAACACCCGTACCGGTGGTACTTACTGCTGCTGCATTTGCTCTTGCCGTGGCTCCATTTATATTTGAAAATCCTCCATAAAAAAACAAAGTTGTTTCGGTAGAATTCATCGACATTTTTTCTACTGTGTTATCTGCATTCGGATTCCAAGTACCATCGGCATTTCCAGTACTCGTACTTAATTTTGCTAACCTATTTCTGCTTTGCCCGCCTATGCTTGTAAACTGTCCGGATACATACGCGTCGTTTCCATTGTTGCTTATATAAATATCTTTAACGGTATTGTTGGCATTCGGGTTCCAAGAATTGATGGCTCCTGTTGTACCATTAATGGAAGCAATATAATTTCTGGCGCTGCCATCAGAAACATAAAAATCTCCACCTATATAAATGTTTGTTCCAGAAACACAAGTAGTATTTACATTGCTTCCTGTAGTAGTAGAAAAAGAAGCTAAGGTAAAACTTGCCAAGCTGCTAATGTTTACAGCACATAAATTACTTTTTACGGTGCTTGCTATAGAGTTATAAGTTCCGCCAACATATAAAGTTGTACCATCTACGGTTAGCGATTTAATAGTTGGTGTACCCGAATTGATGCTGATGTTTGAGATCCATGTACTGCTTGCCATATTGGTATTTGTACCAGCATCTAATGCTGCAACACCTCCAACGGTTACGCCACCAATACTAGAGAATAAGCCACCCGCAAATACGGTAGTTCCAGAAATTGCTAAGGCATTTATGGTATTATCTGAGTTCGGGTTCCAAGAATCTGCAGTGCTCGAACTGTTTGGAATTCTAGCAATATAATTTCTAGTAGCACCTCCGATGCTTGTGAAAGATCCTCCTACATATACATTACTACCAGAAAGCAAAACAGTGTTTACATCACTATTGGCATTCGGATTCCATGTAGTACCATTATTGTCGCCTGTATTTATTTCTGCAATTCTATTTCTTGTAACCGCATTTGCACCAATCGTATTAGAGGTTGTAAAACTCCCTCCAACGTAAATGGTATTCGAAGCTGATAAAGCAAGGCAATTTACACCGCCACCAGATATTCCAGGGTTCCAAGTAGTAGCATTACCAGTACTTGCACTAATGGCCGCAATTCTATTTCTTGCACTGCTAGATGATTGGCCTATGGTGGTAAAAAATCCGCCTATATATACTGTATTAAAATCGGCAGAAACTGCTACTGCATTGATGCTTGAATTGCAATTGTTCCCCGGATTCCATGCATTTAATGTACCATCAGAATTTATTCTGGCAATATTATTTCGTGTGGAACCCGCTACCGAAGTAAAACTTCCCACTATATAAAAACCTCCAGAGCCATCGGGTGCTATCGCTTTTACAGCATCTGATGTTTCTGTTCCAATTACAGGGAAACTGGTGTTTACGGTGCTCGTACTGGTGCTTGATAAAATGGCATGACCCAAAGGTTTGCCTACATACGTAAATTCTCCCCCAATATAAATGGTACTGCCAGAAGATCTAATGGCAGTAACTGTACCATTGGTGGATGGTATAATGGTTTGTACTGTTTGTGCATTTACCCTTGCTGAACATAATAAAAGAGCCAATAAGAGCAAAGAGCTTAATCTTATCATAAATTTAGTTTTAGTACAGGCTAGGGGAGTAGCTTTACAAGCTTGCCTGATGTTGTATAACCAAATTTAATAATAATAAAGTCATATTTTGTATGAATTCGAAAATATTGCCCTATATTTAATTCAAACACTTAAACACATATACCATGGCTAAAGAAAAAAGCGTAAAAAAGGAAGCGAAAAAAGCTCCAACTTTAACTCCGAAAGAAAAAAAATTAGCTAAAGCAGAAAAGAAAGCTAAAAAAGATTACTAAGTAAATGAGTCAGCACTTACGAGTGCTGACTATAACTTCACATTCTTTAAGGCCAAAATTCTTATATTTTAAATTAATATTTTTTTATCAAGCTACATTTAATTAAATGATACTTGATATTTTTGTTAGGTGTCTGATTGGTGCCAAGAATGTATTTTTTCGCTAAACACATTCATAATTATTGCCATATACATAAATACTTTTACCATACTTTGATTTGCATGTGTTCTGCGCTTAGATCTATGGAACTTGTCTAAAGATTTTTTTCAAAAAAAAATCGGCGCCTCTTACAACGCCGATTTCAACTAAAACATAAACTAACCATTTTTCATCTATTAAATGATGAACTCTCTCTATAATGGTAGCTCTGGTATGAACATTACAATAATGATGCAAGTAAACTCTTATTACTAATCTATTTTTTTAAAGCTTTATATTATATTCTTATTTGATTTGATTTAAATTATATCATTTGATTTAAAAGCTATTTTAAAATTTAGATTGTAATAATAAATTCTTATTTCGGTTCAAGTATTCCTTCTAATAAATATATGATTAGCAAAGAACAATAATTGTTACTACTAATTTGGGAATACTATTGTTTATAGCTACTTTAGGGCACGAAAATTATTAAACGTGTCAAAAAAATCGCACCCTATTCCCGCTTTATTTTTATTGTTTTTTTTAATGATCTTTAGTGTAAGTAACGCAAGTGCCGCTTTAACTCCTAAAGATTCATTAGTAAATGTGTTTAAAAACAATCCTGAAATCGAAAGAAAAGCAGATGCTGCCATTCAATTGGCCACGATTTATACCAACAGAACCATTTATGATTCTTCCGAATTTTATTTGAAATATGCCTACAACGCATTTATTGGCTTAGACGATGAACGCAACATTATGAATTGCTACATGCAATTCGGTATTTTAGAGTCGTACAAAGGAAATTATACACTTGCTGCTAATTATTTACTAAGAACCTTAATTTACGCAGAAAAAACGAATAACAAAGCCATTTATTCAGCAGTATACATAAACCTTGCTTCAGTATATTCTGCCCTAGAGGAATATAAAAAAGCGAAGTACTACTTACTTAAAATTGATAAAGCTGAATTAAAAGCAAACTTATTATTGTATGTTAATTACCTTGGTAACCTAGGTCAGCTCGAATATGAATTAGCGAATTATAAAAGTGCGCTTAGCTATTTAAAAAAAGGGATTGATATTTTAGATGAATACCCGGAAGACATTAACCTTATTCAATTTTATATTATTGCCGGCGATTGTGCCTACAAATTAAATGAATTTGAACTTGCAATGGGGTATTACAATAAAGCGAATTTAACCATAGATAAAAATGTGCTGCCTTTACATTATGCACACCTAACACATGGATTAGCAAAGCTCTTTAAAAATACGAACACTAAACTTGCCCTTAATTATGCAAACAGTTCCATGGAGTTTGCACAGCTGCATCAAATTAAAGATCTTATAGCTGATAATTATAATTTACAAAGCGAGATATATGAACATACAGGTGATGCCTCTAAAGCATTGAGCCTGCTTAAAAAATACCAAGCTGCAAAAGATAGCTTACGTTTAACAGAAGTAAATCGAAATATTGAAGTACTAGAGGCGAACTACGAATTAGTAAAATCTAAAAGTTACATTGAGAAATTACAACTCATTAATGAGAAAAATATTCTGAAAAATTTATTCTACTTAATTGTTGTAATCATTACTATACTTACTTCTATCCTTTTATTTTTTCTTTTAAAAAATAGAAATAAATTAAACAAAGAATTAAAACGTGCCAATCTTGTGAAAGATAAATTGCTTTCTATTATTTCGCACGACATTAAATCGCCTTTGCATAATATTGTAACGGTATTAGATGGAATTGCAAAGGATGATTACACAAAAGACGAGTTAGAGTTGCTGGTAAACAGTTTAAATAACCAAACCCTAGCAACAGTTGATACTTTAGATAATATTTTACATTGGGGCAAAGCACAGTTGCGTGGAATTAGTTTAAACAAAACAATGTTTAATGTTGATGATCAAATTAAACATAATATAGATATACATACTTCTCAATTCTTTAATAAAGGATTAACGTTTATTTACACTGGTTTTGATAATACCACCGTATTCTTTGATAAAGATCATTTTGATTTTATCATCAGAAATCTTATTTCCAACGCTATAAAATTTAGTTATGAAAACTCAAAAGTTGAAATTAAAATTGAAAATGATGAGCAGTCAAACTACACTACTATAAGTGTAATAGATAATGGGGTGGGTTTGCAATTGTCGGAAATTGATTCAATTTTTAGTCCGCTACCTACAATTAAAACAGGCACAAACAATGAAAAAGGGACAGGCTTAGCCTTGAGTTTATGTAAAGAGTTTGCAGATATTAATAATGCTCGAATTGGTTATACACCAAATGCCACAGGTGGTTCTATATTTTACATTCAAATACTCATCAAAAATTAAGGGCAGCTAAAAAAATAATAACTGCCCTATAGATTTATTGGGATACTCTTTAGTTTTGTTTTATAATTTTTTCATTCAATATAATTCCCTTGTTGTTTATTCTTAAAATATAAGTGCCCGCTTCTAAGGAATCCATTTCTACAATAGCATTGCCATTTATAACCTTCAGTTCATTTTCTAAAACCTGCCTTCCCATTAAGTCGAATACCGAATAGGTAATTATACTTTCTTGTGCATTATTAGTTGGAATTTGTATGTTAAGTATATTTCGAAATGGATTTGGGTACACTTTTATAGTTACGTTTTTTGTTGATTCTACACTTGTTAGCAATTGGTCGCTAATCAACATCTCAAATCTATTATTGCCATAAGAGTTCGCATCATTTGTAATTTGAAAATCGTACATATTTTGTTGACGAATATCGATAAGTGTATTCATGTATTTATCGCGCAGATATATATGGATGCTCGGTTTAATTTCTTCTACTCTCGAAAAACTCAATTGGTGTTTTGCAACAGATACACTGCTGCTATCGAAACTAAAAACGGCTAACCTCATGGTATCAATGCCTGGTTTAATTGGTTTCGCATTCATAGACAACCTCGTATTGTCTTCCGCTATGAAATATACATTTAACTCATCGTTAAAAAATTTGAACATATCGGTTTCGTCTGTGCCAGCTTCGGTTCCTGTATTATCATGTATAAACAAACATTCATCGGTTTCAGAATAACTATTGGTAAGCGTAATTTTAAATGTAGGGAATTTGCCAACATTGTTACTTGCACCTCTAAAATAATTATTGCCTGCATTAATGCATTTAATATTTTCGGAAAAGGTAATGGATGGATTTGCTGCTGTAGCACGTACAAAAAAAGCTTGTCCGCTCGAAATGTATTTACTCATTCCATTTATACTCTCACCATTGGCTCCATTATAAGATCCATATAAAGTAGTAACAGGATTATAGGTCCAGAATTTATTTTCAATGTTTACTTTTGTTAAACCAGCCGTATCAAAATTTATAGGGCTTGCATACGGGTTGCCTACCAAATTGAAACCATCATTCGTTCCTGAACTTGTATTGGTATAACTCAAATTGCGTACTAAAGTGCCTGTGTTTAAGGCACCAACATAATCAATGGTAACATCATCTGGAACTGTCCAATTTAAAAATGGGTTGGCTAAATTTCTAGAGCCTCTTACAAACACTTCTATGCCTTGGCCTGTAGCGAGGGTGTTGTTTACATTGCTGGGGTCTGTCCATCCGTTACCTGCCGAACCTGCAAGGCTTTCATCATACGTTCTTATTGATGCATTATTTGAAAAAGGGTTTACATCAAATCCTCCAGCGGCTTCTGCAGGTGCTGTTAAAAACACATCGTCTTGAAATTGAGTAAGCGCAATGCTTCCACTTACGTTAACAGGCGACGATAAAAATCTCCATTTACGTTTGCCATTCCCTCCAGGTATAAATCGTTCTGCAATTACATTTCCTGTAACAGATATTCCATTTGTAATAGGAGCAACTCTTGCTGTTTTTGTAGCGGTAGATAGTAGGGTTAAATTATTATTTGTATTTAAATTTCCAGCAGTTAATTGCATTGTTTCCGAAATAGAAATCATTTGGTTGCCTAAAGTTAATCCGTTTGTTCTGTTTAAAAATAATCCTGCAAGAGTTGGGTTTCCGTTAAATATATCTGATGGAATGGTAAAGGCTGTTCCTGTAATCACACAACCACCAATACTGATGGAAGAATTGGCGCCCATGTTTACTTTTGCCGAACCACTTGTAATTGCTACCGTTCCATACAAATTCAAATCGCCGTTAAACGTAACTTCCGCAGTGCCAGTTGTGGGTAAAGTTAATGCAGTAGACATTGCGATGTTGCCATTGATGTTAATGATTCCAGCAGTTTTAGTTACCACTAGCCCAGTAAAATGATGGAAGCCGTTTTCAATATGAATAGAATTTCCATTGCTCGTTCCTCCTATTCTCAATGTGTTTGCGGCAGCACCACAGGTTTTTGCTTTTACCGTGCCAGTACCCGAAATGGTTCCATTAAGTGTTAAACTTGTCGCTCCACCTAAAACACATTTTGCACCCGCATTTATGGTAAAAGATGTTCCGTTCACTAAATTATTATCAAATGTTTTTTCACCATTACTTATTACTAAATTATTAATGGTTATCGAACCACCATTCGCATTACTAATGTTTTGAGTCGTTCCGGCTAGGGTGATAATTCCGGAGCCCCAAGTTAAGGTACTGCCGGCAACATTGCTGATGTTACCATTAACCGTTAAGTTTTGTGTAGAAGTATTAAAGCTACTTGTATTTTGTAAAGTTAAATTGCCGCCTATTGTGGTAGTTGCCACTAATTGAGAACTTACTGTTCCACTAATTGTTAAATTTCCATTTATACTGATAGTACCCGCAGGCAAATTTTTAGTACCAGAGTTTGTTAAATTTAAATGATGGTAGGTAGTATTTCGTAAAGTCTGATTTCCTGCAAGACTATAATTTACAGTATTCCCAGCAGTACTAAAATTTAAATTGGTAGTACTAGGTGCAGTACTTGTATTGATGTTTATAATTCCTGCTGCATTATTATTGAGTGTTCCCGAACCACTTAAACTGTTGGTAACAGATAAAGTGCCTGCATTAAAATAATTATTGTTGATAATGATATTGGCAATACTAATATTACCCGAAAGCTGAAATCCATTTCCAGATAAAGTATAGTTGCCAGTTCCTAAATTTGCTGTGCCAAAATTTGCAAAATCACCTGCAACACTCACAGCTGCGTTTACGGTATTGTTTAAAGTACCGCCTGCATTTATGTAAACATGTGTTAAAGCTTTACTCGCAGTTGCATCATTAAGATTTAAGGTGCCATCTATTATAGTGGAGCCACTAACCGTTAATGTTTTTGTTCCTGTGTTAAAAACTGTATTCGCGCCTATGCTTAAATTATTATTAATTACGGTTGAATTACTAATGGTATGCGTTAATGTACCTCCAACACTTTGCATGCTAAAGTTATTGTAGGTCGACGAACCACCCGCCGAATAGGAGAACGTTCCCGAACCAATAAATGTTAAATTATAATATCCCATTGGCGGAACCGTAAGAGAAATTCCCGACCAAGTAACGGAACTTGTTTGGGGTATAAATGTTCCGGCATTTGTTCCGCTTCCAGTAAAGGTTACGTTGCTGTTACTTCCTCCAAATATCACCGATCCGGAGTTTATGGTTAGCGTTGTAAAAGTTAAGGTATTACTGATTCCGAAACTCATCTCTCCGGGAGAGGTTGTTGAAACAATGAGTGGTCCGGCACTCACCGCTCCGCTGAACACTGCCCAGCCAGCGGTTTTGCTAATGGTAACACTTCCTGTAGTGGTAAATTTACCAATAAGCTGATTGTTCCCTCCGTTAAAAGTGAAGTTTGAACTTCCTCCTATAACATTTGCACTTGCACCAACCGTTAAATCACCTCCTATGGTTATGGCAAAATTATTTGTGCTTAAATTTCCGGCTATAACATTAATTCCGTTTCCGGGTATAGTTTTAGCATTGTTTAAGGTGGTAGTTCCGGTGGTATTTATTTCTACACCGCCACTTGTAGACAAGGATGCTGGCCACATAGCGTCGGTAACGGTTCCGTTTACATTGGTAAATCTGTACAACATAGTGGTACCTGGAGTATAAGTTCCTGATAAAGCCACGATGCCAATAAATTCTATCACATTGCTTACACTGGTGGATGCTTGAAAAGTTTTGGTTCCACCGGATAATACTAAGGTGCCATAGGTGGCTGTACGTACAGTTTGAGCACCAGCACCTAAATATCTTACAGTACTTAAACCAGATTGTGTTAGTTGGAAGTTAACAATGGTTCCTCTAAAGGTCATGGTTCCACCAAAAAAATCGGAAAAGGTAAATCGCGTACCTGTGGTGGTACCCGAACCACTAAAGGTTATGTTACCCAAACAATCAAAAGAACCTGTACTTCCAACATTCACTATATTCATTCTGCTCGCAGTAGAACCTCCTAATACCATACTTCCAGTTGTAAAACTTCCTGTATTAACATTGACGGTATATAATGCATTTCCGGGTGGCGTGGCCATAGTGGTTGCGCCTGTAACATTTAAACTGATGCCTGCATTGAAGTTTAAATTAGCAGCTGTTGTACCTGTTCCACTTATTTGCAAAGTGTTGCATACAGCCGCCACATCAACAGTAATTGTGTGGTTAATAATTCTCACATCATCTGCACTCGATGGTAATTTTCTGAAACGTACAGTATTAGCTGAACTCATGTTTTGCGTTGCGTTGCTCGTTAATGTTAATTGAGTATTACTCTGGATACTGGCTACCGTACCTACTAAAGTACCCAGAATGTTAATAATAGGAGTACCCACTTGCAATTGAGTGGTAAAGGTGGTTCCATTACCAGTTACATTAGTGCTTGTTGTAGTAGCATTAATGGTCCCCGTTAAGGTAACGTACCAGGTGCTTAGATTGCCCCAGTTTCCATTGGTATTAGAGTTAACAATTGCCGCATGGCTATTAATACTCGCGGTAATCAAACTGATTAAGGTGCAAATAATCAGCAATAGAGAGTTTAGTTTTTTCATAAAATTGTTTTAGTTGGGTCTTTTATTTAAGTGAAGTTTTGCTTTGAGAGCTCAGCAAGCATTCACCCATTTTTTATTTTCTTTATTCTTTCTCTTTTCTTTTTTCTCTTTTCTCTTTTCTTTTTTCTTTTTTCTTTTTTCTTTTTTCTTTTTTTCTCTTTCCAGCCTTACTATAAATGCATCGTACTGTGTTTACCGTTTAGGCAAAACGATTCCATTTGCCGTATTTTTGTATACTACAGGAGCTCATTTAGCATAGCTTTTTGAGCTAATTTTTATATGTAAATTTGATTTGTCTAAAAATCTGTATGATGGTCTAGAACACCTACATTGATACCATTATTTCTAATACCATGCCAAGAGTTCTAAAATTACAAAAGCCTCTTATTTGCTTTAAAAACAAACTTTCTTAAGTGATTCTAGATTAATTTATTCCACTTTTGGGAAAACAAATCTTAGTATTGGTAAAAAAATATTTTTGATAAGAATTAAATATTCTTGAGGCTATTATTTATTACTTATAAATAATTATACCTTTATTTTTTCACAAACTTAAACAGCTTGTACTCTCCTTTATTTATTACCCTCAAAACGTAAATTCCATTATTTATACGTTCTATATTTAAGCTTGTTATATTACTAGTAAATTCCAAATTTCCTTCCGAAATTTTAGTGCCTACTATATCGAATAATTCATAGGTACATTCTTCTTTATCTACCATCGGAAGATTACTTTGTAAATAAATTTTATCGGAACTAGGATTCGGATATAAAATTAAATCTGTGCGATTTGTTAAATTAGTTTGTACATCAGTATTCGTGTTAGTAAATACAATTTCGAAACGATTATTGCCATAACTACTGGCATCCGTTGTAATCATAAAATGGTAGGTGTTATTTTTTCTGATGTCGGTACGTGTATTTAAATAATGATCTAATAAATACATGTTGATAGAAGGGTCAATACTTTCGAATCTGCTGAAATGTAATTGATGTGCAGCAGTAGATATGCTAGTGGTATCATAGCTCCACACAGAGAAGCCCAAGGTGTCTGTATTTCGCATAAACGGAATGGCATTCATACTCATTACTGCTCGGTCTGTACTCAAGCTGTAAATGTTTAATTCGTTGTTATAGAATTTCAACATATCACTTGGGTCGGTACTGGAATAGGTACTTTGCGGATCTAGTATGAACAGAGTTTCATCTAATTCGTTGTAACTATTTTGTAAGCTTATTTTTAGCGCAGGGAATTTTCCTTGAGATACATTTCCTCTGAAATAATTATTTCCTTCTGCTACAGATTTTACATCTTCGGTAAGCCTTATTACGGGCGCGCTTGCAGTTGCCCTAACAAAAAATGCTTGTCCAGATGAAATGTATTTACTCATTCCATTAATGCTTTCTCCATTATTTGCATTATAAGAACCCCATAAAGTAGTATTAGGATTGAAGCACCAATATTTATTTTCAATATTGGTTTTTGTCCAGCCTACAGTATCGAAATTAATAGGACTGGCATAAGGGTTTCCTACTAAATTAAATCCATCATTTGTGCCCGAACCTGTATTGGTAAAACTGATAGTAGGAGTAATGGTTCCTGTATTTAAAGCTCCAACGTAATCAATGGTTACATTGTCTGGTACGGTCCAGTTAAAAAATGGGTTGGCTAAATTTCTACTGCCACGCACGAATACTTCGGCACCTGTACCTGTTGCTATTGTATTATTAATATTTGTTGGATTGGTCCAACCATTGTTTAAACTACCACTTACACTTTCGGTATAAGTTCTAATAGATGCATTACTTGCAAATGGATTTACATCGAATCCGCCAGCCGCCTGTGTAGGTGCTGTAACAAAAATATCGTCTTGGTACTGACTTAGCGCAATGCTGCCAGCAACATTTACTGGAGCTGATAAAAATCTCCACTGACGTTTGTTGTTTCCTCCAGGAATAAATCGTTGCACAGTAACATTTCCAGTAATAGCACCGGTAACTTTTGCAACTCTAGCAGTGTTCGTACTACTAGAAAGCAATACCAAGTTATTGTTTGTATTCAAGCTGCCATTAATTAAGCTCAATACTTCTGAAACACTGATAACATCGTTGCCAAATCTAACTCCATTTGTTTTGTTTATACTTAAGTTTTTTATGGCTACAGGGCTAACAAAAAAATTATTAGGAATCGTAACTAAACTTCCCAAACTGTTGCAGTCGTTAAAAAGTAAAGAAGCCGTATTTGCTAAAATTACTTTTGGTAAAGCTGATGTAGATGTAATCGTTACATCGTTAACAAGTTCTAAATTATTTTCAAATTCAATGCCCGCATTCCCAAGATTTGTTATAAATAATTCTGTACCAATTCCAATGTTAGAATTTACACTTACTATACCGCTGGTTTTTAAAAATCGTAAGCTATTGAAATAATAATTGGTAGCATCTAAATTTAATGAACCCATGTTGTCATTGGTACCTGAAAGGGTGATGACATTCGTTGCGGAGTTACAATCACCTGCTTTAATAATGCCATCACCAGCGATCGTATTTTGTATTTCTAAACTGGCACTAAAGCCTGCAAAGTCAAATATTCCAGAGGGATTAATTGTTAAATCTTTGAGGATAATTGAGGTAGCAAAACTTATCCTCCCTGTTGTAATTTGTAAGGCATTTAAAGTGGAAGCACCATTATTATTTGAAAAGGATTTGTTATTTCCAGTGAATATAAAATTAGCTGAATTAGTTGATAGAGTAGTTCCTGTGTTGGCCGAAAAATTACCAGCGATGGTATAGCTGAAATTTTCAAAATTGAAACTAGAAGTGTTGTTAAATGTAAGGTTGTTTCCAATAGTTAAATTTGTAACACCTGTTACGCTTGCGCTTCCGCTGATGCTGAAATTATTTGCAATATTGCTGGTGTTTACACTCATCGTTTTTATTCCTGAACCCGAAAGTGTTAAGTTGAAATAATTAGTTGGATAGATAGTTTGATCTCCAGCGAAGATATAGTTAACGGTATTCCCAGTGGTATTCGTTACTACAGTGCCAATATCTAGCGTTCCCGAAAAATTTACATTCAGTACACCCGTACTGCCATTGATGAGAGTGCCATTACCCAAGGGAGAAACCGTAAATGATAACACCCCATTGTTTGTATAAGAACCCGAGCAAGCTACTAAATTATTGAACGTAACATTTCCTGAGATAATTTTACTGATCCCATTTAAGTTAGCACTTCCCGTACCGCTTGTAAAAGTACCACTGCAGTTGATATGACCAGAAATAGTATAGTTACTATTTATAGAGTCTACAAATGATCCTCCAGCATTAATAATAATTGAATTGAATTGTCGAGTTCGAAAGTTTCCTATTCTAAATGTTCCACCAGTACCATTTCCAACAATAAGTGAATCAACAATATTGATGCTAAAATTTCCTGCACGGAAAAAACCTGAGTTATTAATTACAAAGTCGCCACCAATACCAAGGGTTGCTCTTTGTTGAACACTTGCAGTACCAGAAATAGTAAATCTATTATTGATAAAGTTAGTAGATGTGCTCATCGTTTTTACTCCCGAACCACCCAACTCTAAGTTAAAATAAGTAAATCCTGCAATTTCTTGGTTTGCTCCAAGAAATTGTACTGTGCTAGAACCAGCATTAAATATTACTCCTGATCCAGTGGTAGTACCCATAATGGTGATGGTGCTCGAATTGCCATTCAGTGTTCCACCTGATAAACTTAAACTTCCTGTAAACACATGGTTTCTATTACTGCCAAAATCTAGGCTTGCACCACCTCCACTAATAGAAATATTGCCTGCATTTACATTGCCTAATAAGGTTGCAGTACCTCTGCCTTTTGTAAAGAAAAATAATCCGTTGGTGCTAAAGCCGTCGATAAACTGATTAAGCGTATCACCTCTAACGTTAAAGGTGCTGCTAGCACCATTATAAGTTCCTGTATTTACAAAATTTCCACTTAGTCTAATTAAAGATGTGTTAGCGTTAAAAATACCTTGGTTAGTAATGTCTCCAAGAAATAAGGTGGTAGAGGTAGTAGTTGAAAAGGTGCCCGAATTAATAAAGTTTCCCCTCATAGTAAGAGAAAAATTATTGGTAGTAAAACTAGCTCCCGCTAAGACCTGCATTCCTCCTAACGATATATTTTTAGTTCCTTGTAGTGTAATAAGTCCTGTATTACCAATGTTTATTCCTGCAGTGCCTGAAAATGTGTTGGGCCACTCAATATCTGTTGATCTTGCAATAGAGGTATTGTAGCGTATACCAGCGTTGGCTCCGTACGTAAGTGCTGCACTTAAGGTTGCGGTGCCTTCTAAAGTTAAAATACCATTTACAGTGGTAGTGCCTGTTACCGTTTTTATTCCCGATCCTGCAATGGTAAGATGATGGTACACTACCTGTTTCATCGTTTGTGCACTGTTTGCATCGTATACAATGGTACTTGCTGCAGTACCCGGGTTTAAAATGAATGCACCAACGGTTCCACCTAATTCTAAGGTTCCGGTAGAACTGATGTTTATTACACATCCTGCTGCTGCTGCGCTTGTGTTTCCAGAAATATTTAACCTACCTGTTGTTATATTAATGATGTTATCATTTCCAGCGATGGTTGCCTTCATGTTCAAAGTAGTACAGTTGATAGTACCTGCTCCTACGTTAATAATACTTTGATTCCCAGAGTTTGGTTCGTTCATTAACAAAGTTCCATTAATGGTTAAGGTATTCGTGCCAAGAATTTCTAAGGTAGTACTAGCATTTGCGATCTGCATTGTTAACCCCGCACAGCTAAAATTTCCATCTACGCTGACTGTATTCCCAGAAGAAATGTTTGCGAAGTCAACGGGCCCTATCCCTCTTGAATTCCAACCGGCGTTATTCGTTGCAAAAGCAGCATTGGTTACTAATGTTAAACTGGTTGCACTCTGTATAGATTGCACAATTCCGATTATTTGATTGGATGTATTTAACAATTGATTACCTACACTAATGTTGTTGGTGAAGTCTGCCAATGCACTTCCAGTTACTGTTCTAGAATTAGTGAGTGCTATAATTGTGCCTGGTTTTGTAGTGGTTATTTGCCATGTGTTTGGATCACTCCAATTGCCACTATTTATAGAATTGATAGTAGCCGCATTTGTAATTCTTGAATTAGTGAATACAAGAATTACAAAGCAAAAAATTAATAATGTATTTTTTCTGAAGACGATCGCCATAGAATAATTTTAAAATAGGTTTTAGTAGCCTATTTCGAATTCTGTGCCAATTGAATGCAAAATGAAAATGCCTTGTTTTTATAGCAAAAACAAGGCATTTGAAGCATGAGAATGTGATATTCCTCCGATTTTGGGAGTTGTTATCTTTGCTTGGGTTATTTTTTATTTTTCATTAGAATATTAAATTCTTATGATGTTTTATTTTATTTGAAATTGAATTGAATTCAAAATTTCATTCGATTTTTTAAGTACAAATAAATAATTTCCTGGAGTAAAAGTACGCGTATCTACTTTATGTTTTTTAGTTAAGTTAACTTCATTCTCTTCTAATAAAACTTTTCCTTGCATGTCTAAAATTTCAATTGTATAAGAAGTTGATGATTTTTTATCCTCTCTTAATTCTATAAATAGTTCATCTTTCGCTGGGTTTGGAAAAATAGTTATCAGTGCATTTTTATTTCTATTAACATTGTCAATGCCTGTATTTATAGAGGTTCCAATACCTAAGCAGTATTCGCCAATTTTTAAGTCATCAATCGTTATGCTACCGTATTTATTAGTCTTGCTAGCTCCGGTTTCTAATTTGTAATAGGGAACTTCTGCCCATGTTTCAGTTTTGTTTTTTCTATATAACAATAAAACACTGTCTTCATTTGTAATATTTAATAAATGATCTAAAAGGTAATTTCCAGTATATGCGCCACTTCTACCATCATAAAATAATTTTGCATTTGCTTTAAAACTATTCGATACAACTCCATCAACTTTCCAATATCGTTGAGGTGAAATTCTAACAATATTGTTCGCAAAATTTCCTCCAGCTCCCACGTAATGATGTTCGATTCGTAGCAAGCTCGAATCACTGTGTTGTGTAATATTCACATTCATTTTACCTAATACAAAATTCGAATTGCCAATATTTTTAATTTTTCTTTGGTCAACAGAAGTAGCTAAAGATAATTTATCGTTCATGTTTAACACCACCATTTCTGCATCAAAGGGCACTTCAATATCGAGCATTGTATATGCACCACTTACTATTTTCTGAACAGTAAAAGTTTCGTGCTTATCATTTATAAAACTAATTTCTATCGGTACGTTGGTATGGAAATTTATATTATTGTACTTGCTTTGTTTTACAAACACCTTCGTGTTAAATTTAGTTCCAGCAGCAAGCGTACTAAAAGAGTCGATACTAAAGTTAGCCCATCCACCTTGCTTAATCCAATCATTTAAATAATTAGTTAGATTTAATCCGCTTGCAGCACTTAGTCCATCTATAAACTGATCATTTGTAATACTCTTGTATGTATTTTGGGCAAGTACTGTTTTTAAACTACTAAAAAACAAACTATCGCCCATGTAACCTCTTAAATTGTGCGCCATTATAGCACCTTTAGAATACACATGGTCGCCATAAGTATAGGCATGTGGAATATCGTTTAAATTTAAATTGCCTTCTTTATATCCAGCAAATTGTAATAAACCTGAATGCAAAGTTTTGATGCCATTAATATAACTCGCTCTTCCTCTATATCCCTCTGTAAATATGTATTCGCAATAACTCGCCCAACCTTCGTTAAGCCACATTTCTTCTTGACTGCTGCATGTAATTAAATTGCCAAACCAATGGTGCGAAAGTTCATGTACTAAAACTGAACTATAGGTTTCTAATGAGTTGACGAAAGAGCGTGGGTACGCAATGTTGGTGGCATGTTCCATTGCTCCTTGGTTAAAGGGTACCAATGCATAGCCAACTCTGTTCCATCTGTATGGGCCAAATCTGTTTTCATAAATTCCTAATGCCGCAGTTAATACTTGTATGTTTGAATTTACATTTGCAGAATCGGTTTGAAGCATAGCAAATTGTATAGGGTATGTTTTTTGGATGCCATTATAATTTACTTTATAATCTACATAATTGCCCACTGCTACCGATGCCAAATACGTAGGTATTTGTTCTCTTAATTTCCAAGTACGAGTACGTGTGCCATCTAAATTTGTAGTATCATTTACCAATGCTCCGTTGCAATACGCAATTTTACCATCGGCTGTAGTAATGTTAAAATCAAATGTACTGCGTTCCATAAAATTATCGAAACAAGGGAACCATACTCTGCCATATACATGAGGTTCGGCACCAAAGCCTACTCCTAAATTATAAGCATAGCCATTCTGAAAATAGAAACCTCCCCAACCCGTTACATCACCACTTGGCGTACCTCGGTAGTATACTTTTACAACTGTACTATCATTACTGTTTAAAACAGAATTAAGTTTTATGTGGATGGTTGAACTCTGATGATTGAATGCTAAACGTGTTCCATTTTGCTTTACTGAATCAACCGTTAAGTCTAATAAATCCAATCGAAGGTATTGAATTCCGTTTTGCTTCGAACGTAATTTCACATCCGTATTTCCAGCAATAATTCTATTGGTAAAATCTGTAATTCTTAAGTTAATCGTATAATTTAAAATATCAACAGTATCCGAACGAGGGTCGTATGTTTTTGCAAAACTTGCATCTACATGTCCGTGACGATATTCACCCGATTGTGCAAAGCAGTTACTGCCAAACGCAAGGGTAGTTATTAGTAAGAGGAGCGTTTTCATAAATTGTGAATTGTGAATTGTGAATTGTGAATGGTGAATTGTGCAATGAATTTCAATAGTGCATAATTCACCATTTACAATTCACAATTCGCCATTTATTTAACTTTCTTCCAAGTATCTGTTCTGCCAATCATGGAAATACCAACATAGCCTCTAACTTCGAGCGTGTTTTCATCTACCATTTTCACATTACAGCTGTATGTTTTACCGCTTTCAGAATCGTAAATGGTTCCATCTTTCCAGCTTTTATTTCCTGCATATTTAAAGCCAAGCATATTTACCATGCCTAATATTTGAGTGTTTTTTTTGCTGGCATCCGGATTGTTTTTATCTACTTTAGGTTTTCCTTGTTCGTTTAAAGGTTCTTTTAACCAGATGATTTTGCCTGCATATTTATCAGCATATTTATAAATTTGAATATGAGCCTTGCCGCTACCTACTAACCATGTGCCTAACATTTTGTCGGCTTCGTTGCTCTGTGCAATACTTAAAAACGGACTGATAATGAATGCTAATACTGCGATAATGATTCCTTTTTTCATGTGTTTTTACTTTTTTTGGTTTAGACTAAAATAGCATAAATTCTTTAAAAATCAATTAATAGCTTTTATATCTACATATTACATCATTTCTTATATTTAGCCCAAATTATAAAATATGAACGTGTCAATCGGTACTCCCTATACAAAATCAGCCAAAAAAGTAATGATGTTGGGTTCTGGGGAGTTGGGAAAAGAAGTAGTTATTGAGTTTCAACGTTACGGTGTGGAAGTAATTGCGGTTGATAAATACGAGCATGCACCGGCTATGCAAGTGGCTCATCGTTCGTATGTAGTTTCCATGTTAGATGGAGAAGCTTTATCAGAAATAATAAGAAAAGAAAAACCAGATTACATAGTTCCAGAGGTGGAAGCAATAGCCACTCAAACATTGGTAGCATTGGAAAAAGAAGGGTTCAATATTATTCCTACTGCAAATGCAACGCTGTTAACCATGAACCGTGAAGGCATTAGAACTTTAGCGGCACAAACCTTGAATCTTAAAACATCAGCATATCAATTCGCAGGAACTTTTGAGGAGTTTGAAAAAGCTGTTGTAGAAATTGGCTTTCCATGTGTGGTAAAACCGATAATGAGTTCATCGGGCAAAGGGCAAAGTGTAGTAAAATCTACAGATGATATTAACCATGCTTGGCAATATGCACAAGAGGGTGGAAGAAGTGGAGGTGGCCGTGTTATTATTGAAGGCTTTGTAGATTTTGATTTTGAAATAACCTTGTTAACCATTTCACATATTAACGGGATAAGTTTTTGCGAACCTATTGGGCATAGGCAAGAGCACGGCGATTACCAAGAATCCTGGCAACCACAAGCCATGGAAACCCAAGCTTTACTAAAAGCTCAAGAGATGGCTAAACAAGTAGTAAGTGCTTTAGGTGGAAGAGGATTATTTGGAGTAGAATTTTTTGTGAAAAATACAGAGGTTTATTTTTCAGAATTATCTCCTCGTCCGCACGACACTGGCATGGTAACCATGATTTCACAAGACCTTTCTGAGTTTGCATTACACGTACGTGCTATACTTGGTTTACCCATACCGAACATTCAATTTAACGGACCTTCGGCAAGTAAAGTTATTTTAGTAAAAGGCAATTCAACAGAAATCATTTTTAATAATTTAGAACAAGCATTAACAGAACCCAATACACAATTAAGATTATTTGGCAAGCCCGAAGTGCAAGGAGAACGTAGGATGGGCGTTTGTTTGGCACGTGCTGAAAGCGTTGAAAAAGCAAGAGAAATGGCAAATGCAATGAGAGAAAAAATCACAATTGATTTGTTGTAAGGTAAATTTATAATGGAAGAATTTAAAAATAAAGTGGCGTGGATTACAGGAGCATCTTCAGGAATTGGAGAAGCACTGGCTTATTCTTATGCAAAAAAAGGTGCGTATTTAATTTTATCTGGAAGAAACAAGGAAGCATTAGAAGCTGTACAAAAAAACTGTTTGCTTTTTACAGATAAATGTGAAGTATTAAGTTTTGATATGCTCGATATACAATCGTTTAAAAACATTGTAGCCCAAGCAAATTCTTATTTCGGAAAAATTGATTTTTTATGCAACAATGCAGGAATTAGTCAGCGTTCTTTAATAGTAGATACACCGATAGAAATTGATAGAAAGGTAATGGAGTTAGATTATTTTTCGCAAGTGGGCTTAACAAAAGAAGTATTGCCTTATTTTCAGAAACAACAGTCGGGGCACATCATTGTAATTAGCAGCGTGGCCGGAAAGTATGGTTTTCATTACCGTTCGGCTTACAGTGCAGCAAAACATGCATTGGTTGGATTTTTTGAAACACTCCGTTTAGAATTAAAAGATATTCCAATTTATGTAACCTTGGTTTACCCCGGCAGGATACACACCAATATTTCTATTAATGCTATAAAAGCTGACGGTACACAACACGGAGTAATGGATGAAGCACAAGAAAAAGGGATAGCTGCAGATTTGTGTGCAGAGAAAATTTTGAAAGGTGTACGTAAAAAGAAAGTAGAATTATTAATTGGAAGAGAGGAATTAATTTTAGTGTATATGAAGAGATGGTTCCCATCCTTGTATTATAAATTTGTATTAAAAGTAAAACCTAACTAAAACAACATAGATATGTCGAGTAAATCAGTAATTATAAGTGGTATTCAGCAAATAGGAATTGGAGTAAAAGATGCAGAGCAAGCATGGACATGGTATCGTAAAAATTTGAGCATGGACATTCCTGTTTTTAAAAGTGCAGATGTTGCAGATTTAATGTTACCATACACCGGTGGAAAACCTCAAGAGCGTTATGCAATTTTAGCCTTAAACATTGCAGGTGGTGGAGGATTTGAAATATGGCAATACACGCAACGTACACCTGTAGCTCCCGATTTTAAAATTTTACTAGGTGATTTAGGAATTTATGCTGCAAAAATAAAATGCAGAAATGTGCCCGAAATGTATGCCTACGCCAAAGAAAATAAATTAGATATTGTTACTGAATTAGCAAACGACCCTGCAGGTAAGCCTCATTTCTTTTTAAAAGATCCCTATGGAAATTTGTTTGAAATAGTTCATGATGAGTTTTGGTTTAAAGTAAGAAAAGATTTAACGGGTGGAATTGCAGGCTGTGTGATTGGGGTATCTGACATGGAAAAATCGATGGATTTTTATAGAGATGTTTTAGGTTATGATGTGGTAGTATATGATAAGAAAGATACGTTCAAAGATTTCAATGGAATTGATGGTGGTGACGGATTATTTCACAGAGTTTTATTAACACATTCTAAAGAAAGAATTGGTGGGTTCAGTAAATTATTAGGTCCATCGCAACTAGAATTAGTACAAGTAGAAGGCAGGGCGGTAAATAAAATTTATAAAAACAGATTTTGGGGCGATTTAGGTTTTATTCATTTATGTTTTGATATAAATGGAATGAAAAGTTTAGAAGAGAAATGCGCAAAATTAAATTACCCGTTTACTGTAAATAGTGCAGAGAGTTTTGATATGGGGGAGGCTGCTGGGCATTTTGCATACATCGAAGATCCAGATGGTACGCTAATTGAATTTGTGGAAACACATAGGGTGCCTATTATTAAAAAAATCGGATTTTATTTAGACTTGAGGAAACGTTCGCCCGAGAAATCATTGCCTAATTGGATGATAACGGCACTTTCTTTAGCTAGAGTGAAAGATTAGATATTTCGAATACAATATTCCAAACCTCAATTTATTTTAAAATACTACTAAATAGGTATATAGGTTGAGGTTTTTTTGTCGATATTAGAGTATGTTTCTAAATCGGCACTTCTTTTTACTTTTTATAATTACAGCAAGTTTTTTCAGTTCATGTAAAAACAATTCGATATTAATTATAAAAAAAGAAGTAAAAATGCAGATGCCAGGTAGGCAAGGATCTGCAAAATCTGCACACTATAAAGTTGTTTTTATTCCGCAATTGGGTTCCGACCAACTAACTTTTCAGAAAGTAATGTTAAATGAAAAAGAATTATCATTAGTAATGTATGATAATAGTGGACAACGTTTAACGGCATTTAACCCATCGGATACAGTTAATTTATTATTTAGCAATGTTGGAAACGATATACAATTGTCGGGTATTGCGGATGCAAAATTTGTGCTGTTTTATTTCGAAAAAAATAAGTTAAAGAAAACTATCATCGAAAAATTTGAACTAATAAATTCACCAATAAATCAATAACATGAAAAAAATACTAACATTACTCACCCTCATTTTATTGCTAAGTTTCCAATCTACATGGTCGCAAGAGCAACCCTTAACGTGGACAATGATGATGAAAGATCCGAATGTAAATTTTTACGATTTACAGAGAGCATTTTACAGTGCTTGGGAGGGTAAAGAAGTTACGAAAGGTAATGGGTACAAACAATTTAAAAGGTACGAAGCTTTTATGGCACCAAGGGTATATCCTACAGGCTTTTTACCATCAGAAATAATTTCCAAAGAGTTAAGTGCATTAGTAAACACCTCACAAAGAAGTACTGCTGCAGGGAATTGGACAGCAATGGGACCTACAAATGTTCCTACTAATGGTTTGTCGTATCCATCTGCTGGAATTGGAAGAATTAATTGTGTGCGATTTGATCCACAAAATAATAACAATATATGGATTGGTACACCTGGTGGAGGATTATGGAAAACCACGAATGGAGGAACCACTTGGACAAGTAATACAGATAATTTTGCAACGCTAGGAGTTTCGGATATTGCGATACATCCAACTAACTCAAACATTATGTATTTGGCAACGGGCGACTATGACGCATCAGATACGTATAGTATAGGAGTATTGAAGAGTATAGACGGAGGAGCAACGTGGAACACAACTGGTTTTACGCAAGCCACATCAAGCAGGTACAGAATAGGAAGGTTACTTATAAACCCTACAAACCCGGACATCTTAATAGCTGCTACAAATGCAGGACTTATGAGAACTGCGAATGCAGGCGTAACTTGGACAACGATTGTTACAGGAATATTTTCTGATGCAGAATTTAAACCAGGAGATCCGAATATTGTATATGCTGCATCATACGCAAACACAACGAGTGCAAAAATGTATGTTTCAACAAATGGAGGTACCTCTTTTACCGTTGCAACTGGTATTCCTACCACAGATGCATTAAGAATTTCAGTGGCAGTTACAGCGGCAAATACTGCAGTTGTATATGCATTAATTTGTAACAACGATGCAGGGTATAAGGGTTTATATAAATCAACAAATAGTGGAGCATCTTATACACTTGTAAACAGCACTCCGAATATATTAGCGGGTGATGAGTTGGGTGCAAATGCAGGAGGCCAAGGGTGGTATGATTTAACTATTGCAGTATCGCCATTAGATGCTAATTTAATTTATGTGGGAGGTGTTAATGCATGGAAATCTACCAATGGAGGTACATCGTTCGCAATTACTGGACATTGGTATTCGGGGAATTCGGGCAATTTGCCATTCTTACATGCCGATCAACATTATTTTGAATTTCAACCAGCATCCTCTACTATTTTTTCTGGTAATGATGGTGGAATTAGAAAATCTACAAATGGAGGAACCAGTTGGACCGACCTAAGTAATGGGTTACAAATTTCACAATTTTACAGAATTAGCATTGCGAAAACGAATGCAGAAATTGTGTATGCAGGAGCGCAAGATAATGGCACAAATAGATATAGTTCTACCGCATGGCAATCTGTTTTAGGTGGAGACGGTATGCAACCTATAGTTGATTATAATAATGCAAACATTGTGTACTCAGCCATTCAATATGGTGATATTAGAAAATCTACTAATGGGGGTGCTTCATATTCATCTATTAAACCTGCGGGTTCGCCTGATGGTGCATGGATTACGCCTTATGTATTACATCCAACAACTTCATCAACTATTTTTGCAGGTTATAATGAAATTTACAAATCGACCAATAGTGGTAGCTCATGGACTACCATCACTAGTAATTTAAGTAATGGAGATTTGTATGAGGTAATTGCCATTGCGCCGAGCAATGCAAACGTATTATATGCAGGAACTCCAAATAAATTATTTAAAACTACCAATGGAGGAACAAGTTGGACAAACATCGTTACGGGTTTACCGGTATCACAAGCTACCATTACAAGTGTTGCTGTTTCTAATACCGATGCTGATAAAATTTGGGTAAGTTTTTCTGGTTATGTTTCTACGGCGAAAGTTTATTTTAGTTCTAATGGAGGCACAAGTTGGACGAACGTTTCTACAGGCTTGCCAAATATTCCCGCAAACACAATAGAGTTTCAGAACGGAAGCGATGATGCTATTTATGTAGGTACAGATGTTGGGATTTATTACAAAAGTAACACCATAGCATGGACATCGTTTATGACCGGATTGCCAAATGTAAAAGTGCTGGATTTAGACATCCATTATGCAACAGGAAAAATTAGAGCAGCAACTTTTGGAAGAGGCTTGTGGCAATCTGATTTATACAGTTCGACAGTAGCAGCACCTGTAGCAAATTTTGGGGCAAGCAATAACACAATTACAGCTGGACAAACTGTTAATTTTACAGATTTATCTTCAAATACACCAAGCTCATGGGCATGGACCTTTACAGGAGGAACACCATCAAGTTCTACCTCACAAAATCCAAGTATTACTTACAATACTGCAGGGACATATGCTGTAAGTTTAACAGCTACGAATGCCGGTGGATCTGATGTAGAAACTAAAGCAGCATACATTACCGTTAATGCAGTAAATTTAGCACCTGTTGCTAACTTTTCGGCAAGTAGTACAACTATTTCGGTAGGGCAAACGGTAGCCTTTAGCGATTTATCTACAAATACACCTACTTCTTGGGCATGGACCTTTACAGGAGGAACACCATCAAGTTCTACCTCGCAAAACCCAAGTATAACTTATAATACTGCAGGCACGTATGCTGTAAGTTTAACAGCTACTAACGGAACAGGATCGGATGTAGAAACTAAAGCATCTTATATAACCGTAAATACTGGTTCAGCACCAAGTTGTAAATCGTGGGCAGAACAGGCAACTGGATTTACTACTTTGAACCGAGGGATAGAAAGTATAGAAGTAGTAAATGCAAATGTTGTTTGGGCAGTAGCGTACGATGGAAGTGGAGGAGGAGCAACGATAAGAGAATATTCTAAAACAATTAATGGAGGAACTACATGGACGCCAAGTTCTATTAACGTAGGTTCAACCAGTTATGGATTAGCAAATATTACGTCAACACATTCAGATACTGCTTGGGCATCTATATACCCAACCACTACAACGGTTACTGCACAAGGTGTTTACAAAACAGTAAATGGTGGCACAACTTGGACAAAGCAAACTACTGCAACTTATAACACAGCTTCTTCATTTATAAACTTTGTGCATTTCTTTAATGCAAATGATGGAGTTGCACAAGGCGACCCAGCAGGTGGGTATTTAGAAATTTATACCACCAGCAATGGAGGTACTACTTGGACGAGGGTAAACTCTGCGAACATTCCTGCAATTTTAGCAGCCGATGAATATGGAACGGTAGGATATTTTACTACCTACGGAAACAACATTTGGTTTACCACTACCAAAGGAAGAATATTTAGAAGTACCAATAAAGGCGCAACATGGGCAGCTGCAAGCACACCGCTTGGTGTAAATATTACGCTTACAAATTTAGCATTTAGAGATGCAAACAATGGATATGTTACTGGATTAAATCCGAGTACACAAGCTGATGTTGGATTATATAAAACAACTGATGCTGGAGCAACATGGACTCTTTCAACTGCTAACACAGCAGGTATAACAGCTAAGTCGGCAATAGAATATGTACCGGGCACAACAAGCACTTATTACATTTCTGGAGCAACTACTGGAGGTTCTGGTACAGCTTACAGTACCGATGATGGAGCAACTTGGACTGCCATCGATAATATCCAACACACAGCTTTAGGTTTCTTTAATGAAACAACCGGGTGGACAGGCGGATTTAATACAAGCAGTACAACGGGTGGAATTTTTAAATTAAGTTTACAAACAGTAACTGCTGCTATTAATCCACCAAGCACTACTAGTTTTTGTGTAGGTCAATCTATCGTATTAAGTGCAAACTTAGGAACTAATCTTACCTACCAATGGTATTTAAATGGTAATGCAATTCAGAATGCAAACTTATCATTTTATAACGCAACTGCTGCCGGAACTTATACGGTTGAAGTAATTGATGGTACTTGTTCATCTGTTTCTTCTGGTGTACAATTAACCACAAACCCAAGTCCGAACCCTCCAAATGTAATAGGGTTTAATAGTTTTTGTGATGGTGATAGTACTGTATTACAAACTGGGTCAGCGAACACTTATAGTTGGTATAAAAATAATATTCCAATTCAAAATGCAACAGCGAACAGTTTAGTAGTAAAAGAATCGGGTACCTATAAAGTAAAAATTACGAATACATTTGGCTGCGAAAGTACATCAAGTGATTTTATAGTAACGGCAACACCATTACCAGCGAAACCAGTTATCACTAGTTCTGCAGGTACAGAGCTTTGCGATCCAGAAAGTACAAATTTAATTTCTTCTGTTAGTTCAAATGTACAATGGTACAAAGATGGTGTCGCAATATCGGGTGCCACACAAGCAAGCTTAACTGTAAATAACACGGGAAATTATTTTGTGAAAGCGAGTGCTACCAATGGTTCTTGTTCTATAAATTCTGATGTTACTACGGTTACAGTTTCACCAAAACCAACTAAGCCATTAATAACAAGAGATACTACTTCTTTAACAAGTACAGAAGCTGCCTTTTACCAATGGTATAAAAATAATGTTCAAATACCATTTGCAACAGAGAGAGTATTTCATGTTATCGAAACGGGATCATATAAAGTAGAAATTACCGATACCAATGGATGTGCGAATATTTCTGATACGGTAATTTTGATTTTAACAGGTGTTCAAAATACGAAAGTATTTAACGATGCAAGTGTTTACCCGAACCCAACAAATGGTACGTTTACTTTGCAATATTCGTTAATAGAAAATGCAAATGTGAGTGTTAAAATTATAAACGTATTGGGGCAAGTAGTTCAAGATCTAAATTTCAACGAAATACAAACAAAAGGAATGTATAAAATTGAATTAACAGAACGAGTGCAAGGGATGTACATTGTGCGGTTGAGCACGGAGTACGGTACGAAGGAACTAAAGTTGGTCGTTAGTAATTAGTCGTTAGTCATTAGAAAAAAGCTATTAGAAAAAAGAAATTAGAAAATAGAAAAAGGACTTGAAAACAGGTCCTTTTTTGTTTGGAAATTTATTCATATTTTATTATTACTATAAAAAAATATCATCAATTAAATTTAAAAACACAACACTATGAACTGCACAGCAATTAATTCAGGAGATTGGAATAGCCCCTCTGTATGGCAAGGTGGTAATGTTCCAGGAACAAACGACACTATTACGATTAATACGGGTATTACTGTATCAATAGATAGTAGCAAAATGGGGTATAATGGTTTTGGAAACCTAGTTCAACTAGGTGCAGCTGGTACCAGCGGAAGTTTAACTATAAATGGTACAATTAATGTAAATGTAATTTCTATTGCAGGAGGATCCCCTCAAAAAACAGGTATTTGTTTATACAATGACTCACAAGTAGTTATAAATACTGGCGGTGTATTGAATATAATTGCTACTGGGTTAGATAATGGTGCTACTTATAATGCAAACGGAATGTCTTGTAGCCAGAATGGTAAAATTACGAACAATGGTAGCGTTACAATTTCTGCGCATAATAATACAGGTGGCATAGGGTTTGGGATTTATTTGAGCGATGATAACACACAGTTTATTAATAATGCAAATGTATTTATAAGCCAAACTGATTTTGAGAAAGATGGACGTGGGCACTGCTATGGTTTTTACATAAATACAGGTTCACTAATAAATACAGGAACCATTACAAGTGATAATACCGCAAATGGAATATTTAGAATAGATTCAAGTGGAATAGTGCAAAACAATGGTAAAATTGTTAACAGCGGTAGAATTAATAATGGTGGAGTTATAAACAATCAAGGAACAATAACTAGCGTATTACCAAATGCGAATTACCAAGGTAATAATATCAACAATCAATCGAATGGGATTATTAGTTTGTCTGGCCTAATTAACAGTCAAACCAACTTGCAAAGTATTGTGCCATTAGCAAATAATAGTACTGTATTTATCAATGCAGGCGACACATTAACAAACAATTCTACATTTACTATAACCTCAGGTTATACATTAGTTTGTAAAGGGATTCTTGTAAACAATAGCTCGATTGCAAATGCAGGCACTGTTGTTTGGGATTTAGGTGCAACCTTCACCCCAAGTAATGCCTATAATTCAATGTATTTAATTCAAGGAGGTACATTGCAATTGCAAGGAACATTGGCATCAAACGCTACTTTAGATTTAAGTCAATTATGTTATAATATTAAATCAGTTTCAGTGTTAAGTAATTTGAGTATAAACTCTGGATCAACATTAAATTTAGCTAGTTTAATATTAACTATTCCATCGAGCATTTCATTAACTATTTTATCTGGTGGAATTTTAGAAACTACTCAGCCAATTACGAATAATGGCACCTTAACAATTAATGGTAATTTGCTGTGGAATTGTAGCCCCCAAGTTGCTAGTCCGTTCTCAGGAGTTAATCCTGCAGGTACAGGTAGTGTAGCATTAACAGGAACCATATCTTCAAATTTTAGTTTTTCTAATATCAACTGGTCAAAATTTTCAATAATGTCGGGTGAAACTTTAACTATCACTCAGTCAGGATTTAATTTTTCGACCACAGACGAATTCATTATATCATCTAATGCCACTTTAGAACTTTGTACCAGAGTAAATATTCTTTCAATACTTACTAATTTGGGTACAGTAAATTTAAACGGGGCAGATTTAAGAGTTACCTCAGCTAGTAATTTTGATAATGATAATGGTATAATAACCGCTAGTAGGAATTCAATTTTTGTATGGGATGTTGCCGGTACTTTTAGTTTATCTAATCCAGTTACAGGGTTATATCAATTTTACATACACGGCAACAATAGTTCACAAGATATACAATTAAACGGCTATGCAGACATTAATACCCAGTTTATAATTGGAAATCCAGAGAATTCCCCTGAGGTAGTTTATCTTGAAAATTTAGTAATAAACCAAGGGTATAAATTAAATATTAATTCAAGCTTAAATCTTTCTAGTGAATTTATAAACGATGATGGAATTTTAAGAATTAACACTTCAAATTCGTATTCGTTTTCTGGTGTTGAAAATTCTGGTAGCATTTGGATTTTCAATAATACCGTATTGGGTAATATTGATAATGATTTGCTAAACTTTTTTCCATTATTAACTGGTTGTACAGATTTTCAGGTTGATAATAACGACCATTTATATATTGGTAATGATACTATTTCTGGAGTAAATCTAACTATAAATGGGAACGTTACAGTAGTGATGGGTAAAACTTTAAATATTGGTAATCCTGCAACGGGTAAGTCGACTGTAAAAGTTGCAGGTTCATTAGACAATACAAGAGCAACAATAACAGTAACAAACACACAGGGTGTTGGATTACATTTCGTAGGTAAAGATCCTGCCTTTAATACAGGAACCCTAGATTTAAGCACAGGTGTAAATGCTACATTAAATGGAAGCGCTGCTGCACTGTATTTAGAGCGAACATTATTAAAGAATAATTCTATTTCAGGGACAGGAACAATAACAAATAAACCAGGCAATAATTCAACTATATATTGTAATCAAGGTACAATTTGTGGAGGAACATTTAGTCCGAACATAGCACCTGTAGGGTCTGCTATTACAGGTCAATCGGCTACATATGTAAATAATTGTGGGGATAATTAAAAAATTAAAACTTTAATTATTTAAAAGATTTATAATAATTATCTGCTTTTATTTTAAAGATTTATAACCGTTATTGTTTAATAAATATACAAGGCGTTTACAATAGAACGGGAGTAATTTGCTTTTTGAATTTGTTCTTTACATTACAAGCTTCAACTGAATTTTTTTCTAAACATAAAAAGGGCCCTTAATTTGCAAGGGCCCTTCTAATATCTAAATTCTAATATCTAACTCACTACTTCTTCAAAAGTTTCAACGTAGTAGGATATTCATCCACCATTATTTTTACCAAATATAAACCACTGTTAAATTCGTTTAAGTTAATTGGTAAATGTAATGCACCGTTTAAGCTTCCGTAGTTTTTATAAGCTACTCGTTGCCCGTTAGTGTTGTAAATTTCAACCGTAACATTTGCATCGTTGTTTAAATCTAATACAATATTAGAAAAATCTGTGCCTGGGTTTGGTGCTAAATGTATAGCATCTGGACCGTTTAATTTTTCCATGCCTAAAAAGTTTCCACCTAACTCAGTTCCTATTTGGTAACCGTTGTTTATAGCTGTAGTAATATTACTTAAGCTTGCATTCTCAATGGTGCCATCAGGTTTAAACATAATACCGATGATGTTCATTTTTCTATCTAGCCAAGTAGTTGGTAATGTATAAGTGAATGTATACGTAACACTATCGCCTGCATTTGTTGCACTTGCAAATGCATTAGGATGACCAGTAAAACTTGGTGTAATAATACGAGCTACGTGATCATAACGCATACGAGATGCTGGAACTGGGTTAGGCAATGCTTCGTATCCGCCCATTGCTCCGTTTAAGCCGCCTGCATAAGCATTTGATTGGCTCCAACCAGAACCTGTACCACGTACACTGTCTTGTGTTAATACGCATGCAATTTTATAATCGCCGCTAATTGCAGTGTTAAGTTTGGTAGTTACCGAAACTTTTAATGTACGCGTTGTTGGATTCCATGTGGCGCCATTTTTTAAAACAGCAGCTGGTAATTTTACTATTTGATCTATAAAATCGTTTTCTAAACCTGATGGATCAATAGCTGCATTACGATCCACAACAGCACTAGGGTAACCTGCAATTAATCCTCCAATGCCTGCATCGTAATCTGTTACTACCATTGGGTCTGCGTTATGTACAGCAATTGCTGCAAAATATCCTTCGTAGTTATAATTCATGTAATCCATAAATACCGCACCTCTTGGGCACCATTGGCACCAAGTTCCAGTTCCTTCTTCGGCTACTACAATTTTTCCTGGAGCCGGATTAATAGTAGTTACAATAATTGTTTTTGAATCGTCGCTTGGCAAATCATCGTTCGCTAAGCCATTGATATTTGATAATGCAATAGTAATGGTATCGTTGTTTAATGGCAATATAATTCCTTCCGTTAATTCAATATTGAACTGTGCTAAGGATGCAATGTTTAAGCCTGTATAAGATTTACTTATAGATGTTCCTTTATGCGTTAACAATAAATCGAATGAAGTGATAGGGTTCACACCTAAATTACGCATAGATGTTTTTGGTTTACGTGCAGCACCCACTAATCCGTTCGGAATATCAATATTTCCTAAGGATGCATTTAATGCAGGTAATGTATAGGGTGTTAATGAATACGAAACATCGTCTACCCAAAAACTAGCATTTGCATTTGCTGGATAATAATCAATAGAAGCTATTTTATTGGTTCCATTTACAAATGAACCTACTAATGCAGAGTCAACATACACAGACCAAGTGTTGGTGCTTAAGTTCGCAATCACTTTTAATTCAAACCATGCCGCTTGTGGGTAAGAGGCCGTGATGTAAGTTTTACTCTGGTTGTTAATTTGCAAAGATCCGTTAGCATTCATGTAACAATCCATTGCCCAAGTAGTACCTGCTGTATTTTCTGCTTGAAAATTAAAATATGCAGTTTTACCTGTAGGAACTTTAAACCACGATTTGAATGTGAAAATACCTGAAGTATACGGTCCTCCAAATGGAAGTACTACGTCTTGTGGTCCACCAGTTGTAGCTGTTGAGCTGAAATAGATTGATTTAGTACCACCGTGAGCATCTGTAGTTACTACATTTACATCTTCGGTACCTCCGTCGGCAACACTCCAAGTTGTCCATTGTGGAGATTGTGGTCCAAGTTTGCTTCCAGCTGTATAGCTTTCAAAATCGTCGGTAAACGATTGTGCATTTACGGCTATAGTTCCTGTAGCTAATAAAATAAGGAGTAAAAGTCTTTTTTTCATAAATCATTTATTTGGTTAACAATTAGTAAATATTATCATTTTTTGATAAATATCCCAATTATAATCATCAATATTACAGAATATGATAATCGTCATATTTTTCTGAGCCCCCTATGCTTAGTATTGTCTTAGAAATCAAATAAACAATTATCATGAAAACAATTAACATTAAGAAGATTTTAGTACCCATCGATTTCTCGGAGTTATCGACGTATGCGGTTGAATATGCGATGCAACTAGCACACTTACATACTTCAAAAATTATACTGGTACATGCAATAGAAGACATGTTAAATTTTAGCGTGCCTGGAGATTTTGTATTGAATACAGAAGAATTTATAGAGAAAGAAAAAGCAATCCATCAAGTAAAGTCTGAAAGAATACAAAAGTATGCTCTGGCGATGCGCGAAAAATACAGTTATGAGTTTGAATATAGAGTGATATTTGGAAAAAGCCACAGAGCCATTACAGAGTTAGTCGAAGAAGAGAAAATAGATTTATTGGTGATGAGTACCCATGGTGTGAGTGGTTTTAGAGAGTTTGTAATTGGAAGTAATGCGGTGCGTATTATTTCTGAATGCCCTTGCCCTGTATTATCTGTGCAAAAACAAATGCCTAAGTATACCATCAAAAGAATTTTGTTGCCATTTAAAGACGATCCATTCTCACGCCAAAAAGTAAATATCGCCATCCAATTCGCGAAGTGGTTTGATGCAGAAATTTATACACTAGGAATAGAAACCGAAGGAGAAGAAAGTCATTACATCAAAATACAAAGAGAAGGAAATCAGATTAAAGAATACTTAGATGGTTTTGGTGTAAAAAACAATTTGAAAATTGTGGAGAGCACTAATGTATCGAAAGCAATTTTAGATTATGGAAAAGAAATAGATGCTTGCATGTTATTGGTGATGGCCGATATGGAACGTGAAGATTTTGTGGAATACATTATGGGGCCGGTTGCACAACAATTGGTGAACCATTCTAAAATTCCTGTGCTCAGTGTACAACCTACAAGACACCCAGATACAATAGATTTGCACCCGTACGGTTGGTAAAAAGCTAGAGTAAAATATTTGAGGTATTTTATTTTAATGTTGATACATAAATATAAAACTGAATTTTAATTGTAGTTTTACATTTATTCTATCAACATTTTTTACTTATGGATCGATTAGAAATTCAATTAATAGAAACAGTTGCAGCCGTAATAGGTTATGTGTTGCTTTTTTTCTTAGCTAAAAATAGCATCAACAATACACTCAAAAAAAACTTTCAACTTCAACGTGCTCGTAGAAAGTTTGTAATTAAAGCTTTTCATTTTTTTACTACCATTGCCTTACTTGTAGTGTTGGCAGCTATTTGGGGGCTGCAACAAGATGAAATTGCGTTGTTTGCCAGTACCATTATTACCGCTTTAGGCATTGCATTTTTTGCACAATGGTCTTTGCTCTCTAACATTACTGCTGGCGTATTGTTGTTCTTTTACCACCCTATAAAAATTGGCGATTATATAAAAGTAATTGACAAAGACAATCCCTTTGAAGGTGAAGTAACAGATTTAACTTATTTTTTTGTGTACTTAAAAAGTAATGAGGGCGATGTTATTACCATGCCAAATTCGGTGATTTTACAAAAGCCATTGTCGGTTGTAAAACCTATAGAATAAAAAAAAGTCCTCACGTAAAACGGAGGACTTTTTTTTGTCGAATAAATTCGAATTACTTGTTAACTGTTTTAGCTAACGCAGCACCTGCTTTAAATTTAGCAACTTTCTTAGCTGCAATTTTAATTGCTTTACCAGTTTTTGGGTTACGACCTACACGAGCTGGTCTTTTAGTTACTGAAAAAGTACCGAAACCAACTAAGGTTAATTTGTCGCCTTTTTTTAATGCCTTAGAAGTAGCTTCTAAAAATGCATCTAATGCTCTACCTGAATCTGCTTTTGTTAGCTTAGATCCTGAAGCAATTGCTTCGATTAATTCTGCTTTGTTCATAATTGTAAATTAAAAAATTAGTTAATTAATATTTGTTTTTTGTTTCTCTTCTGAAAGCCCTTATTTTGTTATATAAAAGAAGAAGTAAATTCTCATAATAACAAGTCTATTGAAAAAATAATTATTCACATTATGTGAAAAATCTTTTAAAAATCATCTAAAACAAAGCCACATCTCAATATAAGCTTCATTTTCAAGGTATTTGCAATGTTTAAGCATTTGGTATTTTTTTACTAAAGTCAAATCCAAGCCTACTTATTTCTCGTAATTGTTGAAAAACCTAAACATTTAAACGATTATGAAACGAAAAATTTTAAAACGAGGCCTCTATTTTATAGGGATAAGTGCTGTATTATTAGTTGGAACATTGGTTATTCATGTAGCAATGGTTACCAAAAGCAAGAACGACGACAAGAGAAATCGCCAACTCGCACGCATAGATTTTAAAGAACAAGTAGACTCTATGGATATACATAAAATTAAGAATGCAGTTTTATCTATGAATGGGGTAGATGCTGCTTATTTTAATACAGATGATAATATACTTGTTTATTCATATAATCCAGAAATACTTCATTCGGATTTGGTGTTTTATAATTTGATGAAAGAAAATACATATAAAGCCGAGCGATTTATGGTGGATGCTAAAGAATTAAAAAACGGGTGTCCGGTTATAGATAAATCCTCATTCTCCTATCAATTTGCAAGTGCAGTACAAAAAATAATTAATTAACAATTAAATAAAAACGATTATGAAAAAAACAAACATCATTCTATTTGGAGTATTATTGGTAAGCTCAATTTTTATTAGTGCTTGCGCAGACGAAAAAGAAACGACTCCTACACCTACTACTCCAACATTGTATGAAAAGCTTGGCGGTACAACAATGGTAGCAGACCCTGCAAATTCAGGACAAATGATTGAGCAAGGAAGATTAGGCTTAAGATCTGTTGTTGACAGTACCATATTTGTAATTGCAGGAGATAATGAGCTTCAACCTTATTTCCAAGTTTTATTAGCAGAAGTAGGTTCTGGCAATGTAACGGGCTTTACTGCATTGAGTAAAAACTTAACCGACTTTTTCTGCGTAGCAACAGGGGCTAAAAATTTTACTTACAATGGTATTGCAAGTATGGTGGCAGCACATGATCCTGCACAAAACAATCGGATGGGTTTAAAAGCAGATAATGCTGCATACAATAAATTCGTGGCAGATATAGTGGCTGGTGCAGCTCAAAATGGAGTTACAGATCCTGCAATTGTTTCTGAATTAGGAGCGGTATTGGAATCGTTGAGATCAACAATAGTGCAAAGATAATTTCTAAAACAGGTGGTTTTAGGTGATTAGGTGGAGTCGTTGTAGCAATACAACGACTTTTTACTCCTCGCTCTTTACTCCCCGCTCCCCGCTCCCCGCTCCCTGCTCCCAGCTCCCCGCTCCCCGCTCTTAGCTATACTCTATAAGTAATCGCATTAATACTCATACCCGCACCAACCGAAGCCAGTAAAACTACATCTCCTTTTTCTATTTTATGACCTTCGATTTTTTCGTTCAATACTAAATCATATAATGTTGGAACGGTAGCTACCGAGCTATTGCCTAGTTCGTGGATACTCATAGGCATAATGTTTTCAGGTGCTTCTTTAATGTTGTATAATTTGTAAAAACGCTGAATAATTGCTTCGTCCATTTTTTCGTTTGCTTGATGGATGAATATTTTTTTCAAATCCTTTATATCAACATTCGCTTTGTCTAAACAACTTTTCATGGCTAAGGGCACATTAGATAGTGCGAACTCATAAATTTTACGTCCGTGCATTTTAATGTATTTTGTACCTTCGGTATATCCTTCTTTATAAGATTTGCCGTAGAACAAGAAATAAGCCTCCTCGTTGGCAAAAGTTTGGCTAGCTACACTAAGTATCCCAGAAGTGTTATTTTCTGAATGAGAGATGATGGCTGCACCTGCACCGTCAGAATATATCATAGAATCTCTATCAAATGGATCTACTACTCTTGAGAGTGCTTCGGCTCCAATAACCAATACATTTTTTGCATCGCCAGATAAGATGTATTGACGTGCTAATATAACTCCTTGCACCCATCCTGGGCAACCGAAAATTAAATCGAATGCAGCACAATTCGGATTTTGAATTCCTAAATCGTGTTTTACACGGGTGGCTAAACAAGGTAACATATCTATTTGTGCCGTATTTTTTGGGATGTTTCCAAAGTTGTGTGCGAAAATAATAGCGTCAATTTCTTCTACATTTATATTTGCACTGGCTACTGCACGTTTTGCTGCAATGCTTGCCATTTCAGAATTTAACATGTTATCGTCTGAATACCTGCGAGAATCGATACCCGTTATATCTTTAAATTTTTTGATAATGGTTTCAGTATGTGGCAACACTTCCCCGTCTTCCGAATAGAATTCGTGCTGAAAAAAATCTTGGTTACTTATTTTATTTTCTGGGATAAAAGACCCAGTTCCTTTAATTATAATAGACATAGCAAGTAATTTTTGGCAAGGTAATATTTATTAATTTAATAAGAAAAGGGGATGAACCACCTGTTCAATCCCCTTACTTTACTACAAACACTAAGCTTCTTTGCTAATGGCCTATGCCTCAAGCATTATTTCTTTATTATCTACCTCGTAGATGTATTGCATTAAATCCACTAATTTATTTGAATACCCCCATTCATTATCGTACCAAGCAACCAATTTTACAAATGTGGGGCTAAGCATAATTCCTGCTTCCGCATCGAAAATGCAAGTTCTTGCATCACCCATAAAATCACTAGAAACTACTGGGTCTTCGGTGTATCCAAGTATGCCTTTCATTCCGTTTACAGATGCCGCTTTCATTGCATCTTTAATAGCTTCGTAGCTGGTTGGTGTTTTTAACTTACATGTTAAATCAACCACTGAAACATTAGGTACAGGTACTCTGAAACTCATGCCGGTTAATTTTCCTTTAAGTTCTGGAATTACTAAACCCACAGCTTTTGCTGCTCCCGTGCTCGAAGGAATTACATTTTGATATGCACTTCTGCCGCCTCTCCAATCTTTTGCCGATGGTCCATCAACCGTTTTCTGTGTAGCTGTTACAGCATGTATAGTGGTCATTAATCCTTCCTCTATTCCAAACGCATCGTTAATTACTTTTGCCAAGGGTGCCAAACAATTTGTTGTACACGATGCATTAGAAATAATGTCCATGTCAACATGGTAAGTTTCATTGTTCACTCCCATTACAAATGTTGGAGTATCATCTTTTGCCGGTGCAGAAATAATTACTTTTTTTGCACCTGCTTTTATATGTAAGGAAGCTTTTTCTTTATCTAAAAATAATCCTGTAGATTCTACAATGTAATCTGCGCCAATATCCGACCATGCTAGGTTTGCGGGGTCGCGCTCTGCAGTTACTCTAATACGTTTCCCGTTTACCACCAAGTCTTTTCCTTCTACAGAAACAGTACCATTAAATGCTCCATGTGTAGAGTCATATTTCAACATGTAAGCCATGTACTCTGCATCAATTAAATCGTTGATTCCAACAATCTCAATATCTGCTCTGTCTACTGCTGCCCTAAACACTAATCGCCCTATTCTACCAAATCCGTTTATTCCTATTTTCATTTTTCGTTATTGAGTTAATGTGTTATTTAGTAATTCGTTTTTCGCTAATTAGCTAATTGAATAAGCGAATATAGTGAAAGTGTACAACATACACTAACTATTTTTAATTTTTTTTTAAATATTTCGAATTCAGCGTTAAATGGGGCATTTTTAAAGAATATTTCATAACAAAAACAATACAATGTATATTTACTTTGTTTAGTAGTTTTGCGAACAAATGGACTTATCTATTAAAGACGAAACATTATTTGCTCAGATGAAATTGCAGGATGCAAAGGCATTTGAGCTTTTATTTAAGAGGCATTACAAGCCTTTATGTAGGAGGGTAAATACTATGCTTAATGATGAAGAGGCAACAGAAGACGTTGTACAGGCTTTGTTTATTAAGATATGGGAGAGCAGAGAAACCATACAAACGCCCGATTCGGTAGCCGCTTATTTATTTACGGCAGCTCGTAACAGGGCCTTAAATTATATTAAGTCACAATCTAGAAAGTCAAGCAATGAAGTTCCCTTAACCAATTTGCACGACGAATCCGACAATCGTATGGAGGAGCAAATGGATGCAAAGGAGTTGCAAAAGGCCTTGTATGCAGCCATAGATGCCCTACCAGAAAAACGCAGAGAGGTATTTGTGTTGAGCAGGTTTGAAGGCAAAAGCTATAAGGAAATTGCAGAAATTATGCAGATATCTGTAAAAACAGTAGAAGCGCAAATGGGCAAAGCCCTTTCAACTTTGCGCGAATTCGTAAAAAACAACCATAAACATCCGATACTAATAGCCTTATTTACAATTTGGCTTGGGGGCGAATAAGGGTATAGAATCCCCAAACTGTCTGTATGATATGAAGCGAATGCTGAATACTTTATATTGTTTATTTTTTGGGATGCTAATTTTTAGCATTAGTAATGGTATTGCACAAAATGTAGAGAATGAAGAATATTCGCAAATAACATTAGAGCGTGCCATTATCATCATCGAACAAAAATACAAGGTTAGTTTTTCTTTTAGTTCGGATTTAATAAAGATTGATAAAAGAATAAATTTAGACCTCCATCAAAAAAAAATATCGGAGGCATTAGAGCAAATTAAAAATCAAGCCAACATAGATTATAAACTAAATGGTACTCAGGTAATATTAATACCTAGAAAAAAATCGAAGCAAGAAGTAAGAAATTATTACATACACGGTTACATTCGAGATTTACAAACACGCGAAGTTCTACCAGACATTTTGGTGTATTGTACAAATACTAAAACAGCTGTATACACTAATATATACGGCTATTATGCTATACAGATACCAACAAATACAGACAGTGTAGAATTGCAAGCGCATATAGTTGGGTATAAATTCAATCGAAAAATAATTCCTACTGAAGGGAAGAAGTTAGTGAATTGGGATTTAGAAACTAGTATCAGTATGGAAGAGATCGATATCCAAGATCAGCGAATGGAAGACAAAGCCTTTCACAAATCTATTATTTCTGATAATGTTGATGAAGATATTCGAACCTTATCTCCCCGTTTGTTAGGTGAAAAGGATGCCCTTGCCGCCACGCGATATTACGCAGGTGTAAACAGAGAAACCGATATTAGCAATGGATACAATATTAGAGGCGGAAGACCCGATCAGAATTTAATTATATTGGATGATGCACCCTTGTATCATTCTTTTCATTTATTCGGGCTTTATTCTATTTTTAATGAAGATGCTCTCAAGCAAATGAATTTAATGAAGAGTGGATTCCCTGCAAGATATGGCGGACGATTATCTTCGGTAGTAGAAATGGTAACTAAAGATGGCGATATGCAGAATTTCCATACAGATTTAGGTACGGGAATAATAGCTAGTAGAGTGGGTGTAGAGGGGCCAATTATAAAAGACAAATTGGCTTTTTTTGTTTCTGGGCGTTCCTCGCATGTTAATGCGATGATGAATGCATTCGATACAGATGCAGGATTTGGGTATCAGTTTTACGACATCAACACAAAAATGCAATGGAAGGTAAACGATAAACATAAATTGTTTGCTTCCTTTTATTCGGGTAATGATAAGTTTGATGGTGGAAGTGATGAGGAGTCGAGTTTAATAAGTAACACTCTTGGTTGGGGTAATCAGTCGGCAACTTTCAGATGGAATCACATCCTCTCTCCAAAATGGTTTTCAAACACTACGTTAATTTATACAAACTATCAGTTTAAAAGCAATCAATCCGACAGCCTTTTGTCATTACGTTTTTCATCGGGTGTAAAAGATTACAGTTTGAAATATGATATTGATTATTTCCTGAATGAAAAACATCATTTCAAGTTTGGTTTTTTAACGACTTCACATGAGTTTACTCCTACCAAAAATGTTTCGTTTGATACAAATATTCCAGAGGATGTAGTTGATCGATTTGTTTTCGAAGAATTTGCATTGTATGCAGAAGACGAGATTAATTTAACGGATAAAATTTCAACAAATATTGGATTAAGATATACAGGTTTTAAGTATCAAGATTTTTTGCAATTCAATTTAGAACCAAGGGCATTAATTACCTATATATTCCGAAAAAATTATGCGCTAAAAGCATCGTACGGCAGGATGGTTCAATATTCACATTACCTGAATGCCTTTGCCGGTATAGGTTTGCCTACAGATTTATGGTTGCCAAGTACTGATAAATTGTTGCCAGAAAAATCGGATCAATATACCTTAGGTCTATATTTTAACAACAAGAAAAATTTAAAAATCAATGTAGAGGGATTCTATAAGTTTCAAAAAAATATTATTTCGTACGGTACCAATTCTAGTTTTTTTGCATCATTAATTAAGGGTATAGGAGATGATCAAAGTTGGGAAGAGCGTACAATGGATGGCCTAGCAGAAATGTATGGTGTAGAATTTCAAACAGAATACCATCATGCTAGATACAGGGCATTGTTTGCTTATACATTATCCTATAGTAAAAATTATTTTGATGAATTAGATTATGGAAAATGGTTCTGGGCAAATAATGATAGGCGACATAATATCTCCTTAATGAACTCTTATCATTTTACAAAAAAATGGAGTGTTATTGCTACCTGGATTTACACAACAGGCACCCCATTTACCTTGCCAGAAGCTAATTTTTATGTCCAAGGGCATGAACCAGGAGGGCTTTCTCAGGGAGGTTTGGGAGGTCCCTCTCAATATTTTGCATATGATTATAAGGGTATAAATAACTATAGAATGTCTAGTTATCATAGATTAGACATCAATTTAAATTATAAAACAAAAATTAAAAAGCTAGAGTTTGAGATGCAAGCGGGAGCAATGAATGTTTATAATAGAAAAAATACCATGTATTATATGATAGGGTATAATGAACAAAAAAGCACTAACGAATTAAAGCGTACAGCCTTTTTAGGAATTATGCCTAACCTTACTTTAAATATTAGATTCTGATGAAATATATAGTTTGGATATTGATTTTTAGTTCGGTGCTTTTCAGCTCATGTGAAGAGCTCGAATCTGATATTGATATTAAACAAGGTGAATCCAAAATAGTATTGAATGGATTTATTACGCCATCAGATTCTGTTGTAAAAATACAAGTTATGCAAACACAACCTACAGTAGGGGAAAGCATAGATGTGTATGTGAGAGATGCAAGATTAACGTTAAGTGATGGCATCACAACAGATACTTTTCTATACCTTGCAGATGAATCTGTATATATATTAAACAAACGAGTTAGCTCTTCTACTAACTATACTGTTCGTGCTGAATTGCCTGATGGGCGTTGGGCCGAAGCGAGTTGTACCACACCAAATGAGCAACCATTGGATTTTACGTATGCCATAGATTCTATTGTAGAGGGTAATAAAATTGAGTATACTGTAAAAATGAACTGGACAGATTTATCACCTAATCCGAACACTTATTACAGAACAGATGCAGAAATGTATTATTTAATTATTGATACCCTTACACAAACTTTTCAATTTATTACTACAGAATTAATTCCGAATGTTGCAGAAATAAATAAGGGTACAGGCTTGAATACACAAATGGAAGTGGTATATAAAAGCAATAAGGAAGTAAGGTTTGTGGAGAAATATTTAGAGTTGCATTTATTAATGATAGACGAGGATTATTATCAGTTTGAATTAACTAAAAAAAATAATTACTCAGGATTTCCGAACTATGAATACACAAAGCTATATTCGAATGTTAAAAACGGATTTGGAATTGTGGCGAGCTATAATAACTATGTATTAAAACCCCTAAACTTAAACTAAGATGAGCACAGAAAATATAGACGAGTTAATTGCCCTAAAAATTGTAGGCGAGATTAACCAAGCTGATGAGCTTGTTTTGCAAGAATGGCTAAATGTTTCTTCAGAAAACCAAGCCCATTTTGCAGAGATGCAAAAATTGTGGGATGCAGGATTAGAGGACGAACATTTTGAACCTAATGTAGAAATGGCATGGAATAAGGTAAGTAAGAACATCGGCTTAAATGAAACAAAACGTGTGGGCAAAGTAGTTCAAATGCCTAATCGTACGAACCAATTATTATACAGAATTGCTGCAAGTATTGTTATTTTATTAGGTGTTACATGGATATATACGAGTAAGTTTTCTGAGCCAGAAATGTTGAAATTTGCAACATTAGCAAACGAGCAAAAAGAACTTATTTTGCCCGATAATAGTAAAGTATTTTTAAATGCTAATACAAGCATAGAGTACCCAGAAGATTTTAAAGGAAACACTCGCGAAATAAAATTAGAGGGGGAAGCTTTTTTTGAAATCACTAAAGATGCATCGCATCCATTTATAATACACACTGCTAATGCATATACAAAAGTATTAGGAACTTCGTTTAATATATTAGCCAGAAAAAATTCTGATCAAATAGTGGTCAGTGTAAAAACCGGTAAAGTAGAGGTTGGCTTAGATGAGCAACATAATGTACAATTGGAGCCAGGTTATACTGCTAAAGTAAATTTAGGAAATAAAGAAGTGGAGAAATTAGTAACTCCATCTGAGAATTACTTAAGCTGGAAAACGAAAGAGATTGTATTTTCTGATGTTACCATTGCAGAAGTAATTAGTTTCATGGAAACATATTACGATGTAAACGTTGATGCAAATACTGAAATTTTAGAATGCCATTTTACTGGTAAGTTTAACAACCCAAGTTTAACAGAACTATTGAATGTATTGGAATTGAGTAATGGTATACAAATAGAAATGAAAGACAAGGAAATTATACTGCGAGGTAATCCTTGTACGAATTAAAAATAAAAAAAGACTCTTAAGAGTCTTTTTTTATTTTAAGGATAGGGGTAAGTATTTTCAACTTTGTCATTAGTGTATAAAAACAAAAAAATATACACTATGAAAAAAATAATTTTACTTTTCACTTCAGTTGTATTATTGTCGAGTGCTCTAGTTGCACAAACAGTACAACCTAAAAACTCAGTAGGTTTATCAACCAAAATGAAAAAAGCTAGTGCAGCTTTAAAATCAAATTCGACGAGCAACAACTTAGTAAACGGAAACTTTGAAACATGGCTAGTAGATTCTATAGAATCTTTCTCTGGTAAAACCATCAGGTTTATGAGACCAGATATGTGGGCACCCGTAAATGGACTTCTAATCGCTTACTTTTTAGATCTTGATATTCCTATTTCTGCTACCTTAAACGGAACAAATACAGCAGCAAAAATTGAAATTGCAGATATGGGTTTTGGTGCAGATCTAGTAACGGTTATTCCAACAACAATGCGCCCTTATAGTTTACAAGGGGAGTTTCAGTTTAACGGAGCAACAACTGGTATAGCCTATTTTGAAGTAATCGCAACTAAGTTTAACATCGCTGCAGATTCATCGGAAATAGTTGGTGCTGGATTTTTCAAATCCGACGAAAACACAAATGGCACCTTTGAAAATTTTGTTGCGCGTATGGATTATGTAAATGAAACAGATATTCCAGATTCTATTTACGTTTTTGCAAGTTATTTGGAAGGAGATTTAGGCACTTGGTTTAAGTTTGATAACCTGTTGTTAAACTATTCACCAACAGGCTTACAAACAAACAGATCTGAAGAGTTATCAGTATATCCAAACCCTTCACACGATCAACTGAAAATTAAATTAGCAAACAATGCTGCGATAGAAAATGCAACGGTAGAAATACGATCAATTGATGGAAGTTTAAAATTAAAACTTACTAATTATCAATCAAACCAATCGATTGACATCTCTTCTCTCACAACTGGATTGTACATTTTGAATGTTCAAGATGCAACAGGAGTGATGAGTAAAAAAATTAATAAGATTTAAGTGTAAATTAAATCCATAAACGATTCCGTGTGCTCCTTTGCGATTGGGGCCACGGTTTTTTTATTTCGGTAGTTTTATTTTCCCCTCTTGTATAAATCTATAGATTGTAGATTTTCCTATGTCGAGTTTTTTTGCAACTGTTAAAACATTCCCGTTGTATTTATTTAAGAAGAACTGAATAATTTTCTGATTGTATTCGTCGAGGGTTAATTCTTCCATTAAAAAATCATCTGGCTCCGCACTACGCATAAATGTAAGATCTTCGAGTTCTATAATATCACCTTCAGACATAACAATGGCAAGATCTATTATTGCCTTTAATTCTCTAATGTTTCCGGGGAAGGGGTAGGTGATTAAGCGCTCTTTTGCTTCAGGGCTTAAAAGTTTTTGTTTGATGCCGTTCTCTTTACAAAAAGTTTGTATAAAATGTTTAGAAATTAGTAATGCATCATTATCTCTTTCACGCAATGGAGGTAAGAAAACTGGCATACCAATTAAACGATAGTACAAATCTTCTCTAAACCTTCCGGCCTTTACTTCTTCAGCTAAATTTTTATGAGTTGCAGTTATGATGCGAACATCAACAGGTACAATTCCATTTCCACCTACTCTAGAAATTTCTCTCTCTTGCAGAACACGTAATAATTTAGATTGCAGATTTAAATCGAATTCTCCTATTTCATCTAAAAACAAAGTTCCTTTATTAGCTTCTTCAAACTTTCCAATTCTTCTTCCGTTAGCTCCAGTAAATGCACCTTTCTCATGGCCAAATAATTCACTCTCTATTAAATCTCTTGGAATGGCTGCAACGTTTACCGCTACAAAAGGCATTTTATTTCTTTTAGATTGAAAGTGGATTGTTTTTGCAATTAATTCTTTACCTGTTCCTGTTTCACCAGTAATCGAAACATTTATATTTGTTAAACAAGCTTTCTTTATAAGCGAGTATATTTGTTTGATGGCAGGGCTGTTCCCAATAATACTCTTTTCATAATCATATTTTTCAATAACTTCTTCACGCAATAAATTCAGCTCTTTTTGTAAGCCGATATTGTCGCGTATATGACTGATGATGTTAAAGATTCTATTTTTTGTATTATCGTCTTTGGTGATGTAATCATACGCACCATCTTTTAATAAATTGATGGCAGTTTGAATATCCTCTTGCCCAGATATTATAATTACATTGGTATCTGGCGAAATTGATTTTATTTTTTTCAAAATCTCTGAGCCATTCATATCTGGCAAATTATAATCGAGTGTTATAATATCAGGGAGTTCGTGCATGGCTGCTAAAAAACTTTTAGCATCGTTAAATACTTTTACTTCGTATTCAGGATTAAGAGATAATTGATGGTTTAGGTACTTACTGTACCACATATCGTCTTCAACAACGAATATCTTATACAAACTTTTCATGAGAGAGTAGGATTATATCCCAAAAGTAGTAAAATTCCAATAAAAAGAAAATTTTATTAAAAAAACTATTTAAGTAGTTGTTTATCAAGCTTTTGTTTTAGTTCCAATTCGTGGATTGGTTTAGATATGTAATCATTCATTCCCTTCTCAATGAAAGGTTCAGCATCATTTTCTAATGGGTTTGCAGATATTCCAATGATGGGAATTTGGCTCATTTCTGTAATATTACTATTTCTAATGCGACGAGTAGTTTCATATCCGCTGATAATTGGCATTTCAATATCCATTAAAATAAGGTCGAATTTTTCTGTTTCAAGCACTTCAAGGGCTTCAATGCCATTAGAAACAATAAAGGTATGGTAACCTAAGTCGGTCATCATCTTGTTTATTAAAAACTGACTGATGTCGTCGTCTTCAACAATTAGTATTCTATTGGTACGTGTTAATTGTTCTTCACTCATTTATGCAGTTTATTACTACGTAAAGAACTTAAGAAAGGTTACAATTATTTTTAATTTCCGTTTTGGCTATTAATTTCTTTCCAGAGCATGTCTTTCAAATTCAACAAGCCCATTTGTGCAACTGAGGAGATGAATGTATAAGGTATGTTTGGTAAATCGAGTTTAATTTCGTTCATCAATTCTTCATCGAGCATATCCGTTTTAGTAATGGCTAACATCCTTGGTTTGTATAGTAGTTCAGGGTTATATAGCTCTAACTCTTTCAATAAAATTTTATACTCATCGTGGATACCTTTACTATCTGCAGGAACCATAAATAGGAGCACTGCATTTCGCTCAATATGGCGTAAGAAACGAATTCCTAAGCCCTTGCCTTGTGAAGCACCTTCAATAATACCTGGGATATCGGCCATTACAAACGATTTATTGTTGCGGTAAGAAACGATTCCTAAATTCGGCACTAAAGTGGTAAAAGGATAATCGGCAATTTCTGGTTTTGCTGCACTTAATACAGATAGTAAAGTTGATTTACCAGCATTTGGGAAACCTACTAAACCAACGTCTGCTAATATTTTTAATTCTAATATTTTCCAAGATTCTTTCCCTTCTTCGCCTGGTTGTGCATAACGTGGAGTTTGGTTAGTTGAAGTTCTAAAATGCCAATTTCCTTGTCCGCCTCTTCCTCCTGGTAAAATAATTCGCTCTTGACCGTCTTCCGTAATTTCAAATTCAATTTCGCCGGTTTCGGCATCACGAGCAATGGTACCTAAGGGCACTTCCAATATTTCATCTTCACCTTGTTTGCCCGAACGCAAACCACCTTGTCCATTTACACCTGCTTCGGCAATAACATGCTTGCGGTATTTTAAATGGAGTAATGTCCAGAATTGTTTGTTGCCTCGTAAAATGATATGTCCACCGCGTCCGCCATCACCACCATCTGGTCCTCCCATCGCTGTTTTTTTGTCGCGATGCAAATGCATCGATCCAGCCCCTCCTGCTCCCGAACGGCAGCAAATCTTTACGTAATCAACAAAATTGGAACCTGCCATGATAGTGTGCTAGTATGCTAATTTGCTAGTGTGCTAATTAGCTAATTAAGGTGTTGCAAATTGAGTCGAAAATTTCCTCGATAGAACCGATTCCGTTTATAGATACAAATTTGCTTTGTGTTTTGTAATATTCAGCAACGGGTGCTGTTTTACTCAAATACTCTTGTATTCTTTTTTCAATTATTTCTGGGTTAGCATCGTCTGGACGTCCAGAGTCTTTCCCTCTTAACAATAATCTTTTCTTTAACTCATCATGCTCCACTTCTAGTGCTACCATTTTGGTAATCGACGATGATTTTGATGCTAATAATGAATCTAATGCTTCGGCTTGTGCAACTGTTCTTGGAAAACCATCGAAAATAAATCCATTGGCATCTTTATTTGCATCCAGTTTATTGCTAATCATCCCAATCACTACTTCATCTGGCACTAAAATACCTTGGTCCATTAGCTTTTTAGCTTCTAATCCAAGCGCTGTACCATTGCTAATCTCATTTCTAAGAATATCGCCGGTTGATAAATGTACTAACTGATATTTGCTGATCAGTTTTTCTGATTGAGTTCCTTTGCCTGCTCCTGGAGGACCGAAAAGTACTAAGTTCAACATATTCAATAATTTGGGTTAAACAAAAAAGCCCGAATTAATTCGGGCTTTGTGGACTCGTAGGGATTCGAACCCCAAACCTCCTGATCCGTAGTCAGGTGCTCTATCCAATTGAGCTACGGGTCCAACAATATTTCAAATTCCCTCCACAGGTTTAGTGCTTAGGGGCTGCAAATATAGCCATAAAAAAAAGATTTGCAAAACAAATCTTTTTTTTAGTCCTTAGTCACTAGTCTTTAGTAATTAGATTAATTCAGTACTATTTGCCAATATCTAACGACTAATGACTAGAGACTAACGACTTATTAAGCAACAGCTGCTTCAATTTTGCTGAAATCTGGCAAATCTCCAGCGCTTTCTAATACTTCAGCGTAAGTTACTACACCGTTTTCGTCGATTACAAAAGCAGCTCTTTTAGAAACACCTTTCATGCCCAAAATCCATTCTTCGTAAATAGAACCGTATGCACGTGAAGTTTCTTTGTTGAAATCTGATAATAAATCGAAATTGTAGTTTTCTTGTTCTTTGAATTTACCTAATGTAAACACAGAATCTACAGAAATACCTAATACCACTGCGTTTAAATTCGTGTAGTAGTTAATATTATCGCGCATGGTACATAATTGTGTAGTACAAACTCCTGTAAATGCTTGCGGGAAGAAATGTATAATTACTTTCTTACCTCTTAAGTCTGATAATTTAACTTCTTTTTTGTCTGTATTGTACAAACTGAAATCTGGTGCCATTTGGCCTACGTTAATGCTCATATTTTCTTTGGTTTAATATTAAATAACTTAATTCTGCTTTAATTGTTTTTCTACAACGGCTAATCCTTCTTCAAATGTATGTGGATTATACCCCAATTCATTTATCGCTTTATCGAGCACAAAACCTGTGCGCGGCGGACGTTTAGCTGCTTGATTTAAGGTACTCGAATCCGTTTCTTCAATTATAGAATCATCTAATTTAAAAAATGCTGCAATACGCTTCACCATTTCTATCACACTCATATAATCTTTGCCCGAAATGTGATAAATACCTTGAGCTTTTTTCTCAACGGCTAAAATACAAGCTTGAGCCAAATCTTCAGCCAAGGTAGGCATGCGGAATTGGTCGTTTACTACTTTTATTGGGTTGCCTTTTTCTAAAGCACCTTTTGCCCAAAGCACAATGTTAGTGCGACTCATTTCTGCAGCTACTCCGTAAACAATAATAGTTCTTAAAATAGAATACTGAATAGAGGATGCAAGCAATAATTTTTCTGCATCATTTTTAGAATGCCCGTAATAGCTCAATGGATTTGGCAAATCATCTTCTTTATATGGCCCAGTGCTGCCATCAAAAATAAAATCGGTTGATAAGTGTACGAGGTAAAAAGGATGTTTAACAGCAAGTTTAATTAAATGTTCCACTGCCTCTACATTCAGTTTTCGGCAAGCTTCCATTTCGCTTTCACACTGGTCAACATTAGTCATGGCAGCTGTATGTATCACTGCATCCGGACGATGTTTCTGTATAAGCCTTTCTAAATCATTATAATCGGTGATGTCTAATTCTTCATAGACGTACCCTTCGGTTTTAGGATATCTGTTTTTCCCTTTAGAACTTGCAATTAGTTCATAGGAAGGGCTAGAAATAATTAAATCGCTCAGTTTTTGACCTAATAAACCGTTGCTACCGGTAACTAATATTTTAATCGGCATAAATCGTATAAAATTTTGCTTCGAAAGTAAGAAAAGGTTTTATAATTAGTGAATCTTCTATATATTCGCCAATCTTTTAATATAACCATAAAATTTATGAAAATAACAGTTGTAGGTGCTGGAGCGGTGGGTGCTACTTGTGCCGATAATATTGCTCGTAAGGAGTTAGCAGAAGAATTAGTGTTAGTTGATATTAAAGAAGGTTTTGCCGAAGGCAAAGCAATGGATATGATGCAGACGGCTGCTTTGTTGGGCTTTGATACTAAAATTGTAGGAAGCACAAACGATTATACCAAAACAGCAGGTACTGATGTAGCAGTTATTACTTCGGGTATTCCGCGTAAACCGGGTATGACACGTGAAGAATTAATTGGTATTAATGCAGGAATTGTAAAAGGTGTTACAGAGAATATTTTGAAGTACTCACCGAATGCAATTATTGTAGTAATTTCTAACCCAATGGATACGATGACCTACTTAGCATTAAAATCTAGTGGTCTACCAAAAAATAGAATTATAGGCATGGGTGGTATTTTAGATAGCGCTCGTTTTAAATATTATTTATCGCAAGAATTAAATTGCTCTTCGAATGATTTGCATGGAGTAGTTGTTGGCGGACACGGTGATACAACCATGATTCCTTTAACACGTTTAGCTCATCTAAATGGCTTGCCAGTTTCTAATTTACTAGATGCTGATAAATTGAAAAAAATTGCCGCTGATACCATGGTAGGTGGTGCTACGCTTACAGGTTTATTAGGAACTTCGGCTTGGTATGCTCCAGGTGCAGCAGGTGCAGCTTTAGTAGAAAGCATTGTACGCGATGAGAAAAAATTATTCCCTTGCTGTGTATCTTTGGAAGGTGAGTACGGACAGTCAGACATCTGTATGGGTGTGCCAGTAGTTATTGGTAAAAATGGCTGGGAGAAAATTGTTGATTACAAATTGAACGAAGAAGAACAAGCTGCGTTTAACAAAAGTGCAGATGCAGTTCGTGCAATGAACAATGTGCTTGTTGAAATGAAATTAGTTTAACCTAACAATAAATAAAGGTAAAGGCATCGATTTATCGATGCCTTTATTTGTTTTATGAAAAACCAAAAAGCCATACCGTTTGAAATTTTGAAACTCAATGATTCGGGTTTTCATTTGCGTATTGTTGCTGAAATAAATGGGAAAGAGATTTCTTTAATTGTAGATTCGGGCGCTTCTCAAACAGCCTTTGATAGTTCGTATATTTTTGAACATATGAAGGATTTAGAAATTAATTCTGCCGAGCAAATCTCCTCAGGTTTAGGCACCAATTCCATGGAAATTTTCGAATGTATTTTTGAAAGTTTTAGATTAGGCGATTTAGTATTGCAAAATTACAAAGCAGCTCTGCTCGATTTATCTCATGTAAACCACACTTATGGTCGTATGAATTTAGCTCCTATACAAGGAGTGTTAGGGAACGATGTATTGATGAAATACGATGCTTTAATTGATTATAAAAACAAGCAAGTTTGGTTGAATTATTAGGCTGAGTGTTTTTTTTCATATATTGAATAAAATTTGAGGTATGAAAAAAGGAATTCTAGCAATATTAATACTTACTATAACACTTAGTTCTTGTAAAGTTGGCAGGTTTTTTATTTATAATTTTGCTGATATAAAGGATCATAAAAAATTTCCGAGTAGAGAATTAAAAGCTTCTGAAAGCCCTTTTAAATTTAAGGATGGCAGAGGCACTGCAAAAATCCCAAACTTCATCATCAATGGAAAAACATACACCTTAGATGAACTCAATACCAAAAATAAAACAGTTGCATTTTTAATCATCAGAAATGACAGTATTATTTTCGAAAATTATTACAAAGGCTATACCAGTACTGATGTTGTACCCTCTTTTTCGGTAGCAAAATCTTTTACTTCCGCATTAATTGGATGCGCCATTGCCGATGGATATATAAAATCAGAAAATGAGCCTATTACCAATTACATTCCGGAACTAAAAAAAGCAGGCTTCGAAAAAGTAAGTATTCGCCATGTATTACAAATGACATCAGGATTAAAATTTAACGAAAGTTATTACAATCCATTTGGCGATGCAGCTACCTTTTATTACGGTAGACAATTGAGAAAATCGATTGGCAAAATGAAAATGGAAGAGGAGCCAGGCACCGATTTTGAATACCAAAGCGGCAACACGCAACTCTTAGGTTTAATTTTAGAACGTGCCTTAAAAACGAAAAGCATTACTCAATATTTACAAGAAAAAATATGGACACCCTTGCAAATGGAAACCCCTGCAAGTTGGAGTATTGACAAGAAAAAAGACGGTTTAGAAAAAACATTTTGTTGTATAAATGCAACAGCGGTAGATTTTGCAAAGTTCGGCAGATTGTACTTAAATAAAGGCAATTGGAACGGACAACAATTAGTGCCAGCGCCATGGGTAGAAGCCTCTACAAAATTAGATACAGCCGATGCGAGTGTAAAATATTACCAGTACCAATGGTGGATTCCGAGACCGGGTAGAGATTTTATGGCCGAAGGAATTTTAGGGCAGTTTATATACGTTTGCCCAGAAAAAAACCTAGTCGTGGTTAGACTAGGTTCTGTGTATGGTGATGTTCCATGGAAGAGTGTGTTTGTGAAATTAGCGGAGAATCTTTAAACGTCGATTCTCGCGTACTTCGCATTTTTCTCGATAAAATCTCTACGTGGTGCAACTTCGTCGCCCATGAGCATAGAGAAAATATGATCGCATTCTGCAGCATTTTCGATGGTTACTTGGCGAAGAGTACGAGTTTCTGGGTTCATGGTAGTTGACCATAATTGCTCCGCGTTCATCTCTCCCAAACCTTTGTAACGTTGTATGTTTACACTCTCTTCTTTACCTGCACCTTTTAATCGTTGTACTGCAATATCACGTTGGTTATCGTCCCAAGCGTATTCTTGCTCTTTACCTTTTTTAACTAAGTACAATGGTGGAGTGGCAATGTATATATAACCCGATTCAATAAGTTCTTTCATGTAACGGAAGAAGAAAGTTAGAATCAAGGTAGTAATGTGAGAACCGTCGATATCAGCATCCGTCATGATGATGATTTTATGGTATCTTAATTTTACTACGTTTAAAGCTTTATGATCTTCAACAGTACCGATACTTACACCCATTGCGGTGAAAATATTCTTGATCTCGTCGTTATCATAAATTTTATGCTCCATTGCTTTCTCCACGTTCAAGATTTTACCCTTTAATGGAAGAATAGCTTGGAATGCACGGTTACGTCCTTGCTTCGCTGTACCACCCGCAGAGTCACCCTCTACAAGGTATAACTCACATAATGCAGGATCTGATTCCGAACAATCTGAAAGTTTACCCGGCAAGCCCGAACCTGTTAATACATTTTTACGTTGTACTAATTCTCTTGCTTTACGCGCTGCATTACGTGCGGTTGCTGCCAAAATAACTTTCTGTACAATCATTTTAGCCTCTCTTGGGTTTTCTTCCAAGTAGATGTTTAAAATTTCGCCTACTGCTTGGTCTACTGCACCCGTTACTTCGTTGTTACCGAGTTTGGTTTTCGTTTGACCTTCAAATTGTGGTTCTTGTACTTTTACCGAAATTACGGCAGTTAATCCCTCACGGAAGTCATCACCTGTAATTTCAATTTTAAGATTTTTTAATAATCCCGATTTTTCTGCATACGCTTTTAAGGTACGAGTTAAACCTCTACGGAAACCCGCAACGTGCGTACCGCCTTCAATGGTATTAATATTATTTACGTACGAGTGTACGTTTTCATTGTATGTGCTGTTGTATTGAAGTGCAAGCTCCACCGGAATACCCGATTTATTACCTTCTACGTAAATAGGCTCAGGAATAAGAGGCTCACGAGTTCCGTCTAAGTATTTAACGAATTCACGTAATCCACCCTCAGAATAAAATTCTTCTTTCGTAAACTCACCGTTTTCGCCTTTTTCACGTTCATCGGTTAAAGTTAAGCGGATGCCTTTATTTAAGTATGCTAATTCGCGTAAACGAGCCGCTAAAGTATCGAATTTGTATTCGGTAGTTTGAGTAAATATTTCGGCATCAGGTTTAAAGGTTACAATAGTACCACGGATGTTGGTTTCACCCACTTCTTTTACATCGTATAAAGGTTTACCTTTTGAATATTCTTGTTGAAATATTTTACCATTTCTGTGAACTTCTGCTTTTAATGCAATAGATAAGGCGTTTACGCAACTTACCCCCACACCGTGCAAACCACCAGATACTTTGTAGGTATCTTTATCGAATTTACCACCCGCGTGTAAAACGGTCATTACCACTTCTAAAGCAGATTTTTTCTCTTTAGGGTGCATATCGGTTGGGATACCACGACCATTATCTTGCACACGTATGCTATTGTCTTCTGTAATAATTACATCAATGTCTGTACAATAACCTGCCAAAGCCTCGTCGATAGAGTTGTCAACAACCTCGTAAACAAGGTGGTGTAAACCTTTAAAGCCAGTATCGCCAATGTACATTGCCGGACGTTTACGAACGGCTTCCAGACCTTCTAAAACTTGGATATTATCCGCAGAATAATTTGATTTGTCAATTTTTTCCTCACTCATATACTTTTATTTCAGGATAGCTTCAAAGATACTTTTTTAAAGGGGGATAAGCGTGAAAAAAGATGGTTAAAAATCATTTTTTTTTCAACATTCTGTTAAGTATTTGATTACTTTTGTGGCATTGGTTGCCAGCCCTCGAATTCCATTTCTGATACGAGATTTAGAAAACGTGTTGTGGAATCTTCCATGTATGTAAAATATTAAAAAATTAGAATGAAAGTATCTCAAAACAAAGTAGTTTCCTTAACCTATGAGTTAAGCGTTAATGAAGGTGAAAACGTAATGTTAGTAGAGCGTGTAACCGCAGAGCAACCGTTTGTGTATTTACACGGATTAAGTGGATTGCCAGAAAAATTTGAAATGGCACTAGAAAACTTAGAAAGTGGTGCAGCATTTAACTTCATATTATCTAAAGAAGAGAGTGGGTATGGTGAGTTTGATGAAACAGCGATCGTAGATTTACCTAAAAATGTATTTTTAGTAGACGGTGTGTTTGATGATGAAGTAATTGCAAAAGGAGCTTTTATTCCGATGAGCGATCAAGATGGAAATAAAATGCAAGGTTTAGTGGTAGATGTTACCGAAGAAATTGTGAAAATGGACTTTAACCACCCATTAGCAGGTAGAGAATTAAATTTTGTAGGATTAGTGCACGAAATACGTGAAGCTACTGCCGAAGAATTAGACCATGGGCATGTTCATGGCGAAGGCGGACACCAACACTAGAATAATTATGAATTGTGAATTGTGAATTGAATCGAGTTCAATTTATAATACACAATTCATATTTTCCAACTATAATTCATATTTCCAATTCGCAAGTCAGTTTCTTAAATTCACAATTCACAATTCACAATTCATGAAGTCATCCATATTTAACATAGTATTAGCAATTGCAGTAGTAGTTTTGTACATTTTGCATTTTACAAGTAAGCCACAAGGCCCAGTGTTTGTGAATGCCTCGGATAGTACTTTAATGTCAATGCCTTCGCAAGGTTCGGCATATGTGAACGGGGATTCTTTGTTAGAGAATTACGTTTATTTCAAAAACGCAAAGAAAGAATTTGAAGCAAAAACCTTGCGTACCGAAAAGGAGATTGAGTCGAAGAGAAGCGTACTTGAATTAGAATTTACCAACTACCAAAAAATGGCATCTAGCATGAGTCCTGAACAGCGCGCTAGAACCGAAGAATCGTTAATGCGTAAGGAACAAGATTTACGATTGTTTAGCGAAAATGCTGCAGCAAAATTGCAAGAAGATCAGAGTAAATTTAATGAACAACTTTTTGATAAGGTTTCTAAATATTTAAAAGAACACACCAAGGAAAAGAGTTATAAAATTGTGTTTAACTTTACCAAAGGTTCGGGAATTTTGTATGCGAATGATAGCCTAGACATTACAGAGGAAGTGTTGGAAGGCTTGAATAAGCAGTATAAAGAGAAATCGAAATAGCGAAATAACGAATTAGCGAACTAGCGAATTTTCGAAATGTCGAAATGTCGAAAACGGCAGACTATTTTGTTAAATGCGAAATTTACAATTCACAACTCACAATTTACAATTCAACTATATGGAAGATTTCATGCGCGAAGCTATTAAGCTTTCTATTAACAACGTTGTTTTAAAAAAAGGTGGACCTTTTGGATGTGTAATCGTAAAGGATGGGAAGATTATTGCAAGGGGTGCAAACGAAGTGACCAGTACCAACGACCCAACGGCACATGCAGAGGTGGTTGCCATTAGAAATGCTTGCAAAGAATTAGGAACATTTCAACTGGATGGTTGCGAAATATATACGAGCTGCGAGCCTTGCCCTATGTGCCTTTCAGCCATTTATTGGTCGCGTGCCAGCAAAATTTATTATGCCAATAGCAAGCTTGATGCTGCAAAAATCAACTTCGATGATCATTTCATTTACGACGAAATTTCGAAGGAAATGAAAGATCGGACAATTCCTTGCGAACAAGTGCTTAGAGAAGAAGCCTTAGAAGCTTTTGAATTATGGTATAAATTAGAAGGAAACGTAAAATACTAGTTTACATAATTCATTTACAGTGATTTGCGTTCTGCAAATCTGGTTTTGACTTCATTTTTGACTTATAAAAAATATCTGAAAAATACCGCAAACTACGTATATGGAATTCATTTTTTATTAAAGAAATTTGTAGTTCAGAAGTAAAAAACAATTGAATCCAATATTCAATAAAAATAGAACTAAACAAAAAGCTATGGTACTCATTGTTAGTATTCTAATCGTAATCAACCTCGTACTTATTTTTGCAGTAAGAAAGTACAAAGGTCACTTATAAGCGAAATAATCCAGAAGATAAGGAACGCATTTTTGCAAAGGCCATTCGGAAACGGATGGCCTTTTTTTATGTGCTATAGGCATGTTGAAAACTTTTTGTGGTAGAATGTGGTAAAAAGTGGTAAGATTTGATAATTTTACAGAAGGAAAAGAAGCAAAAAGTACAAATGAGTCAGTTTTTAGGTGAATATGAATGCAAGTTAGATCCGAAAGGTAGATTGATGCTACCGTCGGGTTTAAAGAAGCAGCTATCTCCGGAGGCGCAAGACAAGTTTGTGATTAACCGTGGCTTTGAAAAATGCTTGGTTTTGTATCCTTTAAACGAATGGAAAGTTATTAGCGACGAGGTTAATCAATTAAACCTTTACGCGAAGAAAAACCGAGAATTTGCCAGATACTTTTTCCGTGGCGCAAGTGAACTAACGTTAGATGGCACCAGCCGCTTATTACTTCCAAAATCATTATTAGAATATGCTTCGATAGAAAAAGACTTGGTGCTTTTTGCGTATTCGAACAGAATAGAAGTTTGGTCGAAATCAAATTACGATTCGATGTTGAACGACGAGCCAGAAGATTTTGCGAACCTGGCAGAAGAAGTAATGGGTAAAAAACAAAACCCTTAATCATATGAGTAGCTACCATCAACCGGTAATGCTCAATGAATGTTTAGAGGGCTTAAACATTCAAGCAAATGGAACTTATGTTGATGTCACCTTTGGTGGAGGTGGCCATACAAAAGCAATATTAGAAAAACTTGGTCCGGAGGGGCGTTTAATAGGTTTCGACCAAGACCCTGATGCTAAAAATAATATTCCGAATGATGATCGATTTACGTTTGTAGATCAAAACTTTTCATTCTTAAAAAATCAATTACGATTTCTAGGAATTCAAAAGGTAGATGGAATATTAGCAGACTTAGGAGTTTCTTCACATCAGTTTGATGCTGCAGACAGAGGTTTCTCAATACGTTTTGATGCAACACTTGATATGCGAATGGATCAGCTCAGAGAGAAAGATGCAAAGTTTGTGTTGAATAATTATTCTGAACAAGATTTGCATAAAATTTTTGGCATGTATGGCGAAGTTCATAATGCAAAAACCTTAGCAAGTTTATTAGTAAAAGCTCGGATGATTAAACCAATAGAAACAGTTGGTTCATTTAAAGAACTCATAAAACCATTGGTGAAAAGAGGAAAAGAAAATCAATACTATGCGCAAGTATTCCAAGCATTACGAATAGAAGTGAACGAGGAGTTAGAAGTGCTGAAAGAATTTTTGATACAAAGCGCAGCAGTATTAAAACCAGAAGGCCGATTGGTAGTAATGTCATACCATTCTTTAGAAGACAGATTAGTGAAAAATTTTATTCAAAAGGGAAAATTCTCTGGAGAATTAGAAAAAGATATATACGGAAATACGAGCACTCCTTTTGAAGCTGTAAGTCGCAAGGCAGTTACTGCAACAGAAGAAGAACTTTTAATAAACAACCGAGCACGCAGTGCAAAGTTGAGAATTGCAGAAAGAACAAATGAACAAGTTTAAAGAAACAGTTGGAGAAGAAGTAGAAGTGGAGGCACCTATTGCAGAAGAACCTGTAATAGAAAAAAAAGCCAAAGCCCCTGCAAAGCCTAGTGCCTTTAGCAATTGGCTTGCTCAGAACATGTCGAAAGAATCGGCTTTAAACATTTTACCATTTCTGTTTTTCCTTACTGTTTTAGGAATGTTATATATAGCGAATAAACATTATGCTGAAAAAAACATTCGCCAAATAGAAAAAATAAATAAAGAATTAAAAGAATTAAAGTGGGAACACTTAACTGCCAAATCAATATTAATGTCGAAAAGTAAACAAAGCGAAGTGGCTAAGATTACCAAAACATTTGGCTTGAATGAAGCGGTTGCACCACCCACAAAAATAGTAGTTGAACGTAAATGAGCATTCGCAAAGATATTATCATCCGTGTGTATCTCACCTTCGTATTGTTAGCGTTGGTGGCCATTGCTATTTTCTCTCGTGCCGTGCATGTTCAGGTTTTCCAGGGTGATAGATGGAAACGTATGAGCGATAGTTTAACTACACATTTTATTGATGTTGAAGCCGGACGTGGAAATATTTATGCAATTGATGGTAGTTTGTTAGCCACTTCATTACCCGAGTATGAGTTGAGAATGGATTTAATGACAGATGCGTTAACGAAAGAAATTTTTAACGAAAACGTAGATTCATTAGCCATTTGTTTAGCCAATTTATTTCAAGATAAAACCGCAACGGAATACGAACACAAATTGGTGAAGGCTCGTAAAAATCGCGAACGATATTTATTAATAAAGCGTGTGGTTAATTACCCTCAATTACAAGCTGTAAAAAAATTCCCAATTTTTAGATTAGGAAAAAATAAAGGTGGTTTATTAGTTATTCAAAAAGACAAACGCATACAACCCTTTAGCCAGTTAGCTTCTAGAACTATTGGATATAAAGTAAAAGGAGTGCAGCCCGTTGGATTAGAAGGTGCATACGATACCGATTTAGGTGGTATTACTGGAAAACGTTTGGTACAAAGAATTTCTGGAGGAATATTAATTCCGTTAAATGAAGAAGATGAAATAGCACCAAAAGATGGATTCGATATTTACACAACCATAGATGTAAACATACAAGACGTAGCACAAAATGCATTAGCAGAACAATTGATTAAACACAATGCCGACCATGGTTGTGTGATTTTGATGGAAGTGGCTACTGGAGAAATTAAAGCCATCGCAAACTTAACGCGTATGGAAGAAGGGGTGTACAGAGAGAAATATAATTATGCAATTGGAGAAGCAATGGAACCTGGTTCTACATTTAAATTAGCTTCCTACATGGCCGCTTTAGAAGATGGCATTTTTCGCCCATCAGATACTGTTGATACTGATGGCGGAAAATTTAGATTATACAATTCAACATTGAGCGATTCGCATGAAGGTGGATATGGTCGTATACCTATGTTAAAAGCATTTGAACTTTCGTCAAACGTGGCCATCGCGAAAAAAATTCACTACGGATATAAAGATAATCCTGAGCAATTTATAGAACGCTTAAAACAATTTGGATTAAACCGTCAGTTAGAATTACAAATACCTGGAACACCAAAGCCAAGAGTAAAAGATCCGAGCTCTAGTGATTGGAGTGGACTAAGTTTATCACGCTTGGCAATTGGGTATGAAATTAGAATGACACCATTGCAAACCCTTGTATTATATAATGCGGTAGCGAACGGTGGCAAAATGATTTCACCTGTAATAGTTAGAGAGAAAAGAAGCATGGGGCAAGTGGTAGAAACGTTTAAATGTAAAACCATTAAAAAGAAAATTTGCTCTGACGAAACATTGGCAATGGTGAGAATGATGATGGAAGGAGTAGTAAGCCAAGGAACTGCCAAAAATTTAAGTACTACCATTTATCCAATTGCAGGAAAAACGGGTACTGCACAAGTTGCACAAGGAAAGGCAGGATATAAAAATGGAAAGAAAACTTACCAAGCATCTTTCTGCGGATATTTTCCAGCCAACAATCCGAAGTACTCTATGATTGTTGTAGTTACAGACCCTTCGCATGCTGGTTATTACGGAAACGTAGTGGCAGGGCCCGTGTTTAAAAACATTGCAGATAAAGTATACGCAAGTAGATTAGATATGCATCAAGATATTTCTACCATTTATGCAAACGTGCAAAATGATGTGCCTGTGGCTAAAGATGGAATGAAAGAAAAAACGGTAGAAGTGTATGAAAAGGTTGGCATGAAAGCAAATGTACAAAACGATGTGGATTGGGTTTCTATCAATAAAAATGAAAATAAGTTGGCATTTAATGCTAAAGAAACACAAGCAGGAATAGTTCCAAGTGTAACTGGAATGGGATTGCAAGATGCCATTTATTTATTAGAAAATGTAGGCTTAAAAGTAAACGCAAAAGGCGTAGGGAAAATAGCACAACAATCTATTAGCGCTGGGCAAGCAATAAAAAAAGGATCAACTATTTATTTAGAATTAAAGTAGTGAAAACAGTAGATGAAATATTAGTAGGACTAGAAATTACGGAACGAATTGGCGATGCTAATTCAGATGTAAAATCTATTTGCTTTGATTCTAGAAAAGTAGAAACAGGTTCAGTATTTGTTGCTACAAGAGGCACTGTTTCTGATGGACATAGTTTTATTGAAACTGCTATTTTAAAAGGTGCTCACACCATTGTTTGCGAAGAGTTACCATCAACATTAACTGATAATATTAATTACATACGTGTAAATAATAGCAGCAGAGCATTGGGTTTTATTGCAGCGAATTTTTACAATCATCCAACTAAAAAAATAAAACTAGTAGGTATAACTGGCACGAATGGTAAAACTACTATTGCTACCTTATTGTATAAATTATTTAGGGCCTTAGGAAATAATGTTGGATTAATTTCTACCGTTGAAAATAAAATTAACGAAGAAATAATTCCATCAACCCATACTACTCCTGATGTATTAAGTATTAATGAGCTTTTACTAAAGATGATTGCAAAAGGATGTGATTATTGTTTTATGGAAGTAAGCTCGCATGCTACGGTACAAGAAAGAATTGCTGGGTTAAATTTTGTAGGAGCAGTGTTTAGTAACATTAGCCACGATCATTTAGATTTTCATAAAACGTTTGATGAATACATAAAAGCGAAAAAATATTTCTTCGACCAATTGCCAAAATCATCTTTTGCATTAACAAATGCTGATGATAAGCGAGGAGCTGTAATGCTACAAAATACAAATGCCTACAAGAAATCGTATGCATTATTAACGATGGCAGATTTTAAAGGGAAGGTAATAGAAAATCAGTTTTCGGGATTGTTGTTAAATATAGACAACCAAGATGTTTGGTTTAAAATGGTTGGAAGTTTTAATGCTTACAATATTTTGGCAGTATATGGTACGGCTATATTATTAGAGCAAGATAAATTAAAAGTGCTTACTATTTTATCGGCATTAGATGGAGCCGAAGGCAGGTTCGAATACATCATTTCTGCAAACGGAACTATTGGTGTGGTTGATTATGCACATACACCTGATGCATTAAAAAATGTATTACAAACCATCCAAAATATTCGTACAGGTAACGAACGAATTATAACAATTGTAGGATGTGGTGGCGATAGAGATAAAACCAAACGCCCAATAATGGCAGAGGTTGCGTGTAAGTTAAGTGATAAAACAATTTTAACTTCTGATAATCCGCGTAGCGAAGATCCATCAGAAATTATAAAAGAAATGGAAACAGGTATTAGCATTACCAACCGTAATAAAACGATTAGTATAGTTGATAGGAAAGAAGCAATAAAAACTGCATGCCATTTAGCTAATGCTGGTGATATTATTTTATTAGCAGGAAAAGGACATGAGAAATACCAAGAAATAGCAGGGGTGAAATATCCCTTCGACGATAAGAGTGTATTGAAAGAACAATTAGATTTATTAGTAAACACCCCTAAAAAATAAGATATGTTATACTACTTGTTTACATATTTAGACAGACACTTCGACTTCCCAGGAGCCGGTGTTTTTCAATACATCACATTCCGTACCACTATGGCTGTGATAGTTTCCTTACTTATTTCTCTGGTAATGGGAAAAACCTTAATTGCTTACTTACATAGAAAGCAAGTAGGTGAAACCATTAGAGATTTAGGCTTAGATGGACAAAAAGAAAAACAAGGAACACCTACTATGGGTGGACTCATAATTTTAGCAGCGATTTTAATTCCAACATTATTATTTGCAAAGCTAAATAACATCTATATTATTTTGATGATTGTTACTACCGTATGGATGGGAACCATTGGTTTTATTGATGATTACATCAAAGTATTTAAGAAAAATAAAGAAGGATTAGCCGGCAGATTTAAAATTGTTGGTCAAGTAGGATTAGGATTAATTATAGGCTACACAATGTTTTTTCATCCATCAATAGTGGTAAAAGAAAAAGTGCCAGCGAGTGAAATTGGCTTATCACAATACCAAACATTTGAAGAAACTAAAACGAATAGCAATTTCCAAGTTACTAAAGAAACAAAGTCGACAAAAACGAATGTTCCTTTTTATAAAAACAATGAATTTGATTATGCGAAGCTGTTGAAATTTATTGGAGATGGTTATGAGAAGTATGCATTTTGGATTTTCATACCGATTGTAATCATCATTATTACAGCAGTATCTAATGGAGCAAATATTACTGATGGAATTGATGGCTTAGCCACAGGTACCTCGGCCATTATTGGTGCAACACTTGGGATTTTAGCATACGTTTCTGGTAACATGGTGTTTGCCGATTACTTAAATATAATGTACATACCCAACTCCGGTGAGCTCGTGATTTTTGCAGGAGCATTTATTGGTGCATGCATAGGATTCTTATGGTACAATGCTTACCCAGCGCAAGTGTTTATGGGCGATACAGGAAGTTTAGCCATCGGCGGAATTATTGCATCGTACGCCATCATGATTCGTAAAGAATTGTTGATACCAGTTTTGTGTGGAATATTTTTAGTAGAGAATTTATCGGTGATGATACAAGTGGGATATTTTAAATACACCAAGAGAAAATACGGAGAAGGAAGAAGAATTTTTAAAATGTCGCCATTACATCACCACTACCAAAAGATGGGATATTCGGAACCAAAAATCGTAACCAGGTTTTGGATCATTGGAATAATACTGGCGGTAGTAACGATTGTAACGTTGAAACTTAGATAAAAAATGTGCAAATATGAAAATGTGCAAATGTGCAAATGAAAGCAAGAGTGTACTAAATGGGCACTTACGAGCACATGAGCAAACGAGCAAATGAGCATACGGATAAACGAACAAATGAGCAAACGAATAGTAATACTTGGAGGAGGGGAGAGTGGAACGGGAGCTGCTGTGCTTGCAAAGCGCAAGGGCTTCGATGTGTTTTTGAGTGATGCTGGTTCTTTGAAAGATATTTATAAAAATATGTTGGATGAAGAGGGGATAGATTGGGAAGAAAATCAACATACAGAAGCGAAGATATTAAATGCCGACGAAATAATTAAGAGCCCTGGCATACCTGAGAAAGCCCCGTTAATAAAGGCTTTGCGTAAACAAGGAACAAAAATTATTGGTGAAATAGAATTTGCAGCACGTTATACTAATGCAAAAACAATTTGTATAACAGGCACGAACGGTAAAACTACCACTACTCTGCTTACGTATCATTTATTAAAAAAAGCAGGATTAAATGTTGGCTTAGCTGGAAATATTGGGCATAGTTTTGCATACCAAGTGGCGACCGAAAATTTCGACTACTATGTGTTAGAGTTGAGCAGTTTTATGCTCGATGACATGTTTGAGTTTAAAGCAGACATTGCAATACTTTGCAACATTACTCCAGATCATTTAGATCGATATGAGTATAAACTAGAAAACTATGTGGATTCTAAATTTAGAATTACACAAAACCAAACAGAAGATGATTATTTCATCTACTGTTTAGACGACGAAGAAACGATGAAAGGCTTAGAACGCCATCATCCTATATCAAAAATGTTGCCTTTTAGTATTCAACAAAAAGTTGAAGAAGGGGCTTATCAAGAAGGAAATAAATTTTACATCCACATACTTAATAATACATTCAATATGACTATTCAAGAACTTGCTTTACAAGGCAAACACAACCTGTACAATTCGATGGCATCGGGTATTGCAGCAAAACTTTTAGAGATTCGCAGTGAGTCTATGAAAGAAAGTTTTTCTGACTTTAAAAATGCTGAGCATCGTTTAGAACACGTAGCCCGTATACAAGACATCGAATTTATTAACGATAGCAAAGCTACAAATGTTAATTCTGCTTGGTATGCATTAGAGAGTGTAACCACTCCGATTGTATGGATTGCCGGTGGCGTAGATAAAGGTAACGATTACTCTATCTTGAAGAATTTAGTGAAAGATAAAGTTCGTGCCATTGTATGTTTAGGAACAGATAACGGAAAAATACACGAAGCTTTTGATGATGTGGTGGACATTATCGTAAATACAGCATCTGCAAGAGAAGCAGCTGAAGTAAGTTTTCATTTAGCTAAAAAAGGAGATACTGTTTTATTATCGCCAGCATGCGCAAGTTTTGATTTATTTAAAAACTACGAAGACAGAGGAGAACAATTTAAAGCAGCAGTAAAAGAATTATAATATTTTAAAGATGAATTGGATATTAAGTAAAACAAAGGGAGATATTTGGATATGGATGGTAGTAGCCTTCTTATCCTTAGTTTCTTTATTGGCAGTGTACAGTTCTACTGGAACATTGGCTTATAAATTCCAATCGGGTAATACAGAATATTATTTATTCAAACATTTATCATTAATGATTGTGGGCTTAGCATTAATGTGGTTTGCTCACTTAATAGACTATCGATATTATTCGCGTATATCGCAAATTTTACTGTTCATCTCTATTCCATTATTGTTATACACTTTACTTTTCGGAAATGAAATAAACCAGGCGAGCAGATGGATTACCATCCCATTTACTGGGCAAACCTTTCAATCATCCGATTTAGCAAAGCTTGCACTCATTATGTTTTTAGCGCGTGAGTTATCTCGCCGACAAGAAAACATAAAGGATTTTAAAAAATCATTTTTACCAATTTTATTATCGGTGTGTTTTGTAATTGGATTAATTGCACCGGCAAATTTCTCAACTGCCTTAATGCTTTTTGGTACTAGTTGTTTAATTATGTTGATAGGCAGAATTAGTTTCAAACAGATATTTCTATCGTGTTTAGCGGTAGGCTTAATATTATTAGTAGTAATATTTTTTGGTCCGCGTAGAGAAACATACAAATCGAGGATTAATACATTTATAAGTAAAGAGCAAGTAGATCCGGATAAAAGTTTTCAATCCGATCAATCTAAAATCGCCATAGCCACTGGAGGAATATTTGGTAAAGGCCCTGGAAACAGTAGTCAACGCAACTATTTACCACACCCATATTCAGATTTTATTTTCTCCATCATTATAGAAGAGTACGGATTATTTGGAGGAGCGATGGTTATACTCGCCTATTTGTTTTTCTTGTACCGATCCATCAAAATCATAACAAAAGCACCCAAGGCATTTGGTGCATTGTTAGCCTGTGGATTGAGTTTTAGCTTGGTAATACAAGCCTTTGCGAACATGGCGGTAGCCGTAAATTTAATGCCCGTAACAGGAGTTCCATTACCATTAGTAAGTATGGGAGGAACGTCTATATTATTTACAAGTTTAGCCTTCGGTATAATACTAAGTATTAGTAGAAATATTGAAGAAATGGAAAAAGAAGAAAAAGCAAATGAAGCCGCCTAAAATAATTATTTCTGGAGGAGGAACTGGAGGGCATGTATTTCCAGCAATTGCAATAGCTAATGCAATAAGGGAGAAACGCGCAGATGCTGAAATTCTTTTTGTAGGAGCATTGGGTAAAATTGAAATGGAAAAGGTGCCTATGGCTGGCTATGAAATTATTGGATTAGACATAAAAGGCTTACAAAGAAAGTTAAGTTTTGATAATTTAAAATTTCCTATACGTTTATTAAAAAGTTTATGGAAATCGTTTTCAATATTAAAAAAATTTAAGGCGGATGTTGCCGTTGGTGTAGGAGGTTATGCTTCGGGACCCTTGTTATACATGGCTTCTAAACAAAACATCCCATATGTAATTCAGGAACAAAATTCATATCCAGGTATTACGAATAAATTACTCGCAAAAAAAGCCAGTAAAATTTGTGTTGCTTATGAGGGGATGGAACAGTTTTTTCCGGCAGCAACGTTAATGTATACGGGCAATCCAGTACGTGCAGAGCTATTGGAAATACATGGCTTGAGAGAGCAAGCAATACAGCATTTTGGTTTAGATGTAAATAAGAAAACAATTTTTATAACCGGAGGAAGTTTAGGGGCAAGAACATTAAATGAAAGTGTAATGAATTATGTGGAGGAAATAAATGCCTCAGATGTGCAACTAATATGGCAAACAGGGCGTTTCTACTATTCCACAATTGTTGAAAATGCTAAAGAAAAATTCAGCGAAGGAGTCAAGATATTTGAGTTTATTAGTAGTATGGATATGGCATATGCTGTTGCGGACTTAATAATTGCAAGAGCAGGTGCTGGAACCATCTCCGAATTGTGTTTAGTAGGGAAGCCAGTGATACTTGTTCCATCGCCTAATGTAGCTGAGGATCACCAAACTAAGAACGCAATGGCATTGGTAAAATACAATGCAGCGGTGTTGGTAAAAGATGTAAATGCTAAACAAGAATTAATACCAAAGGCGTTAAAATTATTACAAGAAAAAGAACAACTTGAACGATTATCTGCAGAAATAAAAAAATTAGCAATGCCACATGCGGCAGAAATAATTGCAGACGAAGTGTTGAAGTTGGTAAAAATATAAAATGAAATTAGAACACATCCATAGAGTTTATTTGATTGGTATCGGCGGCATCGGTATGAGTGGGCTTGCGCGTTACTTCAATAAACGAGGTTGTGTGGTGGCTGGTTATGATCGTACTCCTACGAAATTAACTACAGAATTGGAAGCAGAAGGAATACATATTACGTTTACCGATGATGTATCTGAAATTCATTCAGAATTTTTAGTGCACGATCCGAGTACGCTCGTAATCTATACACCTGCCATTCCTAAAGACAGTGCCATTTTTAATTTCTTTTCGAATTACGATTTTGTGTTACGCAAACGTTCGCAAGTATTAGGAATTATTTCTGAAGGGTCCTTTACCATTGCCGTTGCTGGTACACATGGTAAAACAACTACTTCTTCTATCATTGCTCATTTGCTAAAAGATTCTGGATACGATTGTTCAGCATTTTTAGGAGGCATTGCAAGTAATTATAATTCGAATGTATTGTTTGGTGATAACAATGTGATGGTGGTAGAGGCAGATGAATTTGATCGTTCGTTTTTAACACTTCATCCGGACATTGCCATTGTTACTTCCATGGATGCCGATCATCTAGATATTTACGGAGATAAAAATCATATCGAAGAATCGTTCAGATTATTTGCATCTCAAGTAAAACGTTCGGGTAAATTAATTTACAAATACCTTTTGCCCATTAAAAAAGAAGGAATTACGTACGGCTTAAATTCTAGCAGTGCAGATTATACCGCGCACAATATTAGAATTGAGAATGGAACATTTATTTTCGATTTTAAAAATGGTGCGAAAGAAATAAAAAATATTGAACTAGGAATTGCAGGTTTCCATAATGTAGAAAACGCAACTGCTGCGGTTATTGTAGGAATTCAATTAGGAATATCCGACGATAAAATTAAAGCAGCAATGAAAAGCTTTAAAGGAGTAAAAAGAAGATTTGAATACATATTGAAAAATGAGGAGCATGTATTTATTGATGACTATGCTCACCATCCGGAAGAATTAAGAGCTTGTTTAAATTCTGTTCGACAATTATACCCGAACAAAAAATTAACAACCGTTTTTCAACCGCACTTATATTCGAGAACAAGAGATTTTGCTGAAGGCTTCTCTGAAGTACTAAGCAATTGTGATGAATTGATATTATTAGATATTTACCCAGCACGCGAATTACCAATAGATGGTGTTAGCTCTGAAATGATATTTAAAAATATAGAACTAAAAGATAAAATGATGTGCACGAAACAAGAATTAGTTTCGGTATTGAGTGATAAAAAAATTGAAGTATTGTTAACCGTTGGAGCTGGAGATATAGACACTTTAGTTGAACCCCTCCGACAAATGTTATCGAAATGAAAAAGATCAATTGGAAACTAATAGGTATTGTTTCCTTGTGGGTCATAGGTTTAAGCGCAACGGTTGTATCCTTAGCATTTACCGAAGTTCGACAACAAAGCGTTCTTTGTAAAAAGATTGAAATTAATATTAACAGAGAGGATGAAAATTATTTCATCAACAAACAAGATGTATTGAAAATCTTGTTCTCACCTGGCGATTCTTTAATAGGCACACCTATACACAAGATTCCGGTTAGTTTGTTAGAGCGATTGTTGAAGTTGAATAAATATGTGGATGATGCAGATGTGTACATCGATATAAAAGGAAAACTACAAGTAAACATTGTGCAACGTAAACCAATGTTGAGAATAATGAACGAGGTGCAACAAAGTTTTTATATTGATGAAAAAGGGGGGAAGATGCCATTATCTACTTTATACTCCGCAAATGTGTTAATCGCAAACGGTAGTATAACAGAGCAGTATAATGGAACAAATGATAGTATTAGCACAGCATTAGTTCGTTCATTATTTTATTTAAGTAATGTAATACGGGCAGATAAATTTTGGAACGCACAAATAGAACAAATTTATATTGAGCCAAACCAAGACATTGTGTTAATACCAAGATTGGGAGATCATAAAATTATTTTTGGTGATACCAGTAATGCAAATGAAAAGTTTGAAAACCTATTGGTGTTTTACCAAAAGGCATTGCCAAAAGTAGGATGGCAAACATATCATACCATCAATGTTAAATTTAAAGGACAGTTGGTATGTAGTAGAAGAGACAAAGCAGAGCTGCCAGTAATAAGTTTAAACGACAGTTTAAAACTACCTACTGATACTGCTAATTTAAAAATAGAAGATAAAAAATTATAAATATGGAAAATTCGGATATCGTAGTTGGACTAGACATCGGAACGACAAAAATTTGTGCGATAGTAGGCTTACGTACAGAGCATGGTAAGATTCAGGTATTAGGAATGGGTAAGGCAGAATCTGCTGGAGTTTCACGTGGGGTAGTAACTAATATTGAGAAAACAATTAAAGGCATTAAGTTGGCTATTGAAGAAGCGGCAGCAAAATCAAATTGCGATATTTCTGAAGTAGTAGTGGGTATTGCTGGTCAGCATATAAAAAGTTTACAGCACCGAGGCATCATCGTTAGAAATTCTACTGAAGATGAAATTTCTCGTGCAGATGTGGATCGTTTAATTGAAGACATGTACCGTTTGGCTATGCCTCCGGGAGAAAAAATTATACACGTATTACCGCAAGAATTTACGGTAGATAATGAGCAAGGAATTTTAGAACCGATAGGCATGTCGGGAATAAGATTAGAAGCAAATTTCCATGTAATTACTGGGCAAATTACTGCGGCTAATAATATTATTAAATGTATTGATCGTGCAAATTTATTTGCAACCGATATGGTATTAGAACCATTGGCTTCTGCAGATGCAGTATTAAGCGATGAAGAAAAAGAAGCGGGCGTAGTATTGGTTGATATTGGTGGTGGAACTTCTGACATTGCAATTTTTTACGAAGGAATAATTAGACATACTGCTGTAATACCATTCGGAGGGAATAGCATCACCGAGGATATAAGAGAAGGTTGTGCCGTAATGAAAAATACTGCGGAGGCTTTGAAAGTAAAATTCGGATCGGCCTTAGCGGATGAAAATAAAGATGAAGAAGTAATTTCGATACAAGGATTAAAAGGAAGAGAACCGAAGGAAGTTTCGGTAAAAAATCTTGCATACATTATACAAGCACGTATGGAAGAAATTTTAGAACAAGTGAAGTATGAAATTCAAGCATCGGGATTTGAAAAGAAAATTAGAGCAGGCGCAGGTATTGTAGTTACAGGTGGTGGTGCACAATTAAAACACATCACACAATTGGTAGAATACATTACAGGAATTGATGCACGCATTGGTTATCCCAATGAGCATTTAGCTAAATCTAATTTCGATGATATTAAGAGCCCAATGTACAGTACTGGTATTGGATTGGTGATAAAAGGTTTGCAATATTTAGAAATGCAAAAAGAGAAAGAGCAAAGAAAAGGAACGAAGGTAGTTGTAGAGAAAGAAACGAAAGTAGAGAGAGAAAAAAATCAAGGCAAATCTTTTATGAAAAGTATTTTAACAAAAGGAGAGAAATTCTTTTTGAAAGATATTGAAGACATAGACGATAAAGGATTTACAAAGTAAGAAACATAAAACAAGAAAATATGAAATTCGAGATGCTGAAAGACAAATCATCAATTATAAAAGTAATTGGTGTTGGTGGCGGCGGCGGAAACGCAGTAAACCACATGTACAATCAAGGGATCGTAGGAGTAGATTTCATCATCTGTAATACAGATGCACAAGCATTGGAATTAAGTCCCATACCAAATAAAGTACAGTTAGGTGCAAGCCTTACCGAAGGTAGAGGAGCAGGTTCGATGCCAGAGGTAGGAAAAAACTCAGCCATAGAATCTATAGATGATGTAAAAGAATTATTAGGTGCTACTACCAAAATGATTTTTATAACTGCAGGTATGGGTGGTGGTACTGGTACTGGCGCAAGTCCAATAATTGCACAAGCTGCGAGAGAGTTAGGTATTTTAACTGTAGGTATAGTAACTACACCTTTTAACTTTGAAGGGAAGAGAAGAAAGCAGCAAGCGGATGAAGGCTTGGAAGCATTTAAAAAACATGTAGATACATTATTAGTAATTTCAAATGATAAATTACGCGAGATGTATGGTAATCTTACCTTATCAAATGCATTCGCAGAGGCAGATAATATTTTAACCACGGCAGCAAAAGGAATTGCAGAAATTATAACAGTACCTGGTTACATAAACGTTGACTTTGAAGATGTGAAAACAGTAATGCAGAGCAGTGGTGTTGCCATTATGGGATCTGCATCTGCAGAAGGCGAAGGGCGTGCATTTAAAGCAGTGCAAAGTGCCTTGGCATCTCCATTGTTAAATGATAATGATATTGAAGGAGCACGTTATATTTTATTGAATATTACTTCTGGTGAGAAAGAAGTATTGATGGATGAAGTTTCGGAGATTACAGATTACATACAAAACCAAGCAGGCTTAACCGCTGATATAATTTGGGGAAATTGTTACGATGAAACTTTGGGTGATAAAATAAGTGTAACCCTTATAGCTACAGGATTCCAAACAAAGGAAGAGCGTTTCTCTAAAGCGGTTCCGGGTTCAGAGAAAAAGGTAATACCATTATCAATAGAGAACAAATCAACTATAGAAAATAACATTCCGAATTTAAACATTACGATTGAAGACGATGAAGTAATACCAGCTGTAAATACATTAGAGCAAATGCTTACGTTAAAATCTGAATTGAAAGAAGAGGAAGTTAGTTATGAAATACATAACGAAAAAGAGGAAGAATTAACATCTGAAGAAGTGATGGAAGAATCGGCTGCCATTAAAAAAGCACCGGCCATGATTTTGAAGAAACACATTGTAGAAGAATCGGAGCTTAGCACTTTTATAAAAGAAGATGTTAAAAAAGAAGCACCGGCTGCAACGAAACAAGTGAATTTATTCGACTTTATACCAGCACCAGAGGCGAAATTTGAGGAGCCTAAAGAGCAAGAACCATTTAGGTTATTAGACAAAGAAGATGTAGAGTTTAAGGTCATCAATAAATCTCCACAAGAGAGCATAGAGAATGAGGAATTGGATGAGCAGATGAAGAGAAACAAAGAGCGCATCAACAGACTAAAAGAATTGAGCATGCGTTTAAGAACTCCAAACGGAGTGAATGATTTAGAGCAGGAGCCAGCATACTTGCGTAAAAAGCAAGCGATGGATTCTACACCACATTCATCAGAATCGCAAGTATCACGTTATACAGTAAACGAAGAGAACGGTACACCACAAATTCGTCCGAACAATCCGTTTTTGCATGATAATGTAGACTAGTTTTTTAAAATATTTAAAATAGCCGTAAGCGTTATTCGGGAAACCGGGTGGCGCTTTTTTTTGTGCGCAGAGGCGCGAGAAGACAGAGGCGCGGAGGGAGCAAAGACGCAGAGCGGCACTATTTGATTTTTAGAATGTTCAAAAATGTTATTATTTTAGTGTTAAATCTAAACCTATGAAATTAAAACTACTCTTTTTAGTGCTGCTATTAGCACTAAAATCATTCGCACAAGCCCCAACAGAAGGTTTGGTTGCTTATTATCCTTTTAACGGAATGGCAAAGGATTCTGTTAGCAATGCAATGGCAACCGTCTCTTTAGCTACATTAACAGCAGACCGTTTTGGCAATACTAATGCTGCGTATAACTTTAATGGCAATGCTAAAATTACCATGCCAAGTACCAATTTGCTGTTAAATACCTATACTCATTCACTTTGGGTTAAAATTACCACGCTGCCAAATAGTAACGATCAATATATGATTTTATCTATTGGATCGGTTGGAACAGGGAATGATGGCGACCAACATTTAAATGCAATTAGAAATCAGTACCCACTAAATGGATATGCCTTTGGATGTAATAATATTGGTGGAGGTGCTTATGTGATAGAACAAAATAGAAATTTAGTGGCTAATACTTGGGCTCATTTAGTAGTAACACGCACTCCAACAGAAGCAAGGTTTTATGTCAATGGTGTATTAATGAACAGAGATGATGCAGATGTTGGTACTAATGCTAACTATGGTGGATCCCCAACTGCGGTAATTGGAGCAAGAACAAACATGACTTACCCTTTTAGAGGGGTTATTGATGATGTAAGAATTTATAATCGCGCATTAAATCCTGCTGAAATATTAAGTTTATACTACGAGTCAAATTGCACTTCTCCATTAAATGTTAGTTTAAGTAAATCTTCAGCTACCATAGAATATGGTGATGAGACATATTTAAAAGCAACTGTTTCTGGGGGCATAGCTTCACACATTGCATGGGAGGTAAATAAAGGAAATGGTTTCTTGCCAATTGTTAACGATAATTTTTATAGAAATGTAAATTCAGATTCCTTACTAATTGTAAGCACAAAAGCGATGAATAATTACAGCTATCGTTGTGTTGCATTTAATGGCTTGTGCGCTAAAAGAAGTAATCCGATTAATATTACAGTTGATTCTGCACATGTCGTAGTTTACGATACAATTAATGTAATAAAATACGATACGCTAACTGTTTATGATACTTTGTTGGTTACAGTATCTGACACTATTTTTTATTCAGTTGCCGATACGCTAATTATAAATACCGCATTTGTTTCTGCAGGTAATACAATTAGAAACACACTTAAGGTTTATCCAAATCCAGTAAAGGATATAGTGTTTATTAATACTGGGGATTTTGCTCTTATGGCGAATTCTAGAATTGAAATCGTAAGTGTAAATGGTCAATCGGTATTTAATGGTGCTATTAATACCTCATTAATAAGTATAAATACTACTGATTTTTATCCAGGATACGGAACATATCTTATAAATATTTATGACCCGAATAATGTGCTTATTGATTCTAAGAAATTAGTTTTAGCACCTTAATCGAATTTACGAACTAGCGAATTTACAAGGTTCGCTAGTTTGTAATTTCGTTAGTTCGCTAATTCGATTTAGCTCAGCTCCAACCAGCGTAACTCTTTCTCATCTAAATTTTCTTGTACCTCTTCTAACTCTTTGGACAGAGCGATGATCTCATCAACGTTTGTGATGCTTAGTAGTAAAGAGTTTATTTCCGTTTTTCTATTTTCTAAATTCTTAATGCTTTCTTCCAGATCATCTAATTCTTTCTGCTCCTTAAAGCTACGTTTCTTAATAACTGGTGTGGCTTGTATTTGTTGCTTCGCTTGGTTTTTCTCAGCTTTTAATCTCGCTTTTTCTAATTCTTCTTCCTCTTCTTTTTCTACTCTATAGTCGGTATAATTTCCATTGTAGGTACGCACATATCCATTGCCCTCGAAAATAAATAAGTGGTCAGTTAATTTATCAACCAAATACCTGTCGTGAGATACTAATACCAAACAACCTGGAAAAGCCATCAAGAAATCTTCCAGAATATTTAAGGTATCGATATCTAAATCGTTGGTGGGCTCATCTAAAATTAAAAAATTAGGATTGAGCATGAGTACTCGCATTAGTTGTAAACGCTTTCGTTCACCACCACTTAATTTAGAAACTTTATCGTTTTGCTTTTGCGGAGGGAATAAAAATTTTGTTAATAATTGCGATGCACTTAATTGTTTCCCGTCGCCCATAATAATATGGTCGGCTACTTCTCTTACAATGTCAATTACTTTTTTATTTTCATCAAATGCCAACCCATCTTGCCTGTAATACCCGTAAACAGTACTCTCTCCAACTACAACTTTCCCCGTATCTGGTTTTACTTGCTCTGTTATTAATTGTAAAAAAGTAGATTTCCCCGATCCGTTTTTTCCGGCAACACCTACTCTGTCTTTTTTCTTAAATACGTACGAGAAATTATCGATGATATTTTTTTCATCGTATGATTTGCTTACATGGTGCAACTCTAGAATTTTATTTCCTTGGTTACTCATTTTTATGCTGAGCTCCACTTCTTGGTTTGGGCGCAATTCTTTTGTTTTATCATCAAGCACACCAAAAGCATCAATACGTGCTTTAGATTTTGTGGTTCGTGCTTTCGGTTGCCTACGCATCCACTCCAATTCCTTTCTCCACAAATTTTTATTTTTCTCAAACGAAGCTTTATCCATTTCTTCACGCTCCGATTTTTTTTCTAAATAGTACGAGTAATTTCCTTTGTATTGAAAAACACTTCCTCTATCTATCTCCATAATTTCATTACACACATTATCTAAAAAATACCTGTCGTGTGTAACCATAATTAAGGTCTTGTTCCCTTTGTTTAGGTACTCTTCCAGCCACTCAATGGTATCAATATCTAAATGGTTGGTAGGCTCATCTAATATGTATAAATCTGGATCTTCAATTAATAATTTCGCTAAAGCAATACGTTTTTTTTGTCCGCCAGATAACGTGTTTATAGCTTGCTTTAAATGATGAACACCTAGGGTTCCTAATATCTGTTTTATTTTATGTTCGTATTCCCAAGCATCGGCAGCACTAAGTTCATCGGTAAGTAAATTAATCTCATCGTCTTTGCCTTCTGGATTTTCGAGCAATTCTTCGTAGCGTTTTATTAAACTCAATGCAGGATGGTCATCAGAAAATAAATAATCGCTAATGCTACAAGTTAAGGTAGGTACAGGGTCTTGTTCTAAATGCCCAATGCGTATGCTTTTGTTTCTAATTAGTTTTCCTTCTGATGGATCTAAAGAAGCCGCAATAATATTCATTAAAGTACTTTTGCCAGCACCGTTTACACCTACTAGCGCAATACGTTGACCAGCATTTACGCCGAAATTCAATTCTCTAAATAACCAGCGATCGTGAAATTGATGTCCTAATTTCTCCGCCGAAATAAAATTGCTCATTATTAATAATTTACTTTTCCGAAAACACCTAATGGTAATTTAGAACCTTTAGTAGCTTGTAAATAAAGCTCACCAATTTCTAAATTTTTTGTGCTTCTAAATGATGTGTTAATAAGATTCTCCACAATTAATGAAGAGAATCCCAATGAATAGGTATTTAAGATCATGAAGAAATTTTTATCGTCGGATAAAGCTGCAACGTCTTTCATAATTTCGTTGATGCTCTCTTCTAATTTCCATTTCTCACCGTTTGGTCCGTGGCCATAAGCCGGAGGGTCTAATATTATACCGTTGTATTTTTTACCACGTTTTACTTCTCGCTTCACAAATTTCAAGGCATCTTCTACTACCCAACGAATATCTTTTAGGCCCGATAGTTCTTGGTTTTCATTCGCCCAAGAAACCACTTGTTTAATCGAGTCAACGTGTGTAACATCTGCTCCTGCTGCTTTTGCCGCTAATGAAGCACCGCCTGTATAAGCAAATAAATTCAACACTTTTGGCTGTTCAATTTTCATTGCTTTTATAGCTTTCGCACTATAATCCCAATTTACTGCTTGTTCTGGAAATACCCCCACATGTTTAAATGCGGTAAGTGCTAACCTGAATTTTATGTTTATCGCTTCTGTTTTGTAATGTATGTGCCATCTATCAGGCATGTCTTTTAACTTAATCCACTCTCCTGTAGAACCTCCTTTAGGTTTAAAACGAACGTGTGCTAGTTTTTCCCAGTCTTTTGCGGGCATTGCAGCATCCCAAACCGCTTGTGGCTCTGGGCGTATGGTAATGTATAGACCAAATCGCTCCAATTTTTCAAAGTTTCCACAGTCGATAAGTTCGTAATCTTCCCAATTTAAGGGGCTAAGGGATTGTATCATGGGACAAAAGTAGGAATTTAATTGAATTGTGAATGGTAAATTGTGAATTGTAAATGACGCTTAATTCACCATTCACAATTTACCATTCACCATTCACTTCATCGTACTCGAGTCCCAAGCACCATCATGGTCAGTAAGTTGTTGATGTAAATCTTCGGAGAGAAGCTTTTCTTCGAGTTCTATTTGTTCTCGTACAGTTAATATATAGGTTTTACTGTCGTGTCGGGTAGCGGCTAGTTTGCGCATAGCTTCTTCGTCATATTTAATAAAGTCTTGAGCTTTGCGAGTTGCTGTATAATTTCTGATGCCTAATTCATGTAACACATCAACCGCCATGTGTACCGAGGTATATAATGTTTCTCTATAAATACTGGTTACACCTAAATCCAATAATTCGTAGGCATCAAATCTGTTTCGCGCTCTAGCCATGATTTTTAAATTCGGAAAGTGTTTGCTTGCAGTTAATATTAAGGAGTGGTTTATATCTGGTGAATCTATTGCAGCAATCAGCATCTTCGCAGTTTCGGCCCCGGCAGATTTCAATAAATCTATTCGTGTTGCATCGCCATAATACACTTCGAATCCCATTTTTCTGAGTAATTCTACTCGATCGCTATCATTATCTAAAATAGTTGCGTGTATGCCATTTGCTTTTAAAAACCTACCAATGGTACTTCCAAAATGACCGAAACCAGCAATTATTACCGAATGTTTTTCATGTATCTCATCGTGTTCATTTTCTTTTATTTCCTCTTTCGTTCCGAAATAAGGATCTATAAATCGTTCGTTAATTAATAGCAAAATAGGAGTGATGATCATGCTCAACGCAACTACTGCCATTAACAATGCATTCCAATTAGGGTCAATTATTTGTAACTGCCCACTGAAATTTAACAGCACAAATGCAAACTCTCCTACTTGCGATAGTAAAAATGCGAACAATAAATTCTGATTATTTTTTATTTTGAAAATTCTTCCTGCAAGCAATAGCACTGCTGATTTTATCAACATAATTAATAAAACAATTGATAGTACTAATGCAGGTTTTTCAATAATTAAATTGAAATTAATACTAGAGCCAACACCTATAAAAAACAAGCCTAAAAGCAGCCCTTTAAAAGGTTCAATATCACTTTCTAACTCGTGCCTAAAACTACTATTTGCTAATACTACTCCTGCTAAAAATGTGCCTAAGGCCGGACTGATACCCACGATGGTCATTAAATAGGCAACGCCAATTACTAAAAACAATGCAGTGGCGGTAAACAATTCTCGCAAACGTGTGCGTGCAATAATTTTCATGAAAGGTGCTACTACAAATAAACCTACGAGCACAATGCCTGTCATGGCAACTAATACAGTTAATGTTTTTAAGCCAGGTGATAGGTCACTGATAAAAGTTTGTTCACTCGTGCTGTTTAAAATATCGTTTGCTGCTAGTAATGGTAAAAATGCAAGTATTGGAATTACCATAATGTCTTGAAACAACAAAACTGAAAATGCTGCTTGTCCTGCACTCGATTTATGTAAGCCTTTTTCTTTTAATGTTTGTAAAATAATAGCTGTAGACGACATGCTGATGGATAAAGCGATGGCGAGAGATGTTTGGATACTAAATTCAAAATAGAAAATACAAAATGCAGCAACAATAAAGGTGGTAAAAATCATTTGTATACTTCCCAAGCCAATAATAGATCTTCGCATGATCCAAAATTCTTTGGGGTTAATTTCGAGTCCAATTATAAACAGCATCATTACCACACCAAATTCAGCAGCATGCATAATGTCTTGGCCTTCTTGCCCAACGAAACCTAATACAAACGGTCCAATTAATATGCCGGCGATTAAGTAACCAAGTACAGAACCTAATCCAATTTTTTTTGCAATAGGTACGCACACAATTGCTGCACCTAAAAATATAATAGAGCTTAATAAAATGTTATCTCCCATCTTACAAAGATTTTATCCAATCGTTCAAATAAAGATGTTTTTTTAATTCAACAGTTTCTACAGAAGCCTGAGCAAGTTGTTTTAATAGGTGTTGATATTGATTTGCATGAGCATCTAACTCTTCATCTGTAATTTTATGACTTCCATGAACAAAAAAGGGAGGTAGATATTCCATGTTGCATAATGTTGCAGTACGTTCAAATGGCCTTAAAAACTCGTGCACAGTATAAGTATGAAAACCTTCTTTTTGGTATGCTTCACGAGGCCCGCCAGAAGAGATGCAGCTTAATACCCGTTTACCTGTTAATGCAGTGCCTCCTTTTCCATAAGCCCATCCATGTTGCAATACCAAATCAATCCATTGTTTTAAAATTGGTGGAGCGCTGTACCAATAAAATGGATGCATCCACACAATTAAGTCGTGTTCTAACAATATTTTTTTTTCGTATTCTACATCTATATTAAACTCAGGGTAGTGCTCATATAAATCATGTATACGTAATCCGGGTAAGTGTTTTATTTTTTTTAATAAAGCTTGATGTATCCTCGAATTTTCGAAACGCGGATGTGCAAAAAGTACAAGCGTTTTTTGAATCGCATCCATAGGTAAATTACTTTAATTGCATTCGCATAAATTTACTTGCAAACACAAACTCATTAATTTCTTTGTTGTTTGTATTTCTAATTTCATCGTTACTGCCTTCCCACCATTTTTTACCTTGGTGTAAAAAAACGATAAAATCACCAATCTCCATTACAGAATTCATGTCGTGTGTATTTACAACTGTAGTGATGTTGTACTCTTCTGTAATTTCTTTAATTAAATTATCAATTACGATAGATGTTTGTGGATCAAGTCCTGAATTCGGCTCATCACAAAACAGGTATTTTGGTTGCATCGCAATTGCGCGAGCAATGCCCACTCTTTTTTTCATTCCTCCCGAAAGCTCCGATGGGCTTAGCTTTCGAACGTTATCAAGGTTTACGCGTTTTAAACAAAAATCAACACGATCGCTTTTTTCAGAGAAAGACATTTCGCTAAACATATTTAAGGGAAACAATAAGTTTTCTTCAACAGTCATCGAATCAAACAAAGCAGATCCTTGAAATAACATCCCAATTTCTTTTCGAATAGGAATACGTTCTTTGAAATCTAAGGTGCAAAAATCTTCACCCGAGTATAAGATTTGTCCAGAATCAACTTCATGTAAACCAACCATGCATTTTAACAAGGTTGTTTTACCCGAGCCACTGCTTCCAATTATTAAACTGGTAGTTCCTGGTTTAAAATTTACACTCACATCATCTAATACATTTTTTGTATCAAAAGATTTAGATATATTTTTTAGTTCAATCATTATAAGAAAAGCTGAGCAACTAAATAATCAAAACATAAAATTAAAATACAGCTATATACCACAGCTTTTGTGCTCGAACGCCCAACCTCTATAGCACCACCTGATGTATAAAATCCATGATAAGCAGAAACCGTTACCATTAAAAAGGTAAATACATACGACTTTATTAAGGCAACAATTAATATAGTTGGATTCCAATCAGAGAGTAAACCTCCGATGTATTCTTCTGCTGAAATAACTCCTGATAAAGTTCCGGCTAAGTACCCTCCAATTAAACTTAGGAACATTGAGAACACAATTAACATCGGAATAATAAAAAGGCCAGCAATTAATTTTGGTAGAATTAAAAAGCCTGAAGTATTTACTCCCATAATTTCTAAGGCATCAATTTGTTCGGTTACTCGCATGGTGCCAATTTGTGAAGCAATATTAGAACCTAAACGGCCCGATAAAACGAGCATGGTAATAGACGGACTAAATTCCAATATGGTAGAGTCGCGGGTGATTTGCCCAATAACTTCGCGAGGGATTAAATTACTTACTAACTGATAAGCAGTTTGTACGCAGGTTACAGCTCCTAAAAAAACTGCGATAATAGATACGATGCCTAAAGAGCCTACGCCCATAACATTCATCTCTTTAAAGGTTTCTTTCCAATACACCGCAAACTTTTCCGGCTTAGAAAAGGCTCCTTTCAATAATAAAACATACCTGCCTAGGTGATATAAAAACATATTTTTGATAGAATATAAGGTAAAAGTAATAAATTAAGCCTTCAATTACCTCATTAAGCAATATTAAGATGAATAAAGAGATGAAAACCATATTAATAACTGGTTCAACAAAAGGCATTGGCAATGCAATTGCCAGGAAATTTGCCGCTAATAATTACAATCTGGTGCTCATTGCCAGATCTGACAAAGATTTACAAGAACAAAAAAGGGTGTTGTTATCCGATTACAACATTGAAATACTTTGCATTAGTGCCGATTTAGCGGAGAAAAAACAAGTGCAAAAAATAGTAAATGTACTCGAAGAAAATAATGTAGAGCCTAACATTTTAGTGAACAATTTAGGAGTATACCAACCTTCCACTTTTTTTGATGAAGACGATGTGTTAATGGAAAAGATGATGAACATTAATTATTACTCTGGGTATTATTTAACCAAAGCTTTGATGGAGTCAATGTTAGAAAAAGACGAAGGGCATATTTTTAGTATATGTTCTGTGGCAAACATAACTCCCGTTAAAGAAGCCTTTGCTTATACCATTAGTAAATATGCCGTTTATGGTTTTATAAAAACCCTAAGAGAATCCTTAATGGAAACAAATATTAAAACTACCGCAATTATACCAGGCTCAACATTAACGGCTTCATGGGACGGTACAACCATAGATGCAGAACGTTTTATTATGGCCGAAGATATCGCAGAAACCTTGTATTTGGCAGCCAACCTCTCTAAAGGTGCATGTTTAGAGGAGATTATCATTAGGCCGCAACATGGGCAGATCAGTGAATGAGTTGTGAATTGTGAGTTGTGAGTTGTGAATTGAAGTCGCATTCTGCTTGTAACTCACAGCTCACTGCTCTTAACTCCCTGCTCCTTGCCCCCCGCTCATAGCTAAATGCTCTTACTTCGTCGGCGAATTAAGTGCATTCATCGGAGGGTACTTTACAGAAAGCGGAACTACCTGCATCTTTGATAAAAAATAAACCTAAATAACATGGCAAAAGAACTTTACAGAGACAAACAAAGAGCATCAATAGGAGGTGTTTGTGCGGGTCTCGCTGATTATTTCAGTATCGACGTAACATTAGTACGTGCATTATTTTTAGTAGCACTTTTCGGTTTCGGATCGGGCGTATTACTATACATTATTTTATGGATTGTAATTCCTGAAAAAAAAATTGATTTTAATGCAGCAGGTCCAACGGTAGATTATACCGTGAACGATTCTGGTGAAGCAATCCCTGCAGATGACGCAAAACTTAAAAAAATGAGAAGAAAAAATAACGAAAGTGTTATTGGTGGATTAGTGCTTCTAACATTAGGTGTTATTTTTCTTGCAGATGAATTTATACCATGGTTTGAGTTCGATAAATTATGGCCATTAATATTAGTTGCTGTAGGTGCAGGTATTATTTGGAACAATTCGAAAAATAAAAAAGATCAATAACTTAAGGTATGAATTCAAGAAAATTAATTTGGGGATCGTTTTTAATCCTGATAGGATTACTCCTCGTAGTACATAACTTCAATATTTTGCCATTGAGCATTAATTGGGGAAGAATGGCAAGCTTATGGCCACTCATATTAATTATTTTAGGCTTAAATAGTTTAGCAAAAAATACAAATATGAACCCTTGGTTTTTCAATGGTTCTGCAGCCATCATCATCGCTATTTTTATTTACCAAGTAGTAGATTTTAGTGGAACTAAAAGAGATCATTATTTTGATTGGAGCGACGATTTAAATGTAGAAATTGATAGTAATGGTGTAAAAACTCAAGACTTTAATATCCCTTTAGATTCGGGCGTTCGAGTGGCTAAACTTTCTTTTGAAGGCGGTGCTGCAAAATTCATTTTGAACGATACTACTTCGCAATTGATTGATGCAACAACCATGACTCGCAAGGGTGAGTATTCTTTAGAGAAAGTAAGAACAGATTCTACTGAAGATATTAAGATGAAGTTAACTTCTAACAACATCAAAATTAAAAACGGAAAAATTGATAACCAAGTGGAGGTAAAATTAAATCCAGCACTTACTTGGGATTTTAATTTTGAAATTGGAGCTGGAGCTATAGATTTTGATTTCTCGGCATATAAAGTGAGAACCATAAATTTAGATGCAGGAGCAGCTTCTATAGATATGAAATTATCAGACAAACAAGCAGAAAGCAATGTAGATATCGACGCTGGTGCTTCTAGTGTTACCTTGCGTGTACCGATGAATGCACGTTGCAGAGTGAAAATGGATGCAGTCTTGTCTTCAGAAAATTTGGAAGGCTTTACAAAGAAAAAGGATGGCTATTATGAGTCGGATAATTTTAACGGCAAAGGCAATTTAATCAATATAAATGTTGATGCGGGCATGTCGAGTGTTACCATTGAACGCTACTAAAACGCATTTTTCTTAAAATAAAAGGCTTGATTTTTGAAATCAGGCCTTTTTTATTGAAACTCCTATCTGTTTTTTTTGTTATTTAGCAGTATATAGACCGTTTATGCTAACAGACAAATCGATTCAACTACTTTCAGAATTAAAAGGAAAGTATTGCAATTCATTACATCAATATAAAAGATATAACACACGCGAAGTAACCATAGGAGATGTGCCAATGGGGGCACACCACCCAATACGAATACAATCCATGACCACAACGGATACCATGAATACGATTGCCACGGTGGAGCAAACTATTCGAATGGTGGAAGCAGGATGTGAATACGTAAGAATTACAGCTCCTAGTGTAAACGAATCAAACAATTTAGCGGAGATAAAAAAAGAATTACGGAAACGTGGATATAATGTTCCTTTAGTTGCAGATATTCATTTTACTCCCAATGCTGCAGAAGCAGCGGCACGTATTGTAGAAAAAGTACGCGTGAACCCAGGAAATTATGCCGATAAGAAAAAATTTGAACAGATAGAGTACACACAATCAGAATACAACGCAGAATTAGATCGTATTAGAAAAAAGTTTGAACCCTTGGTGAAAATTTGCAAAGAATACGGAACAGCAATGCGAATTGGTACCAACCACGGTTCACTTTCTGATCGTATTATGAGCTGGCATGGAGATACTCCGCTGGGTATGGTAGAATCGGCAATGGAATTTATACGAATGTGCGAAGATATGAACTACTATAATTTAGTGGTTTCTATGAAATCTAGTAACGCACAAGTAATGGTACAAGCTTACCGATTGCTAATAGAAACCATGGCCAAAGAAGGGATGAACTACCCATTACATTTAGGGGTTACAGAAGCAGGCGATGGGGAAGATGGAAGAATAAAATCGGCTGTTGGAATTGGAACATTGTTGGAAGATGGAATAGGAGATACCATTAGGGTTTCCTTAACTGAAGAACCAGAATTTGAAGCTCCTGTTGCGAAAGCTTTTGCCGATAGGTATGTATTACGTGCAAGAGAAACCATAAAAGCGAATGAGCTTGGGAAAGAAATTTTGCTACCCGAAAATTTTAACCCATACGAACATACACGTCGCCATACAAAAGATTTAGGTTTACTCGGAGGCCATCACGTACCCGTGGTAATTGCTGATTTATCTCATTTAACCTTGAATGAACCATTGCAACTTTCGCAAATTGGTTATACTTACTCGGCTTTGCTTGATAAATATAACATGAGCGATTTAGCCGCAGACATCGCTTACTTAGGCGACAATGTGCCTGAATATAATTTCCCAGGAAATTTGAGGAAATTGTATAATTACAAAAAGTGGCTCGATTTAAAGAAAAATGAAAAAAAGGAAATAGAAAATAGCATTCCACTTTTAACTATTAATGAATATGCTGCATTCGAAGAGCATGATCTACCAATGCATTTTGTGCTTGCAAAGCCTACTGAATTAACTGATGAATTGCTTCAGAAATTAAATAGCGATAAAAGTGTTTGCTTAATATTAGAGTCGGAACTTCCTGACAGAATGGCTTCACAACGTGAAGTTTTCTTTAAATTATTAACATTAAATTATGAAGTACCTGTAATTACGAGAAACAACTATTATAATTTAAGTTTAGATGAATTGCAATTATATGCTGCTACTGATTTTGGGGCATTATTGATTGATGGATTTTCTGACGGAATTTGGCTTTCGGCAGACAAAGATTTATCGTTGCGTGTAATAAATTCTATATCATTCGGAATATTACAAGCAAGCAGAACCAGAATTTCTAAAACAGAATATATTTCATGCCCATCTTGCGGGCGTACACTTTTTGATTTGCAAGAAACAACGCAATTGATTCGTTCTAGAACCGACCATTTAAAGGGAATTAAAATTGGAATAATGGGCTGTATTGTAAACGGGCCAGGCGAAATGGCTGATGCTGATTATGGATATGTGGGAACAGGACCAGGAAAAATTACCTTGTACAAAGGGAAAGAAGTGATGCGAAAAAATGTAAATACCGAGAACGCAGTAGATCAATTAATTGAACTAATTAGAGAAGACGGCAATTGGATTGAAAAATAGTTAGTGTACTTTTTACAATTATTAAATAACATTTATTATCTTTAGGTGTTATTATTGAAAAAATTGATATGTCGAGTCCTATTAAAACTATTGGAGTAATGACTTCTGGCGGAGATTCGCCAGGAATGAACGCCGCTATAAGAGCGGTAGTAAGAGCAAGTCTTTCTTACGGAGTTCAGGTATATGGTATAAGGAGAGGTTATGAAGGGATGATTGATGGAGACATTATACCAATGGTATCAAACTCGGTAAGTAACATTATTCAGCGAGGTGGCACCATTTTAAAATCAGCACGTAGCGAACGATTTAGAACTTTAGAAGGAAGAGCTCAAGCCTACGAACAGTTAAAAAAGCACGGTATTGATGCAGTGGTAGCCATTGGTGGTGATGGTACATTTTCTGGAGCCTTACAATTTAATAAAGAACACGATATTCCTTTTGTAGGAATACCAGGTACAATAGATTGCGATTTATACGGAACAGATTATACATTAGGGTTTGACACGGCTGTAAATACAGCAGTAGATGCCATTGATAGAATTAGAGATACAGCCGACTCTCACGATCGTTTATTTTTTGTGGAAGTAATGGGTAGAGATGCAGGATTTATTGCTCTGTACTCTGGTATTGCAGGAGGTGCAGAAGCAACCTTAATTCCAGAGTCTAAAACAGATTTAAATTCGTTAATGACCATGTTGAGTAAAGGTTGGGAGCGCAAAAAATCATCGATGATTGTGGTAGTAGCAGAGGGAGATGAAATTGGTGGTGCATACCAAATGGCGGAACGTGTAAAAGAAAAATTTAATTACTACGATATACGAGTGAGTGTGCTTGGGCATATTCAAAGAGGAGGAAGTCCGAGCTGTGCAGATAGAGTATTAGGTAGTAGAATGGGTGTGGCAGCGGTAGAAGCATTGTTGGCAGGTCGAGTTCAAATTATGATTGGTATTGTAAACAACCATATTCATTATACTTCTTTAGAAAAAGCAGTAAAACATAATCAAGATATTGATATGAATTTATTGAAGCTCGGAGAAATATTAACGTCGTAGTTTATTCTACAAATGTTTCATGCATAACTTCTTTTATTCTATCTATTTCAAGCTTAGATAATTCGGCTATTTTCTTAATTATTCTTGATTTGTCAATAGTTCTTATTTGATCTAGAACAATCCATCCATTTATTTTCTTTTGAATTAATTCAATTCTTGTTGGATATTGTTTAGAGCTACTTGTAATTGGTGCAATTACAATTGTCTTTAAATATTTATTCATTTCGTTTGGAGAAATTACCACACAAGGCCTTGTTTTCTTTATTTCACCACCAACTGTTGGGTCTAAATTCACCAACAAAATTTCATATTGTTTTATTTCCATTCTTCAAAATCTTCATCACTAAAAACATCGTCTATAATAAGTTGGTCATCTCCATTTTCACTCATCAATTTGAATGCCTTCTCCCAACCTTTTCTTGGTGTTGATGTAGGCTTTAAAATAATTCTACCTTTTTCCAATATTATTTCAATAGATTCTTTTATATCATATTGATCTAAAATTGCTTTAGGCAAACGGATTCCTTTTGAATTTCCAATGGTAATAACTGGGATTTCCATAAATTAATTGTGTACATACAAAGTAATTACATTTTTATCAGAAATGCAAATGCAAATGTGGTTATTTGTAAATAATTTTCCCTTGCATTTTCTCAATGGCTTCCATTACAATTTCCTTGTGTGTAAATGGGATGAAATGATCTAAGTCTGGGTAATACATAATATCAATTTTTGTATTTTTCAATTCTTTTTCAGCAAAATCTTTATTAGCAGGAGCCACTAAATTATCTTTCCCTCCTTGAATAAAAATAATTGGCATTTTTAAGTTTTTCCATTCGGGCATAATTTTAATTAGTTCAGATTTCAGTGCTAAAATTTCTTCATTACTCACAATTACTGCTGCAGGAATCATCCACTTAAAAACACTCCAAGTAGCTGGCCTTTGTATCCATAACTCCTTTTCTAATTCAGGGTCTATAGATGGTGCAATAAATATTAACCCTGAAATTACATCCTCAAAATCCATCCCCATTTTTGCAATTACAGGTCCTCCGTATGAATGCCCAATTAGTATAATTTTTTTACCTTCATCATAATATTTTTTGAGAATGGGAGCATATACAATTGATTGCATACTTAGCGACTCTTCCTTCACACCAAAATCTGAATACCCATATCCAGGTCGATCAACCGAAGCCATTAAATAATTTACATTAAGCGAACTATCATATAAATAATTTTCAAAAGCATTCCAGGAGCCGGGGCTGCCATGTATAAATAATAAAACAGTGCTTGCTTTCACATTTCCACTTTCTACATAATGTATAGTTCTTTTGCCTAATTTATATTGATGGAATTGAGCAGTTAGCTTTTTTTCACGAAAGCTTTCCATTGCTTTTTTATCAGTAGTTCTAAATGTTAAAAAACATGAAGAAAGCATAGAAATTATTCCAATTAGGAATAAAAACACCAGCATACTGCGTTTAAGAATGATCATAAAAGTGTAAAAAATGATGATGAAAAAACTAAACTGCTCAGAACCTCGTAACTCTCAGCAGTTAAACACTAAAGATAAAGCTTTATTTATAATTCTTCTAAATAATGGCTCTGACAATTAAATGACATTTAAACCCTCTTTATGAAGTTACTTTGTAAGCAGTTGAATAGCCCCATAAGATTGAAAAATCTACGAATTATAGCATTTACGCACAAGAACTTAGAGCTCAAAGAGATAGGAAAACTTGTGTTAGCACCTGAAGAAAAAAAGAGAGTGTTAAACGCTTTGAAAGAAGAGTTAAACATTCAAGAACTTTTTTACATAGGAACTTGTAACAGAGTGGAGTTGGTTTTTACTTTAGAAACCGACATAAATGAGTATGTATTGAACAAAGTAATACAGCACTTATCAAATCAAAAAATTGAAAATTCAGAAATATTAAAAAAATCTGCATCTGTTTATCAAGACGAAGCAGCATTAGTTCATTTAATGAAAGTTTCCAGCTCATTAGAATCATTGGTAGTTGGTGAAAAAGAGATATTAGCACAAGTACGAAACTCGTATGATGAGTGCAAAGAATGGGGATTCACAGGTGATTTTTTACGTTTATGTATGAACAGAGTGGTTAAAACTGCTAAAGAGATTTATACAGATACAAAAATTTCAGAGAAACCAATTTCAGTAGTTTCTATTGCCTACAGATTATTGCGAAACATAGATATTAATGAACGCACACGTTTTTTAATTATCGGAGCTGGGGAAACCAATCAACTATTTGCAAAATATTTGAAGAAACAAAAGCTAAGTAATTTTACAGTGTTTAACCGCACACTCTCTAAAGCAGAGAGCTTAGCAAACGAATTAGAAGGAAGGGCTATGCCTTTAGAAGCCTTAAAAACCTATAACGAGGGCTTTGACGTAATCATTACTTGTACATCGGCAACAGAACCTATAATCACACCAGAAATTTACAAGGGATTATTGAACGGGGAGAAATCAAAAAAAATAATTTTAGATTTAGCTATTCCGAATGATACAGATGCAGAAGTGGTAGAAAATAACCCAATGCATTTCATCAATATTGAAAGTATACAAGAAACCATAAAACGTAACATGGATGAGCGTTATGGCGAATTATGCCATGCCGAACAAATTATTGAAACCAATATCAATGAGTTTCGTCCATTAGTACGTCAGCGTAAAATTGAGTTGGCCATGCAAGTTGTTCCTCAGAAGATAAAAGACATCAGAAATACCGCTATAAATTCAGTATTTGCAGAAGACATTAATGAACTTGATGAACAATCAAGAGAAGTATTGGAAAAAGTACTAAATTACATGGAAAAAAAATACATCAGTATTCCAATGGTAATGGCAAAAGACATTCTGATAAAGGAATAAGGTGCAGAGATAATTAATGGAACAGATTAAAATTACAATTGGCTCACGTGGGAGTGATTTAGCTCTTTGGCAAGCCCACCACATTAAAAATCGTTTAGAAAGTTTAGGTGCACAAGTAGAGCTTAAAATTTTCAAAACTCAAGGCGATAAAATTCAACACTTAAGTTTAGATAAACTAGAAGGTAAAGGATTCTTCACTAAAGAATTAGAAGAGGCATTGCTTGCAAATGAAATAGATTTAGCTGTGCATTCGCATAAAGATTTACCAACAGTGTCTCCTGAAGGCTTAGTAATTGCTGCAGTATCCGAACGCGAAGATCCATCAGAATTAATTTTAATACGCAAAGAAGCATACGACGGAACACTCGAATTTTCATTCAAAAAAAATGCAATTATTGGCACCTCTTCTGCTCGTAGAAAAGCACAATTGCTTTCGTTCAGAAAAGATGTAGAAATAAAAGACATTAGAGGGAATGTTCCCACTCGCATTCAGAAATTAAGAGAAGGGCAGTTTGATGCCATCTTATTAGCAAAAGCGGGTGTTAGCAGATTAGCATTAGATTTATCGGATTTAATAGTATACGAAGTAAACCCTAAGAAAATAGTTCCGGCGCCTGCGCAAGGTGTATTAGCTTTACAGATTAGAGAAAGCGACCAAAACTTAGCAGAATTTTTAAATGGCATTCATCAATCAGATGTACAAGATTGTATTGGAATAGAACGTAAACTATTGAATTTATTTGAAGGTGGTTGCCACATGCCTTTAGGTGCTTACGCAATTTTTGAAAATAATTGCTATAAACTTTGGGTTTCTAAAGCCGAAGAAGCAAACGAAATACCACAGCGATTATACATAGAATCTACTACCGCAGAAGGAATGGCTGAGCGAGCATTAGGAATACTAAACACAAATCCATTAAAAGAAAAAAATATTTTTATAAGCAGAAATACCAACGATGTTTCCTTTTTGAAAACAAGTTTGGAGGCTTCAAATGCAGTACTTACAGGCATTACAGGCATACATACAAAAACGATTGCTTTACCTAAACAAGACTATAGCGAAGCACAAATTATTTTCTTTAACAGTAAAAATGCAGTGCAACATTTTTTTAAACAAGCACCAGTATTGTCAAAAGAAGTAAAATATGCAGCATTTGGACCGGGTACAGAAAAAGCAATTTACCAACAAGGATTCGAAGTAGACTTTTCAGGTAAATCATCGGATCCGATGCAAGTAGCTGCACAGTTTTTAAGCAAATTTGCAGACGGCAAACGAATTGTTTTCCCGAAAGCACTTCAATCATTACAATCAGTTTCCTCTATTTTATCTCGTCACCATTTTGTGGAACAAATAGATGTGTATGAAACCAGTTCTGTAGAAAACGTAGAATTACCAAATGCTGATGTGTATGTATTTACAAGCCCATCGAACGTTACAGCATTTTCATCGAGTTTGGAAAACATAAAAACAAAAGTAGTAGCGATTGGTCCGAGTACAGCCGAAGCATTAACCTTGAAAGGAATAAAAGTACATGCTGTTTCGGAACGTGCGGATGATACGGGATTGTTGGATGCTGTTACATCAGTATTAGTAGCGAGTAGCGGGTATTGAGTAGCGAGTAAATTCACGGAGTCTGCACCCGAACGAAGCATAGTTGAATGAGTGGTTTAAAAATGATTTTAATAACAAATACTATAGTCTCTAGTCTAACGACTAATGACTAAAGACTAAAGCAAAAAATGATAAGGCCAAGAAGAACGAGGGTTAACCCGATAATCAGAGAAATGGTAGCTGAAACACGTTTATCAAAAGACATGTTTGTTTATCCCTATTTTATTGTACCTGGAGAAGGTGTTAAACATGCAATAGATGCGATGCCAGGGATACATCATTTTTCTATAGATGAATTAGTAAAGGATGTGGAAGAAGGATTAAAACATGGAGTCAATAAAATTTTACTTTTTGGTGTAGGCGAACACAAAACAGAAGATGCTTCATCGTCATTCGCAGAACACTCTGTTGTGGCAGATGCAGTGCGTGCATTAAAATTAAAATTTGGCTCGAATATTTTTGTAATTACAGATGTATGTACATGTGCTTATACAACACATGGGCATTGCGGAATTCTACACGATGATTATGTGCACAACGATGAAACAGTAGAGGTCTTAGTAAAAATGGCCCTTACACATGCAAGAGCAGGAGCAGACATGGTAGCTCCAAGTGATATGATGGACGGAAGAATTGGAGCGATGCGCAGAGGCTTAGATGCAAATGGATTTGTGAATACCGGCATCATGTCTTATTCAATTAAATTTGCTGGAGCATATTATGGCCCATTTAGAGAAGCTGCAGATTCTGCTCCCAACAAAGGCGATCGCAAATCGTATCAAATGGATTTTAGAAATGGCAGAGAGGCAATGAAAGAAGCAGCCTTAGACGAAATGGAAGGTGCAGATATATTAATGGTGAAACCGGCTTTGGCTTATTTAGATGTAATTAGTAATTTAAGGGCACAAACAAATTTGCCAGTTGCTTGCTATAATGTATCAGCAGAATACTCTATGGTGAAAGCTGCTGCACAAAATGGCTGGATTGATGAACAAAAATTAACCATAGAGAACATGTACGCATTTGCTCGTGCCGGCGCTAATATTATTATTAGTTACCATACGAGGGAGATGTTAGAGAAAGGCTGGATACAATAGTCGTTAGTAGCTAGTAGTTAGTCATTAGAAAAAAGAAAATAGAAAATAGGAAATAGAAAAGAGTATTAAGAATTAAGTATTAAGAAACCAAATTCACTGTCTTAATACTTAATTCTTAATACCTAATTCACAATTCACAATTCACAATTCAAAAAGATGTTAGAAGGATTAAAGAAAATATTTAGCACAACAGAAGAAGAAACAGTAGTAAATACGGTTGATAAGAAAGACATTTCGAGGGTAAAGTCGGCGGAGCTTTTTGAAAAGGCGAAAAAGTATTTTCCTGGTGGAGTGAACTCTCCGGTGCGTGCTTTTAAATCTGTTTTTGGAACACCTTTATTTATTGAGCGTGGCGATGGTTGTAGAATTTGGGATGCCGATGGAAATGAGTTTATAGATTTCTGTGGATCCTGGGGACCGCTTATTTTAGGGCATAACAACCCGAAGATTAGAGAGAAAGTAATGGAGGTTGCAAAAAATGGAATGTCGTTTGGTGCACCTACTGCTTTAGAAAACGAATTAGCTGAATTAATTTTAAAGCATAATAAATACATACAGAAATTACGTTTTGTTAGCTCGGGTACTGAAGCGGTTATGTCGGCAATACGCCTAGCACGTGGTTATACTAAGCGCGATAAAATAATTAAGTTCGAAGGCTGTTACCATGGGCATGTGGATTCTTTATTAGTGAAAGCCGGATCGGGTTTAGTAACCTTTGGAGAGTCGAGCTCTGCGGGCATTCCTGAGGCATACGCTAAAGAAACAATTGTGATTCCGTTGAATGACGAAGAAGCATTAAAACAAGCATTCGAACAATTTAAAGATGAAATTGCCTGCGTTATTATTGAGCCAATACCTGCTAACAATGGCTTGTTGTTACAAGACAAAGTATTTTTAGAAAAACTAAGAAGCATTTGTACAGAAAATAATTCATTGTTAATTTTTGATGAAGTTATTTCTGGATTCCGTGTTGGTTTTGAAGGTGCTGCAGGATATTATCAAATACAACCAGATATTATAACTTACGGAAAAATAATTGGCGGTGGTTTACCAGTTGGAATGTATGGAGCTTCAGAAGAAATAATGAATACGGTGTCGCCAATGGGCCCGGTATACCAAGCAGGAACCTTATCTGGTAATCCAGTAGCTATGGCTGCAGGAATTGCACAGCTTACCGAATTAAGTGCATCAGGCTTTTACAAAGAGCTGAATAAAAAAGCAGAAGAATTTGTTTCGGCGTTACAACGATATGCAGAAGCAAAAGGATATAAATTTAAAATATTTGGAATAGGTTCTATTTTTTGGTTCGCATTTACAGAATTAGAAAACGTAAGAGCTAGTGCAGAAATTGATCCTGCTAGCATGGATAAATTTAAAATTTTTCATCGTGAATTATTAAACCGTGGAGTATATGTTGGACCATCTGGTTATGAAGTTGGTTTTGTATCTGCTGCACATACAAAAATAGATTTAGAGAAAGCAAAACGTGCAATGTTCGAGTCGCTCGACGTTGTGTTTGATAGAAGAAACAATGTTGCGTAAACCAATTACCATATTTTATGTACTCTTAATTTATGCACTCGCAGAATTAGTGTGGTGGGGCTATTTGCTTGTAAAAACAGAGCCCGGCAGAGTAGGTATGATTGTGGGAGAAGGTTCTACCTTTTTTGTAATATTGGTAATTGGTGCAATTTATTTTCACAGATTATTAAGAAAAGAAAAATACATTCAAACACAACAACGAAATTTTTTACTATCCGTTACTCACGAATTAAAATCGCCATTAGCTTCCATCAAACTTTATTTACAAACCATTTTAAAACGCGATTTAGAAAAAGATAAACGCGACCAATTTATAAAAAGTTCTATAGATGATATTGGCAGGTTAGATGATTTAGTAGAGAATATGTTACTGGCTAGTAAAATTGAAAACAGAAGTTATTCTTTTCCAAAAGAAGAATTTGATTTTTCGGGAATGGTGTTTAACATGGCAGAGCGTTTGAAAATAAATGTACAAGGCAAACGTAACATACAAATAGAAATAGAAGAACAGGTAGATTATGTTGGGGATCGTTTTTCATTGGGTTCTATGATTAATAATTTGTTTGAAAATGCTGTTAAGTATTCTGATGAAGATACACGTATAGACATCAGATTTTACAAAGAGAATGAACAGATAAAATTGACGGTATGCGACGAAGGATGTGGGATAAAAGAGGATGAAATGGAAAAAATATTCCAGAAGTTTTACAGAGCAGGAAATGAGATGACACGTAAAACGAAAGGTACTGGGCTAGGATTATTTATTGTACAACAAGTAGTAAATAACCATAATGCAAGCATCACTATACGAAAAAATTTACCCCTAGGAACTTGTTTTGAAATCACTTTCTAAACCCTAATTATATGAGCACTTACAGAATATTATTAGTAGAAGACGAAGAGCATTTGCTAGAGGCATTAAAGCTCAATTTAGAATTAGAGGGATACCATGTTACCACTGCTACAGATGGTAAAAAAGCTTTAAAACTTTTTAAAGAAGAACGTTTAAACCTTGTAATTTTAGATGTAATGTTACCAGAAATTGATGGTTTTAAAGTTGCCGAAACCATACGTTTAGAAAACTCGGAAGTGCCCATCCTTTTTCTAACTGCAAAAAATACTTCGGAAGATAGAGTAGCCGGACTTAAACGTGGTGCCGACGATTATTTAACAAAACCCTTTAACCTCGAAGAATTAATTTTACGCGTTGGCATTCTCGTAAAAAGAAGTTTAAAAGGAGATGATCATAAACAACTAAATTCTTATAAAATTGGCGACAAATTAATCAATTTTAATAATTACGAATTAGTAGACGATGCAGGTAATGTAACATCGCTTACTAAAAAAGAAACTATGTTGTTAAAATTACTAATTGAACGCAAAGGCGAAGCCATAGCAAGAGAAACGATTTTAGAAACCGTATGGAACTATGATGTTTACCCATCTACCCGTACAATTGACAATTTTATATTATCGTTCAGAAAATATTTTGAAAACGATTCTAAAAACCCAAAACATTTTCATTCAATAAGAGGGGTAGGATACAAATACACGGACTGAATTGTGAATTGTAAATTGTGAATTGTGAATTAAGCAATACACTCAACTTTTACAATTCATAGCTCACCATTCACCATTCACAATTTACAATTTACAATTCAATATGATTTTTTTACAAGCAGCAAATTCACAACCAACCGAACGTCCGCCAGTATGGATGATGCGACAAGCAGGACGATTTATGAAAGAATATTGGGATATAAAGAACAAATATTCCTTTTTAGAAATGTGCAAAACACCTGAGATTGCTGCAGATGTAACCATGTTGCCAATAGATTTATTGGATGTAGATGCAGCCATTTTATTTTCGGATATTTTGGTAACTGCAGAAGCAATGGGTGGGCAATTAAGTTTTGAAGCAGGTGTGGGCCCATTGTTTGCAAACCCTGTGAAAAACGAAGCAGACATAGATGCACTCTTAGTTGATGGAACTGAAGACAGGTTGAAATATGTGGCTGATGCCATTAAAGTTATTCAACAAAGATTAAATGGAACGAAACCTCTCATAGGGTTTGCGGGTGCTCCCTTTACCGTAATGAGCTATTTAATTGAAGGAGGTTCGTCTAAAGATTTCAAAAAAACAAAACTGTTTATTCATAATCAACCAGCACTTGCACACAAACTTTTGCAAAAAATTGCAGATGTAACCGTAATGTATTTAAACATGCAAATTGAGGCAGGAGTAAATGCTTTGCAATTGTTCGACTCTTGGGCAATGGCATTGTGTTGGGACGATTACACGGAGTTTTCTCATCAATATAATACACAAATAATTTCTAAGTTAAACAGAACTGGTATTCCAATTATTTCGTTTTGTAAAGGCAGTTCAGTGTTTGCGCCATTAATGGCAGAAGCTAAACCCGATGTAATTTCGATAGATTGGAATGCTGATTTATTGAATATGAAAAACTCCTTGCCAGCAAATATTGCAGTACAAGGGAACTTAGACCCCTTTGTTTTATATGCTGATAAAAAGGTAATCAAAGAACGAATTCACAAACTTTTTGATAGAATGAAAGGTACGGATGGTTTTATATTTAACCTAGGGCACGGTATTATGCCCGATATTCCTTTTGATAATGTGAAGTTTGCCATTGATACCATTAAAGAATACCGTTATTAAGCGTTTGTTTAATATTGCTTAAAGCTTTACCTTAGAAAAATGAAAACAATTGGTATCTCTATTTTCATTTTTCTATGTTCATTTAATGCAATTAGTCAGGTTGACAATGCATTATTAGAAAATAATACTGCATATACGGGTTCTAAGTGGCAATTAAATGTGTACAATTTTAATTACATGCGTAATTATGAGTACTTCAATAGGCATGCCGACGGACTTACTTATTTTGGTTCGATCTTACAACCTACCATCAGTTTTAACCCTAAAAAAGATTTAAGTTTAGAAGCAGGCTTGTTTTTAAGAAAAGATTATGGGGCAAGTGGTTTGTATGACGAGCAACCTACGTTTAGAATTAATTACCACCCAGGGAAATGGCAAATTATTGCGGGTCAATTAAACGGAAATGCCTCACATAGAATGCCCGAACCTATATATAATTACGACAGAATTATAACGAATAACTTAGAGTTCGGGAATCAGTTTTTATATACCGATTCTAATTTACGTTTTGATGCTTGGATAAATTGGGAGAATATGATTTATAAAATTTCTCCAATACAAGAATCCGTATCGGGAGGTTTCCATGTTGATTATACAGTTAAAAAAAATAATACATGGGATGTCAATATTCCTTTTACATTTTTTGCTTACCATAAAGGAGGGCAAATTGATACACCAGATAGAACCTTGCAAACTTTTTTGAATACAGCAATAGGTGTTCAAGTAAAATATCATTATAACGCAAAGCCTAAACATTATTTATTTGCAGATGTACATGCCATGAGTTTTAATGATTTTTCTTTCACCAAAGTATTCCCGAAATCCAATGGATACGGCATAATGGCTAATCTTGGTTGGAAATTTGGGCATACTTCTTTTAGCACAACGTATTGGAAAGGGAATGATTTTGTGGCAGTACACGGTGCACCGCTTTATAGGTCTACCAGCGAGCAAATGAATAATGTGGGTTACTACCAAACATCGAGAAATTTATTGTTTTTTAGGTTGATTTCTGATTACGAAATTTATAAAAACTTTAGCATATCGGCACGTTTAGAACCTTACATCGATTTAGATGATCCTGCATTTGAATTTTCGAACAGTTTGTTTTTAACTTATAAAGAGAATTTTTCACTAGGCAAATAAATTTGAGACACTAGATACTAGTCTTTAGTCATTAGAATTGACTACTTTCTAACGACTAACTACTAAATACTAACGACTATCTACTAATGGAAAGAGGCTACAACTCATACAGCGAACACTTAAGTAAGAAATACAAAGGGCAACGAATCTATAAGGTAATTGTTGATGGAGGATTTACATGCCCCAATAGAGATGGAAGCAAAGGATATGGAGGATGTACGTATTGCAACGTAGATTCATTTACACCAGATACAGCACGTAAGCAACCTACAATTGCTGAGCAAATGGAAATAGGCGTAAAGAGGGCTAGAGAAGGTTATAAGGCGGATAAGTTTATAGTATATTTTCAACCGAATACTAATACATACGCTCCTACTCATTATTTAAAAGCGATGTACGACGAAGCATTGTCGTATTACACAGAGGACATTGTAGGTTTATCTATTGGCACACGGCCAGATTGTATTGATGCTGAGAAAGTGAAGTTATTAGAGAGTTATACGGATAGATATGATGTGGATATTGAAATGGGCATGGAATCTATTTACAACGAAACACTTGCAAAAATAAATAGAGGTTGTACACATGAAGATTTAGAGCAAGCATTGACTTTATTTGAAAATTCGAAAGTAGAAGTTTGTGTGCATACTATTTTTGGTTTCCCATGGGAAACCAAAGAAATGATGTTGAAATATGCAGAAGTGATTAATAAACACAAACAAATAAAATTTGTAAAATTACACCATTTGCACGTTGTAGAAGGGTCCATTATGGGAGTAATGTATAAGAGAAATCCTTTTAAATTGTTTAGCTTAGAAGAGTATACTGATTTTTTGTGTGAGTTTATCCCATTGATGCGTGATGATGTTGTTATTCAAAGGTTGTTTGGCCTATCAGACCAGGACATGTTAATTGCACCCAACTGGGGGATGAAAAAAGCAGTAATGCAACAACAAATAGACAGGGTGTTTACAGAGCGAGGGATTAAACAAGGTAGCGCTGTTCTTCATCATCAATATAAATAATTTTATTTCTAATTTGGATGAAAGAGCTTGAGGATTATAATTGGTTCCCACCATTATTCAGAAATTTCCAAACAGATTATATTGGTTTTGTTGTAGCGAAGTTTAATATTTACCGAAACTTTATTGATTTTTTAAACAAACAAGTACATAATAAAGCTGTAATGTATGATTTGTGTTCGGGCAGCGGAGAGCCAGCAATTAGTATTTTTTCTGAGTCTAAAAATTATACCAACTTACGCTTAAGTGATAAATATCCAAACTTAAATTTCAGCAAACAAGCTAATGTTTTATATATTGAGGAGAGCATTGATGTTTTGAATATCAAATTTGAAGAAGGAATTACGTATACCATGTACAATGCCTTTCATCATTTTACAGATGCTGATAAAAAAAATATTTTGCAAAAATGCAATGCTGCAAATGCAAATTTGTATATAGTAGAAATTCTAGAGCCTACTTTCTTTTTTCTAGTAAAAGTATTAACACTTACTACACTTGGAGTGCTTTTGTTTAATCCATTTGTAAAACCATTTTCATGGAAACGAATATTGTTTACGTATTTAATACCCATAAATATAGTATCTATTACTTTTGATGGAGTAGTGTCGGTATTGAAATCGAGAAGTTTAAGTACGTATAAAAAAATGTGTTCTGATATGAAAAATGTAAATGTAATTAATTTGAAAAAAGGAATTAGTTCTTTAGTAGTGATAGAACTCATTCAAAAATAATGATGAAAACCTTAAACATACTTTGGCGTTTTAGCAGACCACATACTATAATTGGGAGTGTAATTAGTATTTATACTCTGTATGTAATAGTTTGTAATAACAGAGAAAGCTTATACCTTCCATACCTATTGCTGGCATTAGTGTTGGGCATATGTTGTAATGTTTTTATTGTAGGCATTAATCAGATTGCCGATGTAGAAATTGATCATATAAACAAACCCTATTTACCCATTCCATCTGGTGTATTAACTATTAAACAAGCTAAAATAATAGTACTAACTTCATTGGTATTAAGCCTGCTGTTATCAGCTTATATTTCATTTTATTTATTCATCATCATTTTACTAGCTACAGGCATAGGCTGGGCTTATTCCATGCCACCTATATATCTAAAAAAACACCATATAAGCGCGGCTATTTCTATTTCCATTGTACGAGGAATTTTATTAAACGCGGGAGGCTTCTTAGTATTTAATTATTTGGTAAATGATGTAATTGAAATGCCTTTAAATGTGAAAATACTTACATTATTTATCGTGGTATTTAGCATCGGCATTTCTTGGTTCAAAGATTTAACAGATATAGAAGGCGATAAAAAGTTTAACATTCGTACGCTTGCCATTGTATACTCAACTAAATCGGCCTTAATTACGGGAAACGTTTTAGTGTCTATTGCATACTTTTTTACCATTTACATGAAATTCCAAGAGCTTCAAAAAAGTTCAAATATCAGCACGGAGTTATTCGTATTATTTTATGGCCACATTTTATTAGTAGCATTATTCATTTTAAATGCCCTAAGCATTGATCTTAATAAACACAGCTCCATCCAAAAATTCTACAAACGTTTCTGGTGGTTCTTCTTCGCCGAATATCTACTTTATCTTATAGCTTATTCAATATAGTTTTCCTTTGAAAATTTTTAAATTTGCACTAAATTCACAATTCACAATTCACAATTCACAATTCATCAAGATGTTCACAATTTCAGATATACAACAAAGAAGAGCAAAAGTAGCCCAAGCTTGGGATGCAATTCTAAATGCGAACGAAGCAGTTCTAGTTTATTCTGGCGAGCCAATCTCTAAACCAGGCGGACTCGATCAAACCTATACTTTTATTCCTCATCCGGCTTATTATTGGTTAACAGGGCGACGTAGAGAATCAGAAGTGGTTATATACTCGAAAGATTTAGGCTGGATAGAATTTCAATTAGATATTAATCCCGAAGAAATGATTTGGGAGGGCGAACGTACTGATTTATTGGTTTCGCAACCTGGTAAAAATGTTTCTGAATTAACAACGTTTTTAGATGCTCAAAAATTTGCTGATCGCTATGAATTAGGTCAGGCTGTTTTTGTAAATGGCAAAGCATTCGATTTACGAAAAGCCCTAGACCGTGAGCGAAGAAAAAAAGACGAATCGGAGGTAAAACTGATTACACAATTGGCCGACATTGCCAATTTTGGTTATCAGAAAATTGCAGAAGCCATTCGTCCAGGAATTACCGAAAAAGAAATTCAACTAATTTACGAGACAGAGATATACAGAAGAGGCTCGCATACCACACCCTATGATAGCATTGTAGGAGCAGGAACTAACTCGGCAATATTACACGCCTTGCCAACTAACAGAGTGGTATTAGATAATGAGTTTGTATTGGTAGATGCAGGGGCAGATATTTTTGATTATTGTGTGGACATTACTCGTACGTATTTCTCGTCGGGAAATATGACAGGGCAACATAAAGATTTGTATGACCTAGTATTGAAGGCGTATACAGAATGTGCAGCCATGTGTATGGTTGGAGTGCAATGGAGAGATGTACATACCAAAGCTGCGCATATTATTACCGAAGGCTTATTGCAATTAGGAATATTGAGAGGGTCGTATTCTGATTTGCTTGAGAAAGAAGTGGTATCCTTATTCTTCCCACACGGTGTAGGGCACTTGGTAGGCTTGCGTGTTAGAGATGCAGGACAAGAAGAAAACACACATCCTAAAACTTACTTTGGAGCACGCTTGAGAATTGATTTAGAATTGGAAGAAAATAATTTGGTAACGGTTGAGCCTGGTTGTTATTTTATTGCTTCTATTTTGAATAATGTAAAAGTTCAAGAAAAATTTAAAGAGGAAGTAAATTGGACAGAAGTAGAAAAATGGAAAAATATTGGTGGAGTTAGAATTGAAGATAATTTCTTAGTGAAAAATGGAACGAATGTAAATCTTACCAAGGTGGTGAAGAAAAACTAAATGAATACAGAAAATATTATAATAGGCGCTGGTCCTTCTGGACTTGCAATGGCTGCTCGATTTAAGCAAGCAGGCTTAAGCTATGTAATATTAGAACAAGCCGATAGGGTAGGATCTAAATGGCATCAGCATTATGATCGATTGCATTTACATACGGTAAAAGAATTATCATGTTTGCCTTATCTTGATTTTCCTGAACATTACCCTCAATACATTTCTAAATTTCAGTTGATAGCCTATTTTAATTCGTACATAGAAAAATTTGACATAAAGCCCGAATTCAATTCTACCGTAACAAGTGTTAAAAAATTAGATAACAATTGGACAGTTGAATGCAGTAACGGCAAAATATATACTGCAAAAAATGTAGTGGTTGCGTGTGGATTAAATAGAGTCCCTACAATACCCACATGGAAAGGTGCAGAATTATTTAAAGGAGAAATTGTACACGCCTCTACCTACAAGAATGCACAAGCATTTTTAGGCAAGAAAGTATTAGTGGTAGGAATGGGTAATACTGGTGCCGAGTTGGCTCTAGATTTAGCAGAACACAAAATTGATGTGAGTATTTCTGTGCGTAGCGAAATCGCTATTGTTCCTAGAGATTTCCTCGGACGATCGGTGCAATTAACGGCTAATAAACTAAATAAGTTACCATTTATAATTGGCGACTGGATTGGTTCTTTATCTGGTAAATTAGCGTTCGGTAATTTAAGAAAATATGGAATCCCTATTTCGAACATTCCACCTGCTAAAATGCGAAGAGTGTTTGGCAAAACTCCTACTATTGATATTGGTACGGTCGCTAAAATAAAATCGGGTGAAATAAAAGTACGCAAAGGCATTGCATCACTTACTGAAAATGGAGTAGTATTTACAAATGGTATTTCAGAAAAATATGATGTATTGTTATTAGCTACTGGTTACACCGCAAGTTTAAAAGATTTTATTGTAGCAAAGGATACATTATTTATTGAGAATGGAGAACCAGCTAATAAGGTTGCCGTAGAAGAGGAGCAAGGCTTGTACTTTTTGGGCTATGAAAAATATACGTATGGCGGTACTCTTGGTACATTGAAGGCAGAGTCGGAGATGATCTTAAATGAGATATTGATAAAAAAGTAAATATTTCACAAAAATTATTCTTTGAGTATTTTGCCAAAATATGGATTCATTTTATTTTGGTTAACTATTTGTAATGTATATATACCTTTAGGAATTGATGAAATAGTTACCTCTATATGCCTGATATCCTCTATTTTTTTTTCTAGAATCAATTTTCCTGTATAGTCAAATAATTTTAGTTCTCCATTAATATTTGATATAGAATTTATATGAATTTTATCTTTAACAGGATTAGGATAAACATTAATAATATCTGGTTTTTTGTTCGATAAAAATGAGGTGCTTAATGATGCATCGCTGTTCGTTTTTACAAGTAAATAATCAGTAAAATTCGGTTCAGCTCTCCCGCCGCTACCAAATACTACAAAGCCTCCATCAGTATCAACATGTATGTCAACCGCAACTTCTTCATAAAACCATCTAACTAACCATCGGATATATTCCAGTTGATTATTACTATCAATTTTTAGAAATATTATATCATCATCATCCTTACCAGTTAAAATGTATCCATTGTCTGGTGTTTCAGAAATATCCCTTAATTCATTAAATCCATTATACGAATTGTCGGATATAATATTTAGTGCTGTATCAAATTTAATCACATAAGTTATCGCACCTCCATGGGCCTCCACATATTGACTTTTACTATTCTGTATTAGAATTCCATTATTAATATTACTTCCTGCTCCTATTAGTTGATCTCTCACTATTTGTCCATTAAAATTTACTTCTTTAAAGTATACTGAACCGTTATTGGGATACAAATAACAGAAGTTACCTTTGGCATTTTTTATTGCTTTTTTTGTTCCATAAAAGTTTGGGAAATTATAAGTCAATTTTATAATTCCTGAAGTATCTATTTTAAGTAATCTGGAACCCGTAGTATATACTATTTCTGCATTTCTATAATCTAATATTTGATAAAAACTTGTGTTTAATTTTTTACTCCATTGTATATTACCCATCGAATCATACATGATGAGCGTTTTAGAACAACCGAGTAAATATTCGTTAGAACTTACTTCGTATACACTAAGTCCTACAATTCCAGAGTCTGGTTTAGTTGGGAATATTTCTTTAGACCACAGAGTGTCTCCGATAGAATTTGTTCTTGCTAAATAGGCAATGTGATAGATTCCGGGAACGGTTGTATAAGATTGTCCAGTAAAAAGATAACCTCCTTTAGAAAGAGCAATCATTTGCCTTGGAAAATCAGTGCTTGGAGTACCATACGACTTTTGCCAAGTCTTTTGGCTGAAAGCGCTATTAGAAAACAATATAACGGAAATGACAATAATAATTATTTTCATTTTTTCAATCAATAATAATAAAGATAGTTATAAATGCATGTTATTTTAAAATAAATTTGCGAAACTGAATGGTTGCATATATATTTATATAAATATTGCTAAACCTTATTCGTAATTATGAAGAATCAAAAAATTATTTACTGGTCGAGTACCTTATTATTCGCAGCATTTATGGCCTTTTCGTCGATTCCCGACATTATGATGGTGCCAGAAGCTGTGCAATTTATTACTCATTTAGGCTATCCTACTTATTTTATCCCGTTTATAGGGGTAGCAAAATTATTAGGATGTATTGCTATTTTAATTCCAAAGTTCGATAAAATTAAGGAATGGGCTTATGCAGGCTTAGTGTTCGATTTAATAGGAGCAGTATATTCTAATTTAATGGTGGATGGCTGGAACAATGGAATGTTAGTAATGGTACCTGTTTTTGCAATTGTAATTGTTTCTTATATTTATAATGAAAAGCTGAAAGCAGCATCATTATAAATATTAATATGAATAAAATTCAATATTATTTGTAAATTCTAATGAAATTATTTTCAATACTAATAGTTACTATATGCATTAGTTTACAATGTATTGCTCAAACCAGCATATATGATTATATGCCATTGGGTAAATACCATGTTGGCTATACAGAAGACCTATTATACATAGAAAATAGCATCTATGAGCAATTTGGCTATAGTGGCAAAGCTCCTATGTTTATTCGTATTTGGCACCCACTTGAATCTGAAATAAAAGGAGAACAACTTAGTTACAATGAATTGATTTTAGGAAACTCTACTTCGAATCTTAAATTAACTCAGCAGAATTTAGTTGCCCAATTTTCTAACTCCATTTACGAAACTGTTTTTAAATATAACATAGAAACAGGTGAAGAGATAAATTATATTGGATTGATGGAGGCTGATCTAATTGGCAAATTAAGTCAGTTGAAATTGAAAAGTAAAAGTGCTAGTTTAACTAAAAACAAAAAGTACCCTGTAATTATTTACCATCATGGAACCCAAGGATCTTCTATTGAAAACGTTGCTATGGCAGAATACTTTGCCTCGAGAGGTTATATTTTTATTGCCGCCAATTTTCATCTTCCATATGTAAATCAAATTTATGGCTTAGAAGAATCGGTAAAAGCAGATTTTAATGGAATTAAAACCTTAACTAATTATGCAAGAAATATAGCTGGTAACATTCCATTAATATACATTGGACATAGTTGGGGAGCCCAAGTTGGCTGGTGTTATTTACACGAAACACAATGGGTGGAAGCATTTATTTCGATGGAAACCACCATAGAGCCTAAAACAAACGATGCTGAAATAAAAGACAAATGGCCCTTTGTGTATGATGCACTAAAAACAAAAGCAGAAAAATTTGAAATTCCTATTTTGATGTTGGCAAATGAACCTAAAAATAATAAGTTTCCTTTTTTTGAGCATTCTAACCTTGCAAATACCTATTACGTTTCACCCAAAATAGATTTTGCACATGAAAGTTATACTTCGATCTTTTTTACTCGGTATTTTTTAAAAGATGAAATATCTGTTCCGGATAAGATAGAGCTAGAGAATCAACTCAAAAGTTATATTAACCATTTAGAATTTATGGACGAATTTCTAAAATCAGTTATAAACAAAAAGAAGTTTAAATCAAGCAAGTTTAAGGTTAAGTTTAATATTGTATACTAATACCTAATTTTTGTATATTTAATATATGAAAAAGGTGTATAAATCTGGCATCTCTTATTGGTTGTTAAGCATATTATTAATTGTATTAAGTACAGTAAGTATATTATTATACCTTGATGGTGCACCTTGGTATGCCTTATTACTTGTATTCGCATTGTTTGCGTTTATTTTACAACTTTTTGTAAATACTTATTATATAATTGAGGAGGATGTGTTGAAAATACGTTCTGGGTTTTTGTATAAATTGAATGTCGACATACATCAAATTAAAAAAATAGAAGAAACGAACAGCCCGCTAAGCTCACCGGCAGCATCTTTTGATAGAATTGAAATTATTTACAATAAATTTGATTCCGTAATCATATCTCCAAAAGAAAAGCAAATTTTTATTCAAGATATCTTACAAATTAATCCAAGCATCGAAGTAAAATACAAGAAATGAAAAAAGTATACTTATTGTTAATTGCACTAGCATACTCTACAATTAAATTGTATGCTCAAACATCTGGTCCGGATCTCGATGATATTTTAGTTGGTAATAGAAAGCAAGCAAGTATTTTATTTGTAGGTTCTTTCCATTTCGCCTATTATAATTTAGACGCATATAAAACAGATAAAGATAAACAAATAGATATTTTATCGGAGCAAAAACAAAAAGAATTGAATGAGCTATTAGATTACATTGCAAAGTTTAAACCTACTAAAATAGCTATCGAGGCAGGCAGAAATACTGGATATGTAATGCATAATTATAGAGCATGGAAAAAAGGAGAACGCCAATTAACGAAAAACGAAATTGAACAAATTGGCTTCCGTTTAGCAGATCGATTTAAGCTAGATACCCTTTACGGTGTAGATGATGGTACCATTTTATATGATTTGTACGATGGGAAAGATAGTAATTGTTTTAGGCCTGTGTTTGATACTATTTATACTGATTGGGATTTCCAGAGCAATGATACTATTTCTAAATTATACAGTGCTTATTATAAAAATAATGATGTGTTAAATAAAGAAATGTCCTTATTGAATTATTTCAAATATTTCAATTCTGATAAAAGTCTTAATCGAGGTTATGGGGCGTATTTAGTAGGTGATTTTAAATTAGGTGATACCCGAGGTGCTGATGCTTTAGCGATGCATTGGTACAGTAGGAATTTACGAATATTCAGGCATATCCAACAAATTACAAATTCACCAAATGATAGGATTTTAGTCTTATATGGAAAAGGACATGTAGAAATTTTAAAACATTTAGCCGAATGTAGCCCAGAATATAAGTTAGTTAAATTTGGAGAATTGAAATAATGTAATGAACCTATAAAATGATTATTGAATCTCAACAGTATAAGAGTCTAAACCAAGATTCTGTAAAACTTGAAAAAGCAGAATATGAAAATTGCAATTTTACAGAATGCGATTTTTCGGAACAAGATTTGAAAGATTTTAAATTCATAGATTGCGAGTTCGACAATTGTAATTTGAGTTTAGTTAATTTAACAAATACTTCCATTCAAAATACTCGTTTTAAAAATTGCAAAATGCTCGGTTTACGATTCGATTATTGTAATATCTTTAATTTATCTTTTTCTTTTGATGCTTGCACACTTAATCATTCATCATTTTATGCAAAGAAATTAAAGAAAACAAATTTTATAAACTCAGCTTTATATGAAGTTGATTTTACAGATACAGATTTATCAGAGTCGAAATTTTTAAACTGTGATTTATTAAATACTCATTTCGAGAATACGAATTTGGAAAAAGTTGATTTTCGAGAATCTATCAACATTCAAATAGATCCAGACATTAATAAAATTAAAAATGCAATATTTAATTTAAATTCCTTACCTGGCTTGTTAAATAAATACAATATTATAATTAAATGATAAGTTTTCATAAGCCCTGTAGGGGCGACATGTAAATAGCAATATGTAACCATATCGCAATTATTTTATCTTACGCAGAATCCTAGCCCCGTAGGGGCGACATGTTAATAGGAGCGGCATGTTATTTATTAAACCATAAATAATATTCAAAACAATATTGTTGCATTTTAATTATAAATTAGTTTTAAAATTAAAAATAAATGGCAAATACATATAATCAAATTTATATTCATATTGTCTTTTCAGTAAAAGGAAGACAAAACCTAATTCAAAAAAAATGGCAAGAAGAATTAAATAAATATATTACAGGCATTATAAATTCTAAAGGGCAAAAATTATTTGCCATCGGTGGGATGCCCGATCATATACATATTCTTATCAGTATTAATCCAAATATTACCATATCTGATCTTGTTAGAGATGTCAAAGCTAATTCATCAAAATGGATAAATGAAAAACGATTCGTTTCTGGAAAATTTCAATGGCAAGAAGGTTTTGGAGCATTTTCTCATTCTAAATCTAATCTAGATAAAGTAATAAATTACATTAATGATCAAGATAATCATCATAAACAAAAAACGTTTAAAGAGGAATATATTGAGATGTTAAATAAATTTGAAATCGAATATGAAGATAAATATCTATTTGAATGGATCGATTAATTAACATGCCGCTCCTACGGAGCTATTAAAATATCGCTCCTACATTGCTATTAACATGCCGCTCCTACGGAGCTGGGTAACAAATGTTACAATTTTATTGATAAATAGGTTTACATTTGTATGGTGATGAAAGAACTAAGAACCTTATACAAGTTTAAATTAGTATGTTTAACATGTATCGGATTAATTGCCTTAGTTGTTATAATTATTAACCTTATAAAAAAATAAATATATGAAAACAAACATGGGATCAACCGACAGAATTATCAGATTAATTGTGGCGGCAATTTTAGCAGCTCTTTACTTTACTGGAACAGTAGCAGGCACACTTGGCATTATACTAGTGGTGGTAGCTGCAGTATTTACACTTACTAGTTTTGTGAGTTTTTGTCCCTTATACACTTTTTTTGGGATGAATACCTGCGCAGTAAAAGACAAATAGTTTTAGGATTTTTAAAACTCTCTATTCATTAATTTGTTTATTGATTACTGAAATGAAGCATTTCTTGTGTTTCATTTCAGTATATTTAAAGCAAATTATATCCAATGAGTACATTAGACCAACTGCTCGAAAATCAGCGAGCTTTTTTCAATTCTCAACAAACGAAAGAAATTTCATTTCGAATTCGTAATCTCAAAAAGTTAAGAACAGCAGTTGTAAAAAACAGTAAAAAGATTACAGACGCACTTTATACCGATTTACATAAATCGTATGAAGAAGCTTATTTATCAGAAATAAGCATTGTACTAAGTGAAATTGATTACCATTTAAAAAACCTTAAAGAATGGTCTAGGCCCAAACACGTTCATACTCCTTTTCATTTACTACCATCAAGTAGTAAAATAATAACAGAACCATTAGGACAAGCCTTAATTATTGCGCCTTGGAATTATCCTTTTCAATTAACCATAAACCCCTTAGTAGGCGCAATATCTGCGGGTTGTACTGCCATTTTGAAACCTTCATCGAGTACTCCAACGGTTTCTAATTTAATAGCACAAATTATTAAAGAAGAATTTAAGGAAGATTACATAAGTGTAGTTTTAGGTGGCAGGAATGAGAATACCAGTTTGCTTGAAAAAAGATTTGATGTAATTTTCTTTACAGGTAGTTCTTCATTTGGTAAAGCAGTAATGCAAGCTGCATCAAAACACTTAACTCCTGTGATTTTAGAACTAGGCGGTAAGAGTCCATGTATTGTAGATGAATCGGCCAATATTAAAATTGCGGCTAAAAGAATTATTTGGGGCAAATTGATTAATGCAGGTCAAACATGTATAGCACCTGATTATGTATATGTACACGAACGAGTAAAAGATAGTTTGATTAAAGAAATGATCCATTATGCAGAAGAGATGTATGGAAAAGATTTCAAACAAAGCAATTATTATCCTCGCATTATTAACAACGAAGCATTTGACCGATTAATTAACTTATTAAAAGATGGCAATATAACTTGGGGTGGGGAGCATAATAAAGATACGAAATACATAGCGCCCACAATTTTAGAAAATGTTTCTCTAGAATCGAATACCATGAAAGAAGAAATTTTCGGTCCGATTTTACCCATGTTTACTTTTACAGATATTAGGCAAGCAATTAATTATATTAATGAACAAGAGAAACCACTAGCCTTGTATTATTTTGGTACAAATAAAAACTTGAAAACAATAGTAAAATATACTAGTTCAGGAGGAATTTGTGTAAACGACACCTTGTTGCACATTGCTAACCATCATTTACCTTTTGGTGGAGTAGGGAATAGTGGTATGGGTAAATACCATGGCGAAGAAAGTTATACTGCATTTAGCAATAGACGTTCTATATTAACCAGCCCAACCTGGATTGATTTAATTTTTAAATATCCACCATTTAAATTTTTCAACTTAATTAAGAAAATAATATAACATGATAGAAAATATATTCAATCCTTGGCACCATGTGTCTGCAGGTAATAATTTACCAGACATTGTAAATGGTATTATAGAAATACCTAAAGGTACCAGAGCAAAATATGAATTAGATAAAGATAGTGGATTGTTAAAATTAGATAGAGTTTTATACTCTTCTGTTTATTATCCAGCAAACTACGGTTTTATTCCACAAACCTATTGCGAAGATCATGATCCATTAGATATTTTGATATTATCGCAAATAGACATTGTGCCATTATGCATCGTACCTGCTAAAGTGATAGGTGTAATGCGAATGTTAGATAATAATGAGGCCGATGATAAAATTATTGCCGTAGCCGCTGGTGATCCAAGTGTTAGTCATATAAACGATATTTCAGAATTGCCACTACATTTTATTTCGGAGATGCGAAACTTTTTTGAAGATTATAAGAAGCTTGAGAAGAAAACGGTTGTTGTTGAAGATTTTCTAGATAAAAAAACAGCTATCAAAATATTAGAAGACAGTTTCATTATGTATAAAGAATACTTTCAGAAATAATTATTTAAATGATGAGTAAATATATTTTTGCATTCTTCTTCTTTTTACTATATTTTCAAACATCTAATTCTCAAAACATTTTGAATACAGATACATCAAAGTCCATAAATCCACTTATTTGTGATCCTGTGGAAGGAATATGTGAAGTTCCAACTAATTCAAAGTCGGAAGAAAAAGTTGTATTGAAATCTATTATAAAACCAATTCGTGTTCTATATTTTACGGATCCTATTTGTTCAGCATGTTGGGGAATTGAACCACAATTACGAAGATTAAAATTAGAGTATGGAGAATATATCCATATAGAGTATTACATGGGAGGATTATTGCCCGATTGGTCTTACAACAGTGGAGGCATTAGTAAACCTAGTGATGTGGCACATCATTGGGACGAAGTGAGCAAATACTATGAAATGCCAATTGATGGAGATATATGGCTTGAGGACCCCTTAAATTCATCGTACCCGCCATCTATTGCCTTTAAAGCCGCTCAAATGCAAGATGAACAAAAGTCATTACTCTTTTTGCGTAAAATTAGAGAGATGGTTTTTTTAGAAAAGAAAAACATTACTAAATGGCAGCATATCAGTAAGGCAGCGATAGAATCAGGTTTAGATACAATAAAACTTAAAATTGATTACGAGAACGGTGCTAAGCTGAGTTTCCAAAACGATTTAAGCTTATCTCAAGATTTTGGAGTACGAGGTTTCCCTACCTTATTTTTTGTGGATGAGAGTAACACCCCGTTAAAAGTTTATGGAGTTAAACCCTACAAAGTTTTTGAAGATGCAGTATTAAAATTAAAAAAGGATGTAACAAAAAATAATTATAGTGTAACATTATTAGAATTATTTTCACGAAACAAGACCCTAACGACTAAAGAATATGCTGTGTTAAAAGACATCAGTTTTGAAGAAGCAGAAAAAGAATTGGTTGTACTGCATCAAAATGGGCATTTAAATAAATTAAGTACGAAAAACGGCAATCTCTGGAGCTTGAAATAATATTTTTCCATTGCATAAGTGATATATGTAATTAATCACTTCGCATCTACAACAATTCTCATATTATACTTTGCAATTTTGTTTTGAGGAATTTTCATTCATTGATATTTCTCTAAACAACAATTAAAAAATATAATTATGAAGAATTTTTTACACAGTATTGCGATTTTTTCTGAAACAATTTAAATAAAGATGTTGTTGAAGAAACATGAAAGTTTATACTAAAGAATTTAAAACATTTTTGCCATTAGATATTGACAAGGCATGGGACTTTTTCTCATCTCCCCGCAACCTTGCTAAAATCACCCCAGAGCACATGGGATTCATTATTACCTCAAAGTTTAATGACGAGAAAATGTACCCTGGAATGTTAATTACCTATATAGTAAGTCCATTATTAGGCATACAAATGGATTGGTGTACAGAAATAACCCATGTAATAGATAAAAAATATTTTGTAGATGAGCAACGTTTTGGCCCTTATGCAATGTGGCATCATCAACACCATTTTAAAGTTGTTGAGGGTGGAATAGAAATGACTGACATTGTTAATTATGCAGTACCTATGGGTATCCTAGGGCGAATGATGAATTCAATTATGATCTCAAACGAAATTGAAAAAATATTCTCCTATCGCGAGAAAAAAGTAGCCCAATTGTTTCCCAGATAACAATTTTTGCTGCCATCCAAGATGAATGCACATTCTAAATTTTAAGTCTTAATAGGTTTAGAATGTGTATATGTTAATAAAAACATAACATTAAGCTGACTTCCAGCTCTTTATTTATGTGTTATTTTTACAGACTCTTGTTATAAACACGTTTTTTTAACATCTGTCATTGAAAGAAAAATTTAAAATTCTATCATATGGCTTGGAAAAAATTTAGTGGAGAACCTTTATCAACCGACTTACTATCTGAAGTCGAAAAAACAATTGAACGCGAGTACGAATTAGGAAACAAACTTAAAGTTTGCATCGGAACCGATTCACAAGTTAAAGGAGAATTAATCGATTTTGCTACCGTCGTTGTTTTTTTACGCGAACAAAAAGGTGGTTTTATGTACATCCATCAAGAAAAAGTTAACAAAAAAATGAGCATCAAAGAACGGATGCTAAACGAAGTGCAGCGGTCTATAGAAACTGCTTATGCTCTTTGCGATTTGTTAGATTTATACGATGTAGATTTAGAAGTACATGCCGATATTAATACAAACCCAAACTTCAAATCGAACCAAGCATTGCACGAAGCAATGGGTTATATTTTAAGTATGGGTTTTGTGTTTAAAGCAAAACCCGAAGCATTTGCAAGTTCTTACTGCGCCAACAAAATGGTACAGTAGTTAGTGTGCTAATATTCTAGTGTGATAGTGTGCTAGTGAAGCACCCTTATTAGCACACTAGCATACTATCACACTAATTAATGCTTCTGTATCTAATTCTTTTCGGCCCTACATCGCCTAGGCGTTTCTTGCGGTTTTCTTCGTATTCTGTATAGTTTCCATCAAAGAAATAAACTTGAGAGTCTCCTTCGAAAGCTAAAATATGTGTACAAATTCTATCTAAGAACCAACGGTCGTGTGAGATTATCACCGCACATCCACCGAATTCTTCCAATGCTTCCTCTAATGAACGAAGTGTATTAATATCAATATCATTCGAAGGCTCATCCAGTAAAATAACGTTAGCACCTTGTTTCAACATCATCGCTAAATGCACTCGGTTTCTTTCTCCTCCAGAAAGTACACTTATTTTTTTCTGCTGATCGGCACCGTTAAAATTAAACCTTGAAACATATGCTCTTGAGTTAATTTGTTTATTACCTAATAACATGGTATCTGTTCCACCAGTTATGGTTTCGAAAACAGTTTTGTCTGAATCTAAATCTTTATGTAGTTGATCTACGTGTGCTAATTTTACTGTTTCGCCAATTTTAAATGTTCCACCATCTGGGTTCTCCTCACCGGTAATTAATTTAAACAAGGTAGTTTTACCAGCACCGTTAGGCCCAATAATTCCTACTATCCCAGCAGGTGGCAAACTGAAACTTAAATTTTCATACAACAATTTATTGCCATATGCTTTTGATATATTATTTGCTTCTATAACCACATTACCTAAACGTGGCCCTGGTGGAATAAACAACTCTAAGCGTGCTTCTCTTTCTCCTGTTTCTTCACTCGCTAATTTATCATAATTAGATAAACGTGCTTTTGATTTTGCATGTCTTGCTTTTGGAGCCATGCGCACCCATTCCAATTCTCTCTCTAATGTTTTCTGACGTTTAGTTTCTTGTTTTTCTTCCATCGCTAAACGCTTCGCTTTTTGGTCGAGCCATGATGAGTAATTGCCTTTCCATGGTATGCCTTCACCTCTGTCTAATTCTAAAATCCATCCGGCTACATTATCTAAGAAATACCTATCGTGTGTTACCGCTATTACAGTTCCCTTATATTGCTTTAAATGTTGCTCTAACCAATCAATAGATTCTGCATCTAAGTGGTTGGTAGGCTCATCTAATAAAAGAACATCGGGCTCTTGTAATAATAACCTACACAAAGCAACTCTGCGGCGCTCACCACCCGACAATACTTTTACAAGTGTATCTGAATCTGGGCAACGTAAAGCATCCATTGCTCTTTCTAACTTCGTGTCAAGTTCCCATCCGCCAATTGCGTCAATTTGATCCTGTAATTCACCTTGGCGCTGCATTAATTTGTCCATTTTGTCAGCATCTTCATAATACTCTGGCAAACCGAACTTCTCATTTATTTCTTCGTACTCTTTTATGACATCTGTAATGGCTGTAACACCTTCCTCCACAATCTCTCGCACCGTTTTATTCTCATCTAATTGAGGCTCTTGCTCTAAGTATCCTACGGTATAACCCGGAGAAAATACTACTTCCCCTTGGTATGCCTTATCAATACCTGCAATTATTCTTAATAATGATGATTTACCCGAACCATTTAAACCCAATACGCCAATTTTAGCGCCGTAAAAAAAGGAAAGATAAATGTTTTTAAGTACTTGTTTTTGAGGTGGATGTATCTTATTTACACCCGCCATTGAAAATATTATTTTTTCGTCAGACATTGTTGAAATCTATTAAGCCACGAATATCGTTAATTTATGTACAATTACAATGTACAGTGTACAGTGTACATTGTACTTTGTAAACATTGTGTCATAATTGCAAAGAATCTTGCCCCATTAGCTAATTAGCACATTATCTAATTAGCTAATTAACCCTTTGGCGCAGTTTTTGACTATTGTTGATAACATTATTTTTAATACCAGAAGAACAAATTAATATATTAGAACGTTGTTCAAACATGAAAGGAATCTATTATGGAAGCTAAATTTTCACCTCGGGTAAAAGACGTAATCTCATACAGCAGGGAAGAAGCCTTGCGTTTAGGTCACGATTATATAGGAGCAGAGCACCTATTGTTAGGATTGATAAGAGAAGGCGATGGTGTAGCTATTAAAGTGATTAAGTCTCTTGGCTTGGATACTCCTCGTTTACGCAAATCTGTTGAAGATGCTGTGAAAGGCACTTCAGGTACCAATGTTAATTTGGGAAATATACCCTTAACTAAACAAGCAGAAAAAGTTTTAAAGATTACTTATTTGGAAGCTAAGATTTTCAAAAGTGAAGTAATCGGTACAGAACATTTATTATTATCTATTTTACGTGATGAAGATAATATTGCATCGCAAATTTTATCACAATTTAACGTGAACTATGAAGTATTCAAAGCGCAATTAGAAAACTTCAAATTAAATCCTAGCGCCGAGGCACCTCAAAATCCTGCTGGCGACGATGATTATAAAGAAGAAGAAAATTATTCGGCACCGAAAAAACCTACCGATGCAAAATCTAAAACACCTGTGTTAGATAATTTCGGTAGAGACTTAACACGTGCTGCCGAAGAAGGAAAATTAGATCCAATTGTTGGTAGAGAAAAAGAAATAGAAAGAGTTTCGCAAATATTATCACGTAGAAAAAAGAACAATCCGATTTTAATTGGTGAGCCAGGTGTTGGTAAATCTGCCATTGCCGAAGGCTTAGCATTGCGCATCGTTCAAAGAAAAGTATCAAGAGTGTTATTCAACAAAAGAGTTGTTACACTTGATTTAGCTTCATTAGTGGCAGGTACAAAATACCGTGGCCAATTCGAAGAAAGAATGAAAGCAGTAATGAACGAATTAGAAAAATCGCCAGATGTAATTTTATTTATTGATGAAATTCATACCATTGTAGGTGCCGGAGGTGCTTCGGGTTCTTTAGATGCTTCGAACATGTTTAAGCCTGCATTAGCACGTGGAGAAATACAATGCATCGGTGCTACAACTTTAGACGAGTACCGTCAGTACATCGAAAAAGACGGTGCTTTAGACCGTCGTTTCCAAAAAGTATTGGTTGACCCTGCTACTCCTGAAGAAACAGTTATCATTTTAAATAACATAAAAGAGAAATACGAAGAACACCACAATGTAACGTATACACCAGAAGCAATTGATGCATGCGTGTTTTTAACTACTCGTTACATGAGTGATCGTTTCTTACCAGACAAAGCAATAGATGCTTTAGATGAAGCAGGTTCGAGAGTACACATCACCAACATACATGTTCCTCAAAATATTATTGATATCGAACAAAAAATTGAAGAGATAAAAGTAGAGAAGAATAAAGTAGTTCGTTCACAGAAATATGAAGAGGCTGCCAAATTGCGTGACACAGAAAAACAATTATTAGAACAATTAGATACTGCTAAAGCAGAGTGGGAAGCAGAAACAAAAACTCGCAGATACACCGTTACCGAAGATAACGTAGCAGATGTAGTTTCGATGATGACTGGCATTCCGATTCAACGAGTAGGTCAGTCGGATAGTCAACGTTTATTAGCCATGGCTGATGAGTTGAAAGGAAAAATTATCGGACAAGACGATGCGATTTTAAAATTAGCGAAAGCGATTCGTAGAACACGTGCAGGATTAAAAGATCCTAAAAAACCGATAGGCTCCTTTATTTTCTTAGGTCCTACAGGTGTTGGTAAAACAGAATTAGCTAAAGTATTATCACGTTTTATGTTCGAGTCTGAAGATTCATTAATCAGAATCGACATGAGTGAATACATGGAGAAATTTGCAATTACCCGTTTAGTAGGTGCGCCTCCAGGATATGTGGGTTATGAAGAAGGCGGACAGTTAACAGAAAAAGTTCGTAGAAAACCATATTCGGTAATATTGTTAGACGAAATAGAAAAAGCACATCCAGATGTATTTAATATTTTATTGCAAGTATTAGACGATGGTATTTTAACAGATAGCTTAGGCCGCAAAGTTGATTTCAGAAATACAATTGTAATTATGACTTCGAACATTGGTTCGCGCCAGTTAAAAGATTTCGGACAAGGGGTTGGTTTTACCACCAATGCTAAAGTTGAACAATCAGAAAACAATGCGCGCAGTGTAATTGAGAATGCATTGAAAAAAGCATTTGCACCAGAATTCTTAAATCGTATTGATGATGTAATTGTATTTAACTCATTAAAGAGAGAAGACATCTTCCAGATTATCGACATAGAACTAAAAGAGTTATTTGGCCGTTTAAGTGCAATGGGTTATCAAGTGCGATTAACCGATGCTGCTAAAGATTACATTGCTGATAAAGGATTTGATGCAAACTTTGGTGCACGCCCTCTAAACCGTGCTATACAGAAATACTTAGAAGATCCAATTGCCGAAGAAATTCTAAAAGGCGAATTGCAAGAAGGCGATACCTTGGAGGTAGATTACAACGATGAAATAAAAGAGATTGTTGTAAAAATTGCGAAACCAGAAAAGCCGAAAAGAAAGAAAAAAGAAGAGGATGAAAATCCTGCTCAATAGAGTTAAAAGAAAGAATCTCAAAGAAATTTGAGATTTTTTCATTTTCTACCCAACCTTTCTGCTGCTTTATGCGTGTATGGTTGTAGAAAAACAAATCAAATTATGAAAACTATGAAAAACTTTATTCTTTCTTTATTCCTATTAATGGGATTTTTAAATGTTTCGGCACAGCAAGCTGTGACCGTTTCAGGAACATTTGCAAATGCTACTGTGCCATTAGTAAATGAACAAATTACAATTACTTTTAATAGCTTCGATTCATCACTTGCTGTTATAGGTTATGATACTGTATATACCGACAGCAATGGTTTTTATTTAAGCAGTTTTGTAGTCCCGGGTTCTATGCCACAAGGTTTCGCAATTGTAAAATCAAGTGATTGTTTTGGAGGAGTTCAAGAGAATTATATGCCTTATTTCCCTGGACTTTACAATCTACCTCTTGATCTTGAGTGTGTCAATTTATGTCAGAACACATTTTATTACACAGTTGATTCTATACCTGGTATGGGTTTGATTGCCAACTTATATTCATCTTCTAAGAGTACTACAGCGAGCTATAATTGGACATTCGGTGATGGCACTAGTGGAACTGGTATGAACCCTACACACATGTATAATTCTACAGGAACTTATAATGTTTGTTTAACAGTTACTGATAGTATTTATTCTTGTACCTACACCTATTGTGATTCTGTAGTAGTATCAAATTATTTAAGTATATGTTCGGCATCTTTTAATTACTATCAAGATAGCCTAAATGCTAATTCAATTACTTTCAGCGGTCAATCGGGTTCTGCACCAGGTAGTATAATTACTTGGGATTTTGGTGATGGTAATGTGTACACCGGTTCAAACTATGTGACGCATTTATATGCTAATTCTGGGGTATATAATGTTTGTTTCGGATACTTCGATATTTTACAAAATTGTTTTGCTACATATTGTGACATTGTTTACGTAGGTTCTGGAATTACACCGAACTGCAATGCAGAATTTAAAATGTTCATGATTCCTGATTCATTAAACCAGGGTTCAAACCTAATTTATTTTGCGAATATCTTTCAAAGCCCTACATCTACCTATGAATGGGATTTTGGTGATGGAAATTTCGGCTCAGGACCTTATGTAACACATTCATTCAATACAATTGGAATATTTGATGTGTGCTCTTATATGTCAGACTCTGCATTTGGTTGTGTTGATACCGTATGTAAGAGAGTAGAAATAATAAATGGAGGCATGAAAATTTTATTAGGTCTTGCTAATCAAAAAAGTATTTCCATAAATTCAGTTTACCCTAACCCAGCACAAGACATAGCTAATATCAGCTTAAATAGTTTAAAACCAGGTGTTGCTAAAGTTAAGATATTGTCTTTGGATGGAAGAGTAGTAGAACAATTTAATGCATCGATTGAGCAAGGGAATAATACAATTGAATTGAAATTAACCGGTTTGAATTCGGGTATGTATTTCGTTGAAATAAATAACAATGCTGAAAGAGCAACAACGAAGTTAATAGTAAATTAAAAATTAATTCAACTAGGCAACAGCAAAGTAATTTTTTGCTGTTGCCTTTTTATAGTATGACAAAGGTAATAGATTTAATTCTTCTATGTAAAAAGCAAGATCGTAAGGGGCAAAACCTCTTATATAAACATTGCTTCGGGAAGATGATTAAAATCTGTTATCGATATGCCAACAATAAAGAAGATGCAGTAATTTTATTCAACAACGGATTTTTAAAAATCTTAAATGGAATAAATGAATACGATGTCGATATACCTTTTGAAATTTGGTCACGAAGGGTGCTGATTAATTCAATTATAGATGAGTTTCGTAAAAATCGAAAGTATAAAGAGCAAATGGTTCTTAAGGATTGGCAAGATGAAGATGCGGAGGAACAATTTATAGATGAAAACAAAGCAGATGCAAAGTATGATACGGAAGGAATAATGAAATTATTGCAGGCGCTTGCTCCAGCAACTTCAAAAATTTTTAATCTTTATGTTATTGATGGATATTCTCATAAAGAAATTTCAGGGATGTTAAATATTTCGGAAGGAACATCTAAATGGCATTTAAGTGAAGCACGTCGAATACTCAAAAGCAAAATAGAAGCTGGAGTAATTAGTATATTAACTTTTATAAGAATCCGATGAAACGTGTAGATGATTTTTTTAAAGAAAAGGCAGATTCATTCGAGTTTGATTTTGAAGAATCATTCTGGGAGGGAGCGGAAAAGCTTATAATTGCTCAAGAAGAAAAGAAGCGCAAAAAGAGGTTAGCTTTTATATGGATTTGCTTTACCGCAATTATATTAATTGCCTCTACATCGATTTATCATTTGACAAAAGGCAAAATGAATGCTAGCGGCAATGCTGAAAATAATAATCAAACAAGTAATATCATCATTAAATCAAAGCAGAAGGATGCTTCTACTTCAATGAAAATTCAGTCAAATGATGAGAAAATAATTTCAGCTAAGAAAGAAATACTAAGGAAAAGAAATAAAAGAGCGCGACAAATAAGTAATTCAACTATTCAAGAAATAAACTCTACAACAGAGCAAGTTCAAGATGCTGAAATTAGTGCACGAGAACTTGATAGTTTAGAATATGCAAATTTATTGAAGGCGCAAATATTGCAAACCAAATCTTTTGATGAAATATTTGAGCAGCCTGTGTATGCTGATGAAATTAAACAACGTAAGCAAGGTGGATTATTATTACAATTTGGATTAACAGAGTCAATCAAATTGCAATATGGAGGGTTTGCTAATATTCAATGGATGTTAGATTTAAATCGTCGACAATCGATTTCATTTGGTCTAGGCACGAAAATGTTAAGTAATGATTATATGCAATACCAATACTCTATAGTTGATTATAGTTTTGGTGAAGAAGTAAGTACGACAACAGTGCTCACAGATCGTCTATACTTTTTGGAACTACCAATTCAATATCGTTACAGAATTTATCGTCAACATAGTATAATGTTAGGCATAAGTGCGAATTATTTATTGGCTCAAAGAAATGTTTTAACAACTGAGAATAATGATGGTTCTACCCTTATGCGAAAAGAAACAGGAAAGTCAGATGACTTTAATGATTTCAATTTTCAGGCAGTCATTGGTTATGAAACTACTGTATTGAACAGATATAGATTAGGACTTTCATGTCAACAAGGTTTTGAAAATATTGCTAAGTCTGATGATAAAACAATATTGTCTGGAAATAGATTAAATACAGAATTTAGAGTTTATTTATTAATGAGTTTATTTAGATAAGTATGCTACGCAAAATAATTTTCGGATTTATAATTTCGAGTACATTTTTATCATGTAAGCCTCTCGAAGATCAGGTAGGCTATAAAGACGAGCCGTATTTCTTCATGCGCTCAGAGATACCCAATGCATTGAACCTCGAAGCTGGTAAAAACGGATATTATCATTTCACTTTGCATCGTCGTGATTCACTTGGATTGTATGAATTTATTGGTGAATTGAGGAAAGATTCATGCAACGATTGTGATGAACAAATAAGTATTTTATTCAGAGCGTCACGTCCTATAGAACCGGGAGAAGATTTTAATATATCAGACCATATTCGAGCAGGTAATTATGATTATGTACAAAACTTGTCACTTACACGTCATCGCAAACTTGGCTTTACCATTGATCAAAGTTCAAGTTCGAATGCTAAATTTCTATGGGATTTTGGTGATGGAACATTTAGTACTGAGCAAGAACCAGAACATAAATTTAACCAAGACGCAGATTATAATGTAGTATTGCAGATTGATGAAGGGAGCTGTACTTCTTATACTTTAAAACAAATTGTAGTTAACCCTGATAGTAGTGCTGACGAATGTGAAACAGATTTTAATTATACATTTTTAAGTCCTACCACAATTCAATTCTATACAGATACAGTGAATCAGCCAGCTCAATATGTATGGGATTTTGGTGATGGAACTAACGCATTTGTTGCAAATCCGATTCATAATTATTCTGATACAGGAAAGTTTAAAATATTTTATTTGAGGACACTACCTGACCTATTATGTACACGAGTAGTTGTAAAAGAATTGGTATTAGGAACACAAATTCCAGAACCGTGTCAAAATTCCTTCAAGCACTATCAAGTGCCATTAACATCTGTAGATTCTATGCATTTGTCACAAGTAATTATAACCTATAGAAATAAAAATGGTGAAGTTTTTAGAAGTGATCCTATTCTGCAAGATGGTTCATTCTTTAAAATTGAAAACGTTGAGACATACGAAAACAATGAGTTAGGTGATCCTGTTGTAACTTTCGAATTAGATTTCTCTTGTCGTCTAAGGAGCGATAATTTTGAAGAAATTAATTTTGGTCGACATCGCGGTAAGATCGGAGTGAGCTATCCGAGAAAATAAAAAGAGGATGAAAATACTGCATCATAAAAAAAGCCCGATTTATTCGGGCTTTTTTTTATCCATATAATACAACAATACACTCTGTAATGTTAACTGTGCAATTAATGCTGTAACTATGGCTATGCTAGTTAGCAATCCAAAGTAATAAACCGTTTTCAGCGAACCAAAAAGTAACAGTATATATCCTGCAAACAATACAATACTTGTCATTACAATTGCGGCACCTACATGTTTTAATGTTTTTATTCTAATATCATGTAAGCCATCTGTTGTTCGTATTCTTTTGTAATGAAAAATATAGTGTATCGTATCATCAACACAAAAACTTAAACAAATGGCCGCTATACTTGCAGTAGCCAAATCGAGTTGATAATTTAATAAACCCATAGTGCCAAAAATACAGGCTATAGGAAAAGCATTGGTAACAATTGCTACAACAGCTAATTTGAAATCCCTAATAAAAACCCATATCAAAATAAAGATTGCGGCAAATGCAATGATGATGCTATACACTTGTGATTGTACTGTATAGTTTGCAATTTTAGAGTACATGGGCTGATAGCCACCAGCTTTTACAATATAGTTTTTGCCGAAAATAGAATCCGCAATGCTTAAGGCCGCTTCAGATTTTTGAGTTAATTCTGCAGCACTCGGAATTTTTCCAAACAAAGTTATTCTTGCAGAATTGCTTGCATCGTTTACATAGTATTGGTACAATGTGGGATTTATCCATTTGAAATAATATGCAGATTTATGATAAGATACCATAGAATCGTCGCGCAAATTTATTGGTAAAAATCGATTGGTTTCTTGCAGGAACGTATAATATCCATTCGCTTTTTCGGCAATCTTGTTTTTTATTAAGTGTTCTGAATATTCATTACATTTCATAATGGTATTTGCAGAAAATAATTCATCGTTTTTAGATTCTATACTTAATTCTAAAGGCATGTATGCTCCAAAAGAATTTTCGATAGTATAATGATCCTTAATTACTTCATGCTCTTTCGGGAAATAACTCATGGTTTCGGTATCTGTTTTTATTTGAGTGATGCCATAAATACAAATCCCAAAAAGTAAAACATAAATACCTACTACTATTTTCCTTTTTCTTATCACCAATCCTTCAATTTTCAATAAGCTCTTTAAAATTCCAATTTCAGAGGGTGAATGTGCGTTCGCTATTGGCAGAAAAAATAAACCAAGTATATACGTGAAAATAAAACACAGAGCAATCCCAAAAGCAGCAAAAAAACCAAAGCTTTGTAAAATCGACATTGGGCTACTCAATAATGCCAAGAAACCCGCCATAGTGGTTAAAGTAGTAAATAAACAAGGTTTAATTTCTTTTGCCATGGCCTCAAAGGCACTTTCTTGTTTTGTATTTCCACTTCGTATTAAGTTATTTCGTTCGTTGTATATATGCAGAGTATCCATAACCCCGAGTAACACAAAAATCGTTGGCAACAAACTGGTCATTATATTTAATTGATACCCCATTGCACCATATAATGCCAAGCAATAGAAAGTGGAAAGAGATACTGTTAATAATGCATGTAACACCACCCAAAAACTTCTGTATAAAATCAGAATTATAATAAACATGGCTAAATAACCCAAACCTAAAAACTTTCCAAAGTCTTGTGCCGACAGGGTGTTTAGCCCTTCGTAAATAATCCCAATGCCACCCCAAAAAGTATGTTCGGCACCCATTATTTCGTCAGTTTGTTTTTTTATGGATTTAATTATCCTGCCTCTTTCTGCATCAAAATTCGGAATGTTTTTTAGTACTATAATAATTCGTGTACTCTTCTCGTCTTCTGAAAAATATTGATTTTTTAAACTTTTGTTTTTATTGTAATAAGCTCTTATACTTTTTTCGTTGTATAGCTCTACTAGTTTCTTTTTCTTAGGTCCTAATAAGCCAAGTTCTATGATTTCTTGGTCTACAGCAGAAAATACAGCTTTTACATCTGCTTGAGATAACAATGCTTTGCTTAGTTTTTGCAATTTCAAACTTTGTTCTTTGTTTAACATACTTTGCTTATCTTTAAGCATAAGCATGATAATTTCGTCGTTCCCAAATTTTTGTTTGAACTCGTTGTAATCGATTACAGAAGGGTCGTCTTTTAAAAACCAAACCTCCAAACTGTTATCAACTACAATTGCTTTTTTAATACCATTTATACTAAAAGCAGCAAGAATTAATATAATAAGTAATACAATATATCTGAATGGGTATAATTTTTTTAGCATATTTAAAGATATGAAATTTAAGTATTTACTAAACTATTTAAACGAGCGTTTTCCATTTATTAATATGATGTTGTTTTTCATATTATACGCAATGGTGTTTGTAGTGCATCAAATGTTAATTGCTGGAAATACTCATTCCATTACATTTCATTGTATAGGTGTACTATCTGTTATTTCATTCTTTTTTCGCTTACGTGTGTTTGATGAAATGAAAGATTTTTCGATAGATGTAATTAATCACCCAAACCGTGTGCTTCAATCTGGAAAAATAAATCTAAAAACTTTACAAATACTAGCAACTATAGGGCTAATTATCGAACTTATTTGGGTTTATAAAGCAGGTGTAGCCTCACAAATCACTTGGTTTATTGCGCTCTTTTATTCTATAATAATGAGGTATGAGTTTTTTATCCCCAAATTATTAACCAAAAATTTATTAGTGTATGCAATTTCTCACATGGTTATTATGCCACTTATAATACTATGGATATGGAGTTCATTTAACGTTCAGTTTGTATATAACAATGCCTTGGTTTATTTGCTTTTATTGAGTTTATTAAGTGGTTTTGCATTTGAAATTGCTCGCAAAACTCATTCTGCAGATGCCGAACGCCCAAGGGTTGATTCTTATTCTAAACAGCTAGGTTTACATAATGCTCAATATTTAATTATGGGCTTAGCAATAGGAATGAACCTAAGTTTAATGATGTTATTTACAGTTTTAAATGTTCCTGTAGTATTATATTTTGTACTACTACTTGTTTGCTTGTGGGTAATTATTGAATACCTAAAAACAATTAAAAATCCATCAGAAAAAGCATTTCGAAGTAATGAAAAAAAAGTTTCTATAATGATGTTGCTTTCCTATTTATCCCTTATTCTACTTTATTTTATATAGCATGTTTATCCTGAAAGCAAATGATATAAATAACAAAACTATTGGTGGAAAAGCCAATGGACTATATCAATTGCAAGCATTAGGCTTAAATGTGCCCGCTTTTATTGTACTGCCATTTGAAAGCATAAACATACATTCAGCAGCAGAAATAAATTCTTTTATATTGAATGAATATTCGACAAAGCAATTGAAGGAATTTCTTAAAAATTGTGAAGCTGAAAAAAAGGGTGTATCTGTACGTTCCTCTGTAGCCGATGAAGATGGCGCACAATATGCCTTTTCTGGAATCATGAAAACGTATTTAAACCAACGAAAATTTGAAGATGTTTTATTAGCCATAAAGAATTGTATTGCAAGTGCATTTTCAGAACAAGCCATCCAATATAGAAAAATAAACAATTTAACATTAGACATAAAAACAGCTGTAATTGTTCAGCAGCAAATTAATTCTGAAATAAGTGGGGTAATGTTTACAACCAACCCCAAGTATCCACAGGAGTTAGCAATACATAGTGTATACGGACAAGGCGAAGGATTAGTTTCAGGAGAATTAGATGCTGATGAATTTTATTTTTTAAAAAATAATGCGACTTTTTATCGTAAAAAATATGCAGATAAAACTTCAAAATATATTTTAAATGATGTAGGCTTAATAAATATTCCGCTATCAAATGAACTTGTTGGGTCAGAAAGCATATCGGCTGATTTAGTACTCGAGCTATTTAATACAGGTATATTGTTAGAGAGGACACTTAAACATCCACAAGATATTGAATTTGCAATTGCTAGTAATAAAATTTGGTATTTGCAAAGCAGAGCCATTACGCAGAAAATAGAAGAGTTAGTAGTATTTGATAATTCGAATATTCAAGAAAGTTACTCTGGAGTAATAAGCCCTCTTACATTTAGTTTCGCCCAAAGAGCCTATGCAACTGTTTACACGCAAACCATGAAGGCTTTGCAATTACCCCAAAGTACAATAGATGCTCATAAAAATACAGTGGAGAATTTATTAGGAATTTATAAAGGCAGAATATATTACAATATTAATAACTGGTATAAAGGCCTACAATTGCTTCCATCGTTTAAGCAAAATAAAGCAGACATGGAAAGGATGATGGGCTTAAAAGAACCCGTCGAATTTGTAATTAATACTGAAAAAAGTTTTGTAGATAAATTAAAACTACTGCCTAGTTTAATTTCCAATATTGTAAAATTAAGTATTGCATTTTTTAAACTCGAAAAAAGTATTAAAACATTTATTGAAAATTTTACAGCCTATCATACACAGTTTTATAATCGCTTAAGCAGTAATGAAAATTATACTTTAAGAGATTTATGGCAAGAAAAAGAATTGCTCGATATAAATTTATTAAACAAATGGTCGGTACCCATTATTAACGATTTTTATGTGATGATGCAGAATGGTAAAGTTCATAGAGTATTAAAAAGTATAGGCATCGAAAATCCCGACTTATACCTTAGCAAATTTAAATTCGGTACCAACGGTATAGCAAGTTACAAACAAGGTATCGCACTTGAAAAGCTTGCAAATCAAATAAACTTATTTCCAGATATTAAAACTAAAATCATTAATAATGATGTTGATATACATTCATACATTACACAACATCACCCAACTATTTATAAAAATATAGAAGAGTTTGTAAATGATTATGGAGATAGAACCATTGCAGAATTGAAGTTAGAAACAATCACCATGCGTATCGATCGAGCTATTTTTTACAAGTACCTCAAGATATACCTGAATAATACGAACACCAGTTTCGAACAAACCAATCCCGATACCGAAATAATGCCCAAATCTGTTCGAAAATTATTAATCAGCATTAAAAATAGAGAAGCATTAAGATTAAAACGTACACACCTGTTTGGAATGTACAGAACCATTTATTTATCGATTGCAGATATTTTATTTAAGCAACATAAAATACATACACAAACAGATATTTTTTATTTAAATGAAAAAGAAATAGAGTTAGCAATCAAAAATTCTATGGATTTAAATTTAATTGAAATTATAGAAAATAGAAAAACAGAATGCTTGCATTATACTAATGTAGAAGTTCCAGATAGAGTATATTTCCCTATGCCAATTGATACTAATAATTTGGCTAATGCTGTAAAGAAAGATACCTTACAAGGTGAAGGTTGTGCGGGAGGGATAGTTGTGGGTGAAGCCATTGTTGTTGATAATGTGAACGATGATTTAGAAGTACAAGGCAAAATAATTATTGCTAAACGCACAGACCCAGGTTGGATTTCCTTGTTCCCATCTTCAATGGGCGTTATTATTGAAAGAGGTTCATCATTATCTCATTCTGTGATATTATTAAGAGAAATGAATAAACCTAGTATTATAAATGTTCCAGAATTATTGCAACAAATACGTACTGGAGATGTTATAGAATTGAATCCGCTTAATGGTGAAATAAAAATTATTACGTATGGAAAGAATTAATTACACAGAGGGTTTGCCAATTTCTTTTACTTCAATTCCTCAACAGATTTATGTAAATGCTGGACTTAAATTCCAAGAAACTCATCAATCTGTTTCTACTTTAATCAATAATTTTATAGAAGATCAGGAGTTGTTTATTTATACAGACCATGAAAATATTAGATTAATGGGAATTTTTCCCCCAAGTTCCGATACTGCCTATTTTGGTTTTTGGGAAACTCAGAACGATGCTTCTTTGAATAAACAAGCTTTTGATTTATTAAAAGAAGATGCCAAAAATAAAAACTATAAACAACTCATTGGTCCAATAAATTTTAACACCTATTTGCCTTACAGAGTTAGAATTGGCAAGTTTCCATCATGGCTACAGTTTGATAAAGAACCAGTAAATCCAAATTATTACCTGGATTTATTAATGAACAACGGTTTTAAAATTGAAACAGAGTACGAGAGTAGAATGATTACCAAAGAAACCATTAAAGACGTGTATTTTAATAAAGAATCGTTATTAACAGATTTAAAAACCATACCTTTTGATTTTATTCCAATTACTGCAAAGTTTTGGGAAGAAAATAAATTCGAGTTATATACCTTAATTCACGAGACATTCGGTGATAATCCCTTTTATCGAGAAATAACTTTCGAACAATTTAATTCAATATTCACTTGTAATTTTGTAAACAGATTATGCCCACATTCTTCTGTAACTTTTCGCGATCAGAAATCGGGTAGGCTTGCGGCAATAAGTTTGTGTCATCCGAATTACATGGAATTAAGTGATGCACCCGAAACCATTACTTTCAATGATCATTATCATTTATTGAAAAAGAAAACTTTACTAGCAAAATCAGTAGGCGTGCATCCGGATTTTAGAAAAAATGGATTGATGAATTTTTTAGGCGCCTATGGGATGATTTCTTTTCAAGAATATTATGAAGAGGTGCTCTTTTGTCTAATGAGAGAAGGAAATGTTTCCCTTAGATTTAGTAATTATTTCCCGCATGATAAATCTATGTACGCACTTTTCTCTTATCAATGTTGAGTTGCATAATTCAATAGGCGTTCGTAATTTTTTAATACATGAGGCATAAAAGGATATGGACTTACAGAATGTGCCATCATATACATTCCAATTCTATGTAATCCGAAATCATATATACTGCATAATAAACATGCATTAAATATTGAATCTTCTTCATAAAGTTCAACGTTTGATGCCATTTCTGCTTGGAAATACCTTATAAAATACAAAAGTTCATCGTCACTTAAACTACTCGCTGTAAACGATAAAAACTCTACTAAATCGTACATCGGGAAATGTATCGTAGCCAGTTCCCAATCGTACACACAAATAGCTGGATCTAAGTTTTCTTTTATTTTGAAATAGGCATTTCTTGGATTAAAGTCGTTATGCACAACACTTTTCGGAACATATTCCAACTCTGTCCATAACACTCGTATTTCCTTAATTCCTTTAGTTAATTTTTGAGTAAAAGTATTAGAGTATAATTCCGGGAATTTTTCTGTTGCATTATTTAGTAATGCCTGCCAAGTAGCTTGTAATTTTTGTATCTGTTCTTCCGTTCTGTAATCGTTATAGTTAGAAGTATACCAAGTTGTATTGCCTGTATTTATTTTATGCCAAGCCAACATAGCATCCACGCCAATTTGAATTTTAGAAACATCCCAAGCCTCAGTATCCATTACTGAGTTTAATAAAATAGCATCTTCAAAATATTCCATCAGCAGCACATATACATTTTCTTGTTCATTTATATAGCTACCATATATAAGAGGAAACATGTTTGACGAGGCATTCTCATATATAAATATTTCTTTATCATGTGTATCATAAAAACCAGTAATGTTTTTTACCTTTTCATATTCTTTATGTACATCTTCGCTACACATAGATGATAAACCATTCAACATTTCAGAAATAGCTGTACCATGTGGTTTAACTTTCATTACCATTTTTTTGGTAGCAGTATTTCCATTAATACTATATGTTACACGAATACCAAAGTGACCAATAAATTCATCCGAGCTTTCAGAAGTTAACGTAACTAAAATACTTGCAGAATTATCAATGTCAAATTGTTCTACATCGTACACGTTTATTTCAGATGTCACATTGTTTTTAATCAACATTTCATGAATAAATTCCTTGCTGAAATATTTTTCTTTATTCATTTTTTAAAATTTAGTACTCGCACATTTTTAAAATAAAAACACGACTCTTTTTGTGAAATCTGTTCAGATTTTTGACTGTTTATATAATAAATGGAAGGTTTACTGATGCCTTGCTCATGTAATAAATTCCAAAATAACAATGTATTTATTTGTGTATGATGTTTTATACTCGCAATGGCTTGTTCAAAATCTCCAGTACTTGTGTATTCAAATATATTAGATAGGCTTGTTTTAGTAATACTTTTTGCTTCATCAAGTTCTATATACTCTATAACATCTGATGTATGCATTTCAATTAAATCGCAGTTGTTTTTAATAACATGAAAATTTTCTAAACGGTAACAAGGTGGCAAAATGTTTTCATCAATACCAGTTATACCAAAAAAGAAAAAATTTAAATAGAAGTTGTTTTTTAGTAATTCTTTTTTCGTGTAGTTTACAAATCTATTATAAAATGCAACTCCTCCATTTTCATCAGCATATTTAAATAATCGAGGATCTCTTCCTTTACTTAATTGTCCATCATCAAAATGTTTTTTAAATTTGACTTCAAAAGTTGTATTATTAATAAGTTCAGTAAATATCAAGGATTGTTCTTTTAAATTATTTGTATTAAATAATTTACGTATTTGCACTTGTTCTGCCTCATTTAAACTTGGATAAAAACTTGTGATGTATTTTTCTAGTTGACCGCTGCTTAATAAACCATCAGGATGTTTACCGAAAAACTCTTTCCATGCTAAGTAATCTTCCTTCACAAATAAATCTTTAACATTTTCAAATGCTTCTAGGCAAGTCTTGTTCTTTCGAATACCTAATAAAGTTGCAAGCGTATCGTAATCGGAATATTTATACAGTTGAATTTTAAAATCCAATAATTTGTTTTGATATGGATTTATATCAATTGCAGTAATCCGTTTTGGGAGTTTTAGTACAGCATTCAAAACATTACAACCGGCTGAAGTTATGATTAATAGTTCATCGTCGCGATGTATATCTAAACCCGCATAAAAAGATTGATAATCTTCCCAAACGATAGAATACCTAATTCTGTTGAGTTCTATTTGATGGAATTCCGACTTCATTTAATTTTATGATACAAAATTTTAGACATATGTCTTGGGTCTTTTGGTATTTTTGTATGTTTAATAACGATGGGGAACTTACTATTAAAGGTAATAAAAAATATCTTTTCTAACTCTTTTTTTTCAATTTTATGTTCAGAATATAAATAGATTGTACCATCAATTATTTTTATTGCAACAGATTTTCTTAAATTATACAATACACAATGTTCTAATTGTAAGTGTTGAAATCCTTCTATTATTTCTGTATTTCCAGTTCTTGCAGTTAAATATAATTCGTTATTTAATAAATATCCAAAGTCGCCGGTATATAAATAATCGCTATTGTCTTGTATTGCAACGTGTTTTCCCTTAACTAAAATCTCACCAATTTCAATACCATTCCCGTGTATGTTAGTGCTAAATAGTTTGTTGATTTTTATTTCTAATGATGGATGTACAGTACCTACATTGTATCCGTAGTAAACTGGGCATAATTCCTCTTCAATTATTTTTATACTAATAGGTTCAGCTTCTGTTGATCCGTATATTATTTGAATAGTTGCCTTCGGGAAACACTTTTTTATTTTTTCAATCAATAAATTAGAAATAGGAGAGCCCCCAATTCCAATGCCTTTGATTTTTTTTATGCTTTGTTTTTTTACTAATAATGCTTCACATAAATTATTAAAGTAATATTCATTGCCTGTAATTGTTTCTATGTTTTCATTAATCAACTGATTAATTATTTTTTCAGAATCCAAATAGTGCAAGTCAAAATTCTTTATTGCTGGGATAATTGTTTTTTTACCGATTGATAAATTATAAAGTAAAATATTGGCAAACAATGGGTAATCCGTTTTTGATTCCCAGTTTTTAAATGAATGTTGAATTGCATTTACTTGCTCAGTAAGTAATACATGTGTTCGTTCTATGCTTTTGTTTACACCTGTACTGCCAGAGCTAAAACTGATAAGTGCTATATGATCATTTTCAATTTCTTGAATATTAATTTTTAATATAGATGTTGATTTTATAGTTAATGTTTGAATACCCTTCCAACTTAAATACAGACTTAAAAGAATATTTTTTACGAAGGCATGTTTAATATTGTATTGTTTGAAATAAGTAACAGAATTTTTCAACCCGATATTTTTCGGATAAATTAAAACGGGGTTGCCATTACCAATACAAGCAAGTATTATGCATAGTGTATCAAAATTAAACGGTTGAGCTATTAATATCCTATTACCAGATTCTGGTAATGATGCTTGAATTTCAGAAATTCTATGTAAAAGATCTTGGCCAGTAGATTTAGTCCCATCAGGCCATGTAATAATTTCTTTGTTAGCATTAAGCTGTAATTGCTGATAAATTGCGCTAAAGAAATTCATATTTACTAGTCGCTAGTCATTAGTCGTTAGTCGTTAGACTGTCTAACGACTAACGACTAATGACTAACATCTAATTATTTATTTAGTAGCCAAAGATTCAATTACATCTGGGCTTACACCAGTAAATGAGAAACCACCATCATGGAAAAGATTTTGCATCGTAACCATTTTAGTGAAATCACTGAACATCGTTATACAATAATCAGCACATTGGTCTGCTGTAGCATTACCTAATGGCGACATTTTATCGGCATAATTATAGAATCCATCAAAGCCCTTAACTCCAGAACCTGCAGTTGTATAGGTTGGCGATTGCGAAATAGAATTCACACGAACATGGCGATGTTTTCCATAATGATATCCAAAACTTCTTGTTATAGATTCAAGCAATGCCTTAGCATCACCCATATCATTATAGTCTGGGAATACTCTTTGAGCAGCGATGTATGATAAAGCAACCACAGAACCCCATTCATTTATAGCATCTTGTTTATAGGCAGTTTGTAACACACGGTGTAATGACATTGCAGAAATATCAAATCCTTTGTGCATAAACTCATGGTTAGCTTCTGTATAATGGATGCCTTTACGCACATTAATACTCATTCCAACAGAGTGTAATACAAAATCAATTTTACCTCCAAGAATTTCTACCGATTTTGTAAATAAATTAGCTAAGTCTTCCATGTTGGTAACATCAGCAGGAATAATTTCAGCTTTACATTCTTCAGCAAGAGCGTTCATTTCGCCCATACGCAATGCAATTGGAGCATTTGTTAATGTAATTTTTGCGCCTTCTTGAACTGCTCTTTGAGCTACTTTCCAAGCAATCGAACTTTCGTTTAAAGCCCCAAAGATAATTCCTCTTTTTCCGGCTAATAAGTTATGCGACATATTTTGTTAATTGATTGATATGGTAAATATAATTGTATTAGTTTAATTTAAGTAATTCTTTGGCATTTTCTAAGGCCCCTGCACTAGGGTTATCTCCACTCAACATTTTAGCTATTTCTACAATTCGCTCGTTAGGGTCTAATTCTTTTATTTTTGTAGCCGTTTCAGCTGCACTATGGTCTTTGTATACATAATAATGATGTGCACCTAATCCTGCAATTTGTGGCAAATGGGTAATACTAATCACCTGTATGTTCTCAGACAAACTGCGCATAATGGCTCCCATTTTTAAAGCAACTTCTCCAGAAACCCCCGTGTCAATTTCATCAAAAATAATAGTTGGCAATTTTTCTTTTTTCGCTAATAAAGATTTTATACACAACATTACTCTTGAAAGTTCACCTCCTGATGCTACTTTACTAATGCTTTCTGCTTTTTGACCTTTATTTGCACTAAATAATATTTTAAGCTCATCTATACCATCCTTTGTTAGAATTGCTTCATTTGTTGAATGTTCAATCTCTAAATTTGCATTTGGTATTCCAAGCTCCTTTAAATTTGCGCTGATGTCTTTGATCACAACTCCAAAACTCTTCTGCCTGTTAGCAGAAATCGTTTTCGCCATTACTCGTAATTCATTTTCAAGACCTTCGCTTTCTACTTTTAGTTTTTGTATTTCTTCATCTTGATGATCGAATGTTTGTAATTTATGGTCGAGCTCATCTTGTATATTTATCAATTCTAAAACACTGTCTACACGATGTTTATGTTGAAGTCTGAAAATTAAATCTAAGCGCTCCTGTATAATTTGCAAACGTTCTGGGTTAATATGCGTATTACTTGCAATATCTTCAATTTCAGAAGTAATGTCTTTAACTTCAATTAATAAACTTTTAATACGCTCCGAAATTTTTTCAATATTAGGATTTATCTTTTCGAGTGATTGTAAATGTTGTGTAATTATTTTTAATTGATCAATTAATGAATGGTCGTCTGATTGTAAAATCCCGTCAATGAAAGATAATTTCTGCTGTATTTCTTCGGCATGGCTTAACAAACTTTGTTCGTTTTCTAAAGCAGCTTGTTCTTCAGAAACCAACCCAACCTGTATTAATTCATCAAACTGAAATTTAATATAATCTTGTTCTTTAATGGCTTGCTCATAGGCCAACTCTAAAGAGTTTATTTCTTTGAGAATTTGTTGATACCTGGTAAATCCCAATTGGTATTTTAACAATAAATCTTTGTGGTTTGCTACACTATCAATAACATGTAGTTGATAAGAAGAGGTATTTAAAGCAAGCGTTTCATGTTGTGAGTGGATGTCAACTAATTGTTCACCCAAAGATTTTAACATTTGGATGTTTACTGGTGTATCATTAATAAAACCACGCGATTTCCCATCTACAGATATTTCTCTACGTATAATACAGTGTTCATCGTAATCTAAATCTGCTTCCTTGAAAAATGATTGTAATGAAAAACCATTCAGCTTAAAATGACCTTCAATAATACATTTCTTCTGATTATTCTTTAGGCTTTTGGAATCAAATCGTTGACCGAGTAATAATCCCAACGCACCTAATATAATGGATTTACCTGCACCCGTTTCACCGGTCATGATGTTAAATCCACTATGAAGTTCTAACTCCAATTCGTCAATGATTGCGAAATTTTTAATGATGAGTTTCCTAAGCATAGCACATATCTTTTTCCAATGCTAAAATAAAGGAAAATAATGATAAAAAAATGGAAAAGAGAAACTTAGTTACTCCTGCTAATCTGCTGATACTTATTGCTATTACCCGGATCAATATCGGATAGGGTCTGAATAATTGCTTGTTTATCGGTCTGAACCGCTCTGCTAAATATATTTACAAACTCATCACTCTTTGCCGAAAAGAAAATATTTAAGAGCATAGAGTTGGGCCTTTCTCTTGCAAGCTTTAATAATTTCGGCAATAATTCTTTAATTTCTTCCCTACCATTTTCTACGTTTTGCGACATTACATCCATTCCTAAACGATGGTATTTATAATTCGTTTCGCGTAGTGGTTTAAAATTGTTGTCTAATAAATTGTCAACTAAAATAAAACGATTTCTAGTACCATCAAATGCCTTCCAACCTTTACCCGGTTGAGTTTGAGCATTGTTAACTATTTGCCTAGCTTTTTGAAAATACGTTGTTCCACCAAATAAAGAATAACTATCATAATCTAAACCAACCATAATGTATACATAGTATGCAATTAGCGAGGTTAAATTTGACCTTGCATCATTTTCATTAAACTCTAATGGCTGATTAATGATGTATTTAAAAATCCAATCTTCGTCCATGTAATTAAACATGGTAGAATTGTAAGAGGTATTATATATGGGTCTACTAGATTGTATTTGTGCTGTTGCTTTAAATTCATCAATACCCAATTGTTCCTTAACGTTGATAATTAAATTACACTCAATTCTTTCATTTATTTGAATAATATCGGTAGTCCATTTTGTGTTATTAATAAACTCAAATATTGATTTCTCCATTTCAATAAAAATAGATTTATCAGTAGTCGCTAATTGTTGAGTAATAATCTGAACTTTACAATTAAGGTCTTGCGCTTTAGAGAACAAGGCAAGAAGTAGGAAAATAGGAATTAAGGTATATTTTTTAATCATTGTATTAAAGCTAATTCATTAACGAAACAATTTCGTTGATAATATCTACCGCCACCTCTTTTTTATTTTTTAAGTCAAAGTCAATGACGTGTTTGTCTTTGTGGATGATGCTTATTTTGTTAGTATCACCCCCAAAACCTGCACCTTTATCGTTTAAAGAGTTTAACACAATCATATCAGCATTTTTACGTACTAATTTATCGGCGGCATTACTTTTTTCATTTTCAGTTTCAAGTGCAAAACCAACAAGTAGTTGTTTCTTTTTCAATTTACCTAAACTGCTTAAAATGTCAATAGTTTTGGTTAATTCTAAATGTAGTGTCTCGTCTTTCTTTTTAATTTTTTGTGAAGCAACCTCTGCAACTTTATAATCTGCAACCGCTGCACTCATAATGGCAATGTTTGTATGCTCAAACAATTCGATGCAAGCATTATACATTTCAGTTGATGATTGAACTTCAATAGTATTAAAAGGAAATTCTTTCAAATTTAATTGATTGGGTCCACAAACTAAACTCACTTCAGCACCTCTGTTATAACATTCGAGTGCTAAAGCTAATCCCATTTTCCCTGTAGAATGATTGCCTATAAATCTCACAGGATCTATGGCTTCATAGGTTGGGCCTGCTGTAATTAATACTTTTTTATTGCTTAGGTCTTTTTTTTTTGAGAGAAATGAATCTATCTCTAAAAATAATTCTTCTGGCTCCGCCATTCTGCCTTCACCAATTAATCCACTCGCTAATTCACCATGTCGTGCAGAAATTAACTTATTTCCGTAAGATTCTAATGTGCTAATATTTTTTTTGGTGGATGGATGTATGTACATGTCTAAGTCCATTGCAGGAGCAAATAATACAGGGCATTTCGCCGATAGATAAGTTGCTAATAATAAATTATCACAAAGTCCATTAGCCATTTTAGCAATGGTGTTAGCACTTGCTGGGGCTACTAAAAAAACATCGGCCCAAAGTCCTAGTTCCACATGGTTAGTCCATTCGCCTAAATCATTTTTTACGAAATCAGAATATACAGGTTTTTTTGAAAGGGTAGAAAGTGTTAAAGGAGTGATGAATTCTTTTGCATCATTTGTAATGATTACTTGCACCTCGGCACCAGCTTTTATCAACAAACGAATTAGGTTAGCTATTTTATATGCGGCAATACTCGCCGTAATACCGATCAGTATTTTTTTACCTTTCATAATACGAATCTATAACACTAAGATATAAAAAAACCCTCTCGAGGGAGAGGGTTGAATGATTATTCTTCAGTAAGTTTTCTTTGATAAATCTTATCTTCTAAAAATTCTTGAGTAGCTAAAAGGGAAGCTTTTGGCATTCTTTCGTAGTATTTAGAAATTTCAATTTGCTCTCTATTTTCAAATACTTCTTCTAAATTGTCATTAGAAGTAGCAAATTCAGATAGTTTATTATTCAACTCTTCTTTCAAAGCAGCAGATATTTGGTTAGCTCTTCTAGAAATAACAACTACGCTTTCGTAAAGATTTCCAGTTTTACCATCTAATTCACGAATATCTCTTGTGATTGTAGAAGTTGGAGTGGTATTTTTTGCTGTATTACTCATATTAATTTGATAATTTCTTTAATTGTTCAATATTGGCGATGCAATTATTAAAAATACTTTGTGCTTCTTTTAAATATTTACTTGTCGCGTAAGAATCCACAAAGGTCTGATAATATTCCATAGTTTCCAAAAATCTTTCTGATTTTTTACTATCGATGCTCATTTCTGCATATAAATAGGCAGATTTAATGCTTAAAAACATCATTTCTTCTCTGTATTTACTGTCAGGAAAGTCAATTAAAGAGTTTCTAAACGCAAATACTGCCGATTTATAATCGCCAATACTGTAATATATTTTTGCATTATAAAAAGATTTCGACTCCAGTTTCTCTCTTAATCTATCGATAATAGTATTACTTTCAGCAACTCGTTGAGATTGTGGGTACATATTAATAAAGAGCTGCATAGCTTCTATTGCCTTGTAGGTATTGTCTTGGTCGAGTGTAAAATCTGGTGAATCTAAGAAATAACAATATGCAGCCATGTATCTGCATTCTTCCGTATAAGTGCTTCGGGGGTAAGTTTCTGCAAAATTCTGAAAATGAAAGCGTGCACTTATCATATCTTTTAGTCCGTAATGGCAATAAGCATAGTAGTAATAAATCTTTTCAGCTTGCTCGGTACCACGGTATACGTTTACTAATTCATCAAATAGCTGAAATGCACGGAAGTAATCTTCATCATTGTAATACTTTACAGCCATTTCATATTTCTTTGGCAGGTCGTTGCCTTTCAAGACCTTTTGATATTCACTTTTACAAGCTTGTAGGCTAATAGTTAATATAAGGAGTAAACTTATTTGAATTCTTACTGATTTAAACATTGTGCAAATATAGTTTTTAGCGCTAGTTATTAAAATTTTTAGCTAAAACGAATAAAATGGAGCTACGGTATATAAGTTTTTCGATTAAGTTTCAAGGGGTTAAAATTAATATTGAAAAAAATTGGTGCCTAGTCTTGTGAGAGTGCGTTCACATTTCTACATTTGCATCCCCGCAGAGGAGTTGTAGGGCGTTTTTATCAGAAATATATTTAAAAATAATTTTTGTAAACCGAAAAACATTTCTACCTTTGCAGTCCCCAAACGAGGGGATAATAAAACATCGAATTGTCGGAACGTCGAAAGGTCGAGAAAAAGTTGAAATAAAAAAACAGGTTAGTAAACAGAAACGGGTGGATCGAGGCCACGACTAACAGCGATTCTCAGCGATAGGTTGAGAGGAAGTTCTTTGAGATGTACTATGTAGTATAGCGGGTCGAT